>JBCDDS010000233.1:0-1667 GCA_039180185.1 Pseudomonadota bacterium | reverse complement strand
TCGGTGTGGTGTCGCGGATCGCGGTCACTGTCAGGCCAGCAGCCTGCAGGGCACGAAGCGCGCTCTCACGGCCAGAGCCTGGTCCACGAACGTTGACTTCAACCGTTTGAAGGCCATGCTCCATGGCTTTCTTTGCGGCATCCTCTGCGGCGACCTGCGCAGCATAAGGGGTCGACTTACGAGATCCTTTAAAGCCCATCGTGCCGGCTGAAGACCAAGAAATGGCATTCCCCTGCGCGTCTGAGATGGTGATCATCGTGTTGTTGAAGCTTGAGTTAACATGCACAACGCCGGAAGTGATATTCTTCCGGGCGCGGCGTGCTACGCGAGTTGTCTGACGGGCCATCTCTCGAAGATCCTATTTCTTCTTGCCGGCAATCGGCTTGGCTGGGCCCTTACGGGTCCGAGCGTTGGTGTGCGTACGCTGGCCGCGAACCGGCAGGCGCTTACGATGACGAAGACCGCGATAGCAACCAAGGTCCATAAGACGCTTGATATTCATCGACACTTCACGGCGAAGGTCACCTTCAACCATATAGTCGCTATCAATCGTTTCACGGATTTTGATGACTTCTGCATCAGACAGATCTGCCACACGGCGCTCTGGGGTGATGCCAATCTTCTCACAAATTTCGTCGGCTTTGGCTGGGCCAATGCCATGAATGTAACGCAGCGCGATTGGAACGCGCTTATTCGTCGGTATATTGACGCCTGCAATACGGGCCAAAGCCAGTCTCCTAATAGTTCAAAAAGAAAGCCGCAGTTCGCACAGCAAAAACACCGCTGCCCGCTTGCAGACTCATCCTCTTAACGAAGTGCGTCGTTATAGACGCAACAATTGGTACGTCAACCACTGAATCAGCGGTTCACGCAGCTTCAAACAGCCTCTTTCAAGGCCGCATCGATTCCCCCACTAACCTCATCGATTGAGGCCATGCCGTCAACCTCATGCAAGATCCCGCGCTCGGCATAAATCGGGACCAGAGGTGCGGTATCTGCATTATACTTTTCCAAGCGAACTGAGAAGGTTTCGGGATTATCATCCTTGCGCCCCTGCTCTTCGAAACGTTTGGTAACGCGCTCGAGCAGAGCGGCCTCATCCACAACAAGTCGAATAACCGTGTCGACTTTTTCGCCGCGGCTTTCGAGCAGCTTATCGAGCGCTTGCGCCTGACCGACGGTGCGCGGGAAGCCATCATAGATAAAGCCAGCTGCGCCCTTATTGGTGTCGAGCTGGTCATCGATCAAAGCGATTACGATCTCGTCCGAAACAAGCGCCCCTGATTCCAAGATGGATTTTACTTTATTGCCAAGCTCAGACCCCGAAGCCACAGCTGCACGCAGCATGTCGCCGGTAGAGAGTTGGATATAGCCGCGTTCTGCGACAAGTTTCTTGGCCTGCGTGCCCTTACCGGCCGCTGGCGGTCCAAACAGGATCAGATTCATTTCTTTCGCTTGCCTCCCAACCGCGATTTCTTGATCAACCCTTCATATTGGTGAGCAATCAAGTGAGACTGAATTTGCGTCACCGTATCCATCGTCACTGAGACCACAATGAGTAGGCTTGTCCCACCGATATAGAATGGGATGCCCGGCACATAGCGGCGCAGGACTTCTGGCATCAAGCAGACGAAGACCAAGTAAATCGCACCAATCGTGGTGAGTCG
>JBCDDS010000232.1:0-1938 GCA_039180185.1 Pseudomonadota bacterium | reverse complement strand
GGGACGTTTCACGTAACTTTGTCCACCATCTAACTCAGCGTTCAACTTAGAATAAATGCTCCCCGTGTTCACAGGCAAACGCCTCGTGAAGTCTGCGATCGACTCTGCAGGCGTATAGTCAAACTGATCGCGTGTAATGTACTGCACCGGAAGGCTCGTCGTGTCAGACTCAGCTGTTGCTGAACCAATCCGCGAACCGACGACGACGATCTTGTCCAACGACCGGTCAGCCTCTGATTCACCAACTTCCTGAGCAAGTGACACACCTAAGGGACCGGCTGCCGCAAATGCTGCAGATCCCAAGAGTAACATTTTTAATTTTGACGCCCGCATGAATCTATTCCTTTGCTTTCATTCGTCACCCACCTCATCCAGCGCATCGACACCAACTCTCGCTCGTTGGCAGATCCGGAGAGGATGTCACATTTCTGTATCCAATTTTATCGAATTGCAAGCCCGCGTTACGGACCCGTCACAAAATAATCGGCAAAGTGACTTCGATGCAACATTTACGCGCACCTTCAGCCCAAAGAATAATCAAGACCCTTTATGTATTTGGTTTTATGACGTTTTTGTACTCCTAGTGCCTGGCGCGCCAGCCAATATTCGAGTGATCGCGGCGCGATATAGGATGAATATTCGCCACTGATCCTTCAAATTGTATATTGGCAGCAACCTCTTTATTGGATACAAAATGGCACGATAAGAATTCCATTGGAAAACTGAACTCAAGATTGGATACGGATGTCAGACTTTCAGCTGAACCCATTTTTCGCGCCGAATGCACCCTACTCTGACTTGGAGGATTTGCCGGTCATCTTAGACCGCGCAAAACTCGCCAGAGAAGAATTGTCGACATGGGGCGTCGCTCAATCAACGCCTCTTCATGAGATGCGCATGTTCGCTCAGCAGTGCGGCATCCAGAACGTTTTCGTGAAAGATGAAGGCCGGCGCGCACCACTTAAGAGCTTCAAGTCATTGGGCGGCGCATATGCTCTGGGTGAAGCCTTGCGGGACCATATTTTTGAAATAGCAAATCACCGCCCAAGCTATGAAGAGCTGTTCAAGGGGGAATGCGAAGCTTATGGATTTTGCGGAGCCGCAGCGACCGACGGGAACCACGGTCGATCACTTGCCTGGGGCGCGAGTCTGTTTGGTATTCCCGTAAAGATCTATTTGCCGAATGTCGTGTCGAAAGATCGAGAGGACGCAATCGCCCAATATGGAGCAGAGATTGTTCGGATAGACGCCAACTATGATGAAACTTTCAAACGCCTACAGAATGATGCCAGCGCAAATGGTTGGTCTTTGATTCAAGACATATCAACCAAGGACTACATGCTCCCTCACCAGCGCGTCATGGAAGGCTATACCCTCATGGCCGAAGAAATTGTCCAGGAGCTCGACCGCAACTTACCGACACACGTATTTTTGCAAGTTGGATGTGGAGGAATGGCCGCCGCGATTATGGCGCACTTTATAAATTCATGGCCAAGCGACGAAATGCCGATATTTGTCCTCATAGAAGCGACAAACGCGGCCTCAACATTGGCCAGCTTTCGCGAACGCAAGCCCGTAGTTGTCGGCGGGAATCACGAAACCATTATGGTGGGGATAGCTGTCGGCACGACATCATATTTGCCGTGGCTCCTGTTCAAACAGTCAGCACACTCGGCTTTGAGCATGGAAGACTCGTTTGCCGAAGAAGCTATGCGATATTGTGCGCGAAACGACACAGGAGACCCAAGTTTTGTGTCTGGGGAAACAGGCGCCTGCGGGATGGGCGCGTTGCTTGCACTCCAGCACTTGCCTGACGTTCGAAGAGCCCTTGATCTCAACAGCGGGTCTAAAGTCCTGGTGATCAACAGCGAAGGCGACACGGACCCGAATGCATACAATCGGATCGTCAATCAAACATCATTGATCGGACAGACAGCG
>JBCDDS010000231.1:0-2046 GCA_039180185.1 Pseudomonadota bacterium | reverse complement strand
GTCGTTGAATGCCCGCGTCATTGTCACCGGATCGCTGGCCGGTATCGGTTCTTCGACGTAGATTTTGAAGTTCAAACCGTCTGCTTCGCGAAACCCCCATGCTGGAACCAAAAGCGCATCGAACTTTAGTGCGATTTCCGCCGTTGCCAGTGAGGTCAGCGCCGGTTGACCAAAGAACTCTAACGGCACGCCATCAACGGTCTTAAGGTCGTTCAGGATCGCAAGCACACCGCCCGATTTCACATGTTTGACCATCTGCATCATGCCGCGTCGTCCCTGTTCAAACATCGGTTCAGACAGGCGGCGCATGGCCTCAATGTATAACGGGTTAAAAAGCCCGTTGGACATGGGCCGATAGAAGACACCAAGATCAACCCCTCTGGCTTTAATCGTGAGCCTAGAGGCGTTGAATGATCCGAAATGAGCGGTCACATAGATAACTGGTTTGCCAGCTTCCAGAGCCTCAAACATTTCTTTCTTGCCGGGTCCGACGATTGGTGATTTTTTCGCATAATCAACAAACTCGGGTGAAAACAGCTCGACTATGTTGCGACCGGCGTGGTTGGTCACTTCACGCGTGATTTTGTGCACTTCTTCTTGCGAAAGTTCAGGACAAACCATCGCCAGATTGTCCCGAACGCGTTTGTTGTACCCAGCAATCGGAGCGACGATGCTTGACGTTAGCCATCCGGCAAACGGTATGCGCCAGCGATAGGGCAGCGCACGCGACAGCACGATTGGGGTCATCATCGCCAGACCGATAATGCGCTCTTTCAAAGAAAGCTTTACTTGTGGGGTTTCCGCACTCATTGGGCGGAGTTACGTCGCTGATGGAAGAGTTTCAAGCATCTACCGGACTGCGCGCAAGTCCCGTACCGATCATAGAGTCGCGTGTGACGAGTTCGGCAAGCTCGTTTTGGCTCATGTCCTCCGTGCCTTCAGGACGCGAGGGCAAGACAATGTAGCGCATATCTGCGGTGCTGTCGTGCACGCGCACCTTCATACTATCTGGAAGGTCGACGCCGAATTCCTGCAGCACTTTGCGTGGCTCCTTCACTGCCCGTGAACGATAAGCACGGGTTTTGTACCAGTCTGGCGGCAGGCCAAGAAGATCGCGCGGATAACAAGAGCAAAGCGTGCAAACGATTAGATTATGAACCTCTGGGGTATTCGCTACAGCAATAAGACGCAGAGGGCCGATATCGAGCCCCATGGAGCGGCTTGCCTCAGAGGCATCTTCAAGCAAGAGCGCTTTGAAGCCCGGATCGACCCAGGCGCGCGCCACAACCTTTGCGCCATTAGCCGGAGAGCGGGAATCCATGGCTTCGACCTGCGCCTGAATTTCGGCAGGCGTCAGGTGACCTTTCTCTATCAGGAGCTCCCGCACAGCGATTTCCATCTGTTGCCAATAGGTCAACGGTGCGTCGTTGTCTGCCCGGAAAGGGTGGCCAGAAGGGCTTTGGTGATCGTGATGGTCATGCGGCATTGTCACACCCTTTCAAGCCAGTGGTCATACAACTCGGCGTCGAGCGTGTCATTGGGATGCTCGGCATTGTCACCCCAAAGTTCTGCCATGGTGAAGCGTACTCTGTAGAGGGTTTTATTCTCGCCTTCCAAACCATAGGCGAGCAGCTCTGGATTGCCGAACGGACCAAGCTCACGCTCAATTTCTCCAGTTTTTCCTCGCAGATAGTATGGCGCGCGTACATGGCCTGGTGGACACATGGTTCTGACGCGTATCTTAGTCACCTTGTGCCTCGCCGTATGTTGGTCCGCGTGCGGCTACCTCTTCCATCCGGGCTCCAAGCTCTTCGAGCGTGTAAACGCCAGCCTCGATCATGTTCTGGTTCACTGAGGCGATCCAACGCTCATAGTAGGTGTATTTTTCGAACGCCTCCTCGCCCACGTCTTCCTGAGCACGGCGAAGACCGTGGACGTTCATTAATCCATTCTTACGTCACAAAACCTTCAGCGCATCGAGGCGCTTTTGCCTGATTGCAAAGTCGTGGCTATCTTTCGGAACCTGGACAGAATCTTGGCCTCCCT
>JBCDDS010000230.1:0-2055 GCA_039180185.1 Pseudomonadota bacterium | reverse complement strand
TGTGGGTTCAACGGTTCGTCGCAACACTTTAGTTTTTGAAAGAAACTGGAGTGCCCGCCATGAAGTATCGTCGTCGGATTATTTATTCTGCCGCTCAACGCGCTGAGATCTGGGATCGTTGGCAACGCGGGGAGTCGATGACCTCGATTGGCCGCGTGTTTGACCGAAATTCATCATCGGTTTTTTCTGTGATCTCGCCGACGGGCGGTATCCGTCCGCCAGACCGCAAACGCGGCCCGCGTGCATTAAGCCTAGCAGAGCGTGAAGAGATATCACGCGGTCTGGTGGCCAGGCAGTCTTATCGTGCGATTGCCCGTCAGTTGGGCCGCGCCGCGTCGACCATCAGCCGCGAAGTTGCACGCAATGGAGGACGAACCTCATACCGTGCAACCAAGTCTGATCAATCTGCATGGGATCGCGCGCGCAGGCCCAAGGTCTGCAAATTGGCTTGTTATCCTGCCTTGGCGCGCACAGTATCCGCTAAGCTGCAGCGCAAGTGGTCTCCAGAGCAAGTTGCCGGGTGGCTCAAGCGCCGGTTTCCAGGAGAGGCACATCGCCAGGTGTCGCATGAAACGATTTATAAGAGCCTGTATATTCAGGCGCGGGGCGTTCTGAAGAAAGAGCTGCTGGATCATTTGCGCGCACGGCGCACAATCCGGCGCTCACGTCATGCAAGCTTGAAGCGTGAAGGCCATGGCCAGATCAAAGATGCTGTCTCCATTCGCCAAAGACCGCCATGTGTTGAAGACCGTGCTGTGCCGGGTCATTGGGAAGGAGATCTGATCGCTGGTTCCCACAACAGCTATATCGCAACACTCGTCGAACGCCATTCGCGCTATGTCATGCTCGTCAAGGTCGCGAACAAAGATACCCAGAGCGTCATCTCAGCCCTCATCAAGCAGTCAAAGCGGTTGCCGAAAGACCTCTATAAGTCACTCACTTGGGATCGCGGCAAGGAACTGGCAGACCATCGCCGCTTGGCCATCGCAACGGATGTCGACGTCTACTTCTGTGATCCTCAAGCGCCTTGGCAGCGCGGATCAAACGAAAACACGAACCGCCTGCTCCGACAATATCTGCCCCGGGGCTCAGACCTGTCTGTCCATTCCCAAGCAAAGCTAAACGCTATCGCAAGGCAACTTAACGAAAGACCAAGAAAAACCTTGAACTACCAAACACCAGCTGAAACCTTTGCAGACTGTGTTGCACACACCCGTTGAACCCACACCCAAAACCGGACGCTCAAATCTGTGCTGGATCAGCTCAGCCGTACATATTAGACAGATGTGTATGATAAATTCAGTGTCTAAGCCCGAATGACAATTCCAATAATCAAGACCAATCGATTGATCCTTCGGGGACCAAGGCCTGCCGACTTTCCTGTTTATGAGGAATTCTTTGCCGATAAGGAAGCATCCGCCACCTATGGTGGACCATTAAGCTCAGGTGATTCTTGGCGAGTCTTGGCAACAGATTTGGGTCATTGGGCACTCCGCGGATAGGGGCGGTGGGCAGTCTCACTCAAGAGTTCCGGCGAGATGATCGATGGCTGCGGTTTGTGGTGGCCACACGAGTATCCTCGATCCGAACTTACATGGTGGATCGTTCCGGATGCACGCAAAAAAGGATATGCCCGTGAGGCATCGTTTGCTGCAATCAACTTCGGATACGAAGTGCTCGGATGGCGGTTAGTGGAAACGCATATGAACGATGACAATATCGCAGCACGTCGCCTTGCTGAGTCTTTAGGAGGAAAGGTAATCGCCCGGGAAACTTTTCCTGACGGACTGACAAGAGATGTACTCGAGCTGCCTAGGCAGAGCACTGAAGACACAGCGTCTTAAATTCGCCTCAAGTAAGAAACTCGGCCAAGTTCTGGAATCGGCAGCTTCAGGCGAGAAGCGGACATTGATTGTTGTGGCGCAACGTCAGCAATGTCCCAGACTACCCAGGATGAAGCCGGGCGAGCGTCGAGATACTCCGCAAGTGCCGTGGCTTCCTTCAGAATTGTGAGTTGGTTCTCACCGGCACGATAAAGGGCCTGATCTAGGGCCG
>JBCDDS010000229.1:0-2056 GCA_039180185.1 Pseudomonadota bacterium | reverse complement strand
TCGTAAATTGAGCCCGCGCCTTTGCTATCAAGCTGACCGTAGAGCCGGACGCTGTTGTACGGTCCGGCGTTCTCGATGCTAATCTCCACGATGATCTGCTCCACGCATCTTACTCAATTCCGCGATTTCCTTCGCGATCGCATCCTGCTCGAGCGCTCTTTTGGACCCCGCGATCGTCAAACCCTCCAAGGTCAAGTCCGACCTGGAAAGGCCGATGTCTGCGAGTTCGCGGTCGCTCATGCGCCTGAGTTCTGCCAGGGCACGCTGTTCCCATCCGGCATCCAGTCTCCAACTAAGGCTTAGCCTCTTGCCTTTGCCGACCGACGGATCAGCACTCCAATTCCAGGTGCTAAGCAGTCGCTGTGGAGTCCCAATGTTGGTCAGGATTTCCAGAACGGTGTTTGGTAGTGCCTGTCCTGATGCAGGGCGGTTTGCTTTGATTTGCATGTCATTTTCCAGTCAAAGGGCTTCCAAACCATGACCCGCGAGCCATGGCGGCCTGGCGTCGAACCAGGGCTGGTTATGGTTGATTTTCTAGTGTGGCTCTAAGCAGGGCCTGCGCTGTTTATAGGCGCGAGTTGGCGAGAACTGGGATCAAATGCATCTCATTGGGACGAAGATTTCGCATGTTTCGTCGATGTATGCGAGAATCTCGCGGGTGACCGTTTGCGGGGTGTTGACCGTGGAAGACCTTGATCGCTTCGACCAGAAAATTCTTGCCGCCATGGAGAAGGATGCACGTCAAACCGGTAACCAGTTGTCGCAGGAGGTCGGTCTCTCTCCCGCAGCTTGCTTGCGCCGACTTCAGCGCCTGAGAAAGATTGGTGCGATTGAGCGTGTGGTCGCTGTAGTCAATCCGGTTTACAAACGCAAAGGCACAACTGTGTTCGTGTTGGTGCGCTTTGATCCGCTCAAGTTGAAACAGATCGGGGCATTGATGAAGCAGTTCGGTGTCCACCCGGATGTCGAGCGTGTTTGGTCCGTCACCGGAGAAGATGACGTAGTTTTGCTCATGCGGTGTGAGTCCATGGAAGCATTTTCCGAATTTGCTGATACCTACCTGTTTCAGCCACCTGTGGACGGGTTTCAAAGCCACGTTGTGCTGAAAGAGTTGGCGCACGAGTAGAGGAACTGCCGCAAAGGTTGATCATCAAAGCCAGAACTTGGCCGAATAGACGGATTTGCTTCGCGCATTGTCCATCAAATGCACACTTCATCCGAGACTTAGTCGCTATTACCCCGGAGACTGGGCACGTGCAGCGAACGGCAGCAACGCGGGCTGCGGGTGCAGCATCAGAGCATCGGGCCAAAAGGTCCGCTCTGGGCCGTCCTCGAGGCTAGCATTGGCTCCTTGTGGTGTGGATATTGCAACGCACTCGATGGCAGCTACGAGCCCAAAGTGTCACGTCAATCGGAACTAATAACTGTTCTTGGGCGACCAATCCTGAACAGCATCAGAAATCGGGAGACCGAGATTCTCGTCCTCAAGCCATTCGACACGCTGCCGGTTCTTAACTCGCGCAAATAGCAACTCAACGTGTGCTTTCTGCATAGCCAAGAGAAGCGCTTGAACCTGATCAACGCCAAAGGATTTGCTTGCTACAACCTTGTTCGGCCAGTCAATCTCATAGCGGCAGACATAATCCACTTCATCTTCTTCAGGCTGGAAAAAACGGCATTCGACAGATTTTCCATCAACTTCAAACTCTCTGACAATGAACGCCTCGGGCATCTAACTCTCGCCTATACTGAGTGCAAATGGGATGAAAATATTGAAGGCTATTCGAAGACAGATGGCAACGGCCGCTTCGTCCGCAAGCCGACCTCGCCAGTGCTGAACAGCTTCAGATTTTCGAGTGAAGCAGTCAGATGTCCGGTGTGAGCCCAAACTGTCCGATGCTGCATACGGCACGAATGTCCGGTGTGATGGTTAGGGTGCGCTCAACCAATTCGGTCACGCGGTCTTGCGATGCTCTAGGTAAACTATTCGGCCCAAAATAATCGCGGACGCCACTGCAAAGGAAGCCCCGGTGAAGATAACGGTCTGGAAATCGGC
>JBCDDS010000228.1:0-2130 GCA_039180185.1 Pseudomonadota bacterium | reverse complement strand
TTGCAAAGGCGGGTGATAACCACGGATATCGTCAATCGCAAACCCGGGATGCCCACCGAGCCAATGCGCTCCATGTGCATTGACGATATCGTCAAATTTTCCGTGCAAACCTTGCTGAAGCTCTGCCGTGGCATCATCAATCGGTCGGCGCGTCGTCAAATCTCCTGCGACCTCTCTGTTAAATGGCCATGCGTAGGGGTTAGCCGGCAGATCTCGTGGCTCCGGGCGCAGGAGCACTCCGGTGGTTTGTGCCATCGAGGTTGCGAAGATGAGGTTTTGGGCGTTTACGCTTTCCTCAGGTTGAGAGAGCGAAATTCCCCTCTCAATCGTGTCGTACCAGCGGATCATGAGAGGCTGATCCACATGGTCCGGATTTCCTGCCCGTAACCGTTCTGGATGAATAAAAATCTGGATTAGACCGAATTCAGGAAACCCATCGGGCGCATCAAACTCAGTAAAATTGATCTGCGCGAGATGCAGATATGGAACGCCGTCAGCATCAACCGGCCAGGACGTCTTGGCGTCTGGCACCCAAATGCGGCCGCCGATGGATGTGTTGGCTGAACCAGGTGCTTCATTTGTGCAATGCAGACGAACTATTGGTAAACGCTCAGCGGAAAGCCGTGCGACGCCGCGTTCGATTTCATCCTGGGTGACCGGGCGAAGGCGGGGGTCTGATGCTTCCCGCATAAGCGTAGGCCGGATGAAAAGCAGCACAACGATAGCTGTAACAATTAGAATGAAGATCAATGCCATCGCTGACGTCTACTCTCTTTATTTCAAGACTTGGAAAATAGCGCTTTATCCGAGGAAAACTTCCACTAATTTTACCTTGAAACAGAAATATTTCTGAGAGCGTAGTGTCATCTCACCCTTAGCCCATATTCTGGCATTGCCAATTCGTGCTTACCGCCTGATCCTGAGCCCTTGGGTTGGCTACAATTGTCGATTTCAACCGACATGTAGCCAGTATGCGCTGGACGCTTTGGAAAAACACGGTGCCCTGCGGGGTGGCATAATGGCGGCCGGACGTATCCTACGGTGCAACCCTTGGGGTCAATGCGGTCACGATCCAGTGCCTGAAAAGCATCAAGAATAGAGGCGAACAGGGTGCATAAACGGCCAACGAACGTTGCAGGTGTCAAAGAGGCGCTGAGCCGCTTTATGACGGCCGAGGGTTTGGAGAAAGCCTTGGCATTTCAACCCGAACCGACAGACGTTTTTGTCTCTCCTTTCGCAAAATGCGGTACCACTTGGATGCAACAGATCGTCCATGGGCTTCGCACCGGCGGTGATATGAATTTTAACGAAATCTCTGAGGTTGTTCCGTGGCTAGAGTTGGGGCACGATATGCAGCTTGATGTCACGGCGCAAATGGCTCGACCACGAGCCTTCAAAAGCCATCTGGGGTGGGATCGAATACCCAAGGGCGGACGCTATATCGTCGTTTTGCGCGATCCAATCGATGCGATGGTGTCGATGCATGCGTTTTTTGAAGGATGGTTTTTCGAACCCGGCACAATCGGAATCGAAGACTTTGCAAATTATTTTCTGGAACGTGACGAGGGACGCAATTACTGGGATCATGCGGCCTCTTGGTGGGCAGTGCGCGAGCGCGCCGATGTTCTGCTATTCAGCTTTGAGACCATGAAAACAGACCTGCCAAAAGTAGTTAACCGCGTTGCGGATTTCATTGGGGTCGAGGAGGCGCAAGCTCGAGAAGTCGCGACCCGACAAGCGTCATTTGACTTCATGAAAGCGCGCGAAGACCAGTTCAATGACCATCTTACAAGCCAAGCACGTGATGCGGTCTGTGGCTTACCACCCGGAGGCACAACATCAAAGGTCGTCAAAGGTACGGCGGGCGCTGGTAAGCCACAAGTGTCTCAAGCTGTTCGGGACGCTTTTGATAAGCGCTGGCAAGTTACTTTGGGTGCGCAATTTGGTTTGGCAGACTATGCAGCGTTGCGCGATATTCTCGATCACCCGCTGCGCGCGTGAAATACAAATCCCAAAAGGTTTAGCAAAAGCTGTGCGGCAAGTATGGATGTCGAGCCCGTCGGGTCATAATCTGGCGCCACTTCAACCAAATCGATCCCAACAATCTCATGATTGCGGTTGACATGCTGC
>JBCDDS010000227.1:0-2484 GCA_039180185.1 Pseudomonadota bacterium | reverse complement strand
GATCACACAGCGGATCGCCCATCACATGGGTGTCAAAACCGGTATCATGGGTATCGAGCTAAGCTGCATTCTCGACCGGCGTGGCGTGTGGTTGCAAGAAGAGATCGACGTCCCCTTTGAGGATGTTGTCATGGACATCACCCTGGAAACGGACGCAACGCCCGAGCAAATGGAGGCGATCAAGGTCGATCTTTCCAAATACTGCCCGATTGAAAAGGTCATCGGCGGTGCAGGCACCAAGATCACAAAGAACTGGACGGTCGTCCCTATCCCGGCCTGATGCATCCGCGCCGAAGGCAGGCCCAACCCGAACGCCGTGCTAGAGGTCAATTGCGGATAGGGGCGGATTTCTGCGCTAAGGTCGCGTTCCTCTCTGCGATGCGGAAAATGGCGGCTGTGAGCCCGAAGTAACGGATGCTGCACTCAACACGAATGCCCGCTACCGGGGGTGCAAAGCAATTGAGAGCAGCCAACTTATGACTGCTCTCCCTTTTTGGGAAATAAGGTCAGAGAGAGGTTATTCCCGCTCAAAGCCGTCCCAGTCGCCTGTGAAGATAGCGCCCATGTTCATGCCATAGGCTGCGGCCTTGAGCTCTTCCGGCACATCGCCACGGAAGATGAACGGACCCGGCGTCGCGAATTCGACAAGCTGCGGGAAGAATTGGGCTGCTGTCTCGGAAAGATGGAAGGCCAGTGCGTTCCCATCTTCAAACACCTCATGAATGATAATTTGATTGCCCGTTTCGGAAACGGCTATTTCGTAGGAGAGCAGACCGGGTTCATTGGCTTCCAGCATCTCTCCGACAGCACCATAGGTCGCAACAAGTCGCTCTTCCTGCCCTTCATGAGCAGTCCAAACGTAGGTGAGTTCGATTTCTGAGCCATTATCGGCCAGAACAGGTGCGCCCAGAACGGCGATGATTGCTGCTGCGGCGGTTGTTTTCAGGTTTGCGAAGGTCATTGGTCTATCCTTTGGTTTTCTGTGTTTTGGTTTGGTTTGATCTGTCGTTCGGTTCAGCGGTTGAAGCCAACTCTGTGGCCCGCGAATTCGGCGGCGAGGCCCATGCCTTTAGCGGCCTGCTGCATCTCAGCGGGGACATCGCCGAAGAAAAGAAAGGCGCCCGGTGTGGCGATTTCGAGAAGGCTTGGAAAATGGGGACCTGCCGTTTCGCTCAGGTGAAAGCCCAGTGCACCCGCATCTGCGAAGACGTCGCGCACATAGAGCGCATTTTCATCCTCCGACACATAGACCTGCACTTCTAAGGCACCGGGTTCGTTGGCCTGCATGGCATCGGTGACCCCGTCATAGATGCCCTTGAGAGCATCGAGCTGCCCCGGTTTCGCGGTCCATTTGTAGACGACTGTGATTGTGTTCGTATCCATGATCTTTCTCCTCGTTTGGTTGCTGATGACCAATTTCCCCATGGTAACTGATCGATTACCTTGACATGGGTAACTGATCGATTACCATGGAGTCAACAACAAATTTCGAGGACACCGATGCCCAGCCCAAAAGGATACAAACGCGAAGAGGTTCTTGACCGCGCCATCGAGCTGTTTCGCAGGCAAGGCTACTCGGCGACGAGCACTGCTGAGCTCGTTGACGATCTGGGGATGAACCGGAAGAGCATGTATGCTGAGTTCGGGTCCAAACAGGAGCTATTCGAAGCAGCGCTGGACCGCTACAGCGAGATCAATCTATCTCGTGTGCTGGCACCGATTGAAGCATCAGATGCCAATGCGCAGTCTATTCGTGATGCGTTTCTGGGTTACGCTTCAGCAAGTGAAACCAAATTCCGGGGTCTTGGCTGTCTCATGGCAAACACTGCCGTTGAACGCGCCGCATTGGACCCGGGGAGCGCTAAGTACGTCGATGCTTATCTCGACAGGTTAACGAAGGGTTTTCGCAACGCACTGGAAAATGCCTTAAGTGATGGGGACGTTGATGCAGAAACTGATCTCGACGACCTCGCAGCCCACTTTGTGAATTCCGTCGTTGGAATTTCTGCGCTCCTTCGGGCGAAAGCAACACCCGATCAGATGTACGCGGCTGGGCGAGGTGCTACGAGCATGCTTAGGAACCGCTGATGCTTCGGCAATGGACAGCGGACATTTACCTCCAATCCGTCAACGGCAACTTTGTCCCGCGCTGCCGACCTTCGCTGTCCTAACGGGACTACTGTCTGGCTCTGGCCAAAAACACTCCCAGTTAGATCAAAGGCTTGCCAAACGGATTACCCTGCAAGTTCAAGTGGGGCAGAAACCCCCAGATTTCGTTAGCGCAGGTTTTCGCCCCTATCCACAACGGAGCCCTACTAAAGCGTTAGACGAGAGACCTGAAGCATCACGCGTCACCTAACGCGTTGAGATCTTCAATTTCAGGCAGCGTTAGGTGATACAGCTTTTCGCATAACGCTCTAGTCTGCATCGCCGTCTTGTTTTCCCAGCTGAGCGAACAGCGTTTCCAGTGACGTGCGAATGACG
>JBCDDS010000226.1:0-2678 GCA_039180185.1 Pseudomonadota bacterium | reverse complement strand
TGGGGCGGTTGAATTGAAAGGGCACATGCCCACGGGACGCACCTATCATCAGTACATAAATCCGGAACGAGACGTGCCAAAAGAGGCGGTTGACGTCCACGGGCTGACCTACGATTTCCTTCGCGACAAACCTGTTTTCAAAGATGTAGTGGCAGATTTCCTTGCCTTCATTGGCGATGCAAAACTTGTCATTCACAACGCAGCGTTTGACATGAAATTTCTGAATGCCGAGCTCAAATGGCTCGGAAGGAGACAGCTGCCCTTTGATCGCGCAATCGACACGCTGGATATCGCGCGCAAGAGGTTTCCAGGCTCACCCGCGTCCTTGGATGCGCTGTGCCGCCGCTATGGCATCGATAACTCGGCACGTACGTTACACGGTGCGTTGCTAGACAGTGAAATTCTGGCAGACGTGTACCTGGAGTTGGTTGGCGGGCGACAGCCCGATCTTGTCCTGACAAATAGAAAAGGAACAACCACAGTAGACGGCAAATCAAACACTTGGCGTGCTTACCCGCGGCCTACTGCACTGCCATCGCGCTTGACCGAAGAGGAGGCTGCCGCGCATGCAGCTTTTGTCGAAGGTATCGACAACCCTATCTGGAAGCGCGCGGCAGCAGGTGATTAGTTGGCGGGCGTTGCCGCGCCTTCGGCTTGCTGGGCTTGGCGCTGCGCAAGCTGCTGACGATAAAGCGCAATGAAATCGATATTGTCGAGGTTCAGCGGTGGAAAGCCACCATCCCGCGTGACATCACTGACAATGCGCCGCACGAACGGGAAAGTCATCCGCGGACATTCTATCATCAAAAACGGGTGCAGTTGCTCTTCGGAAATATTGTCGATCTGAAACAGCCCACCATACTCAAGCTCAAGTACGAAAAGCACATCTTCTGAACCCTTGTTCTTCGAGGTGATGTTGTACTTTGAGACCACCTCGTACTGATTGTCCGCGTTTCCTTTACGACCGTCCAACGCAACCTGAACCTGAATGTCAGGTGTAACCTGACCGTCAATCTGCTTGCGGCTAAGGATGTTTTCAAAGGACATGTCGCGAATAAACTGACCGAGAACCTTCATCTGGGGCAGTTGCGGCTGTTGTGGGGCAGCGCCGTTTTCGTTTTCGGCCATCTTGGTCTCCGTTTGAGAATCCTAAAATCCGGGTTTCTCTAGCAGAGGGTTAGTGCTGCGTCCAACCAGAAGGGCCTTTCGGTGCGTCAAGGTCCTGATATTCCGCATCAATGACATTCGGGTCACGCGGGCGCCCATCGCCATAAGTAAAATGCGCGACTTTTACGCGGCTCCGGATGGCATTGAATATCTTGCCTCGCACGCCCGGTATCATCAAAGAGAGCCCAAAAGCGTCGGTGAAAAATCCAGGTGTCAGCAATAAAGCGCCAGCGAACAAAACCATCGCGCCATGGGCAAGCGGTTCAGTTGGATCGTTCAGGTTTTCCATCGATCCGCGCAACTGGTTCATCACTGCAAAACCTTGGCTTCGCAAAAGAAAAGTCCCTGCAATTGCTGTGACAATCACAATGGCCAGCGTCGGCCAAAGGCCGATTAAACCACCAACTTGAATGAAAAGTGCGATTTCGATCAGCGGAACAAGCAGAAAGAGTAGAAAGAGCGGCATATCGACCTCTTCGTCGCAGGGCTTCATGTGGACTTGCATGCCCTGCCACCCTACATAAGTGTCCGTGCAAAAGATTCCAAAGAGGTTTGAGAAGAAACATGAGCTCCTCCCTGATCCAGCTACTGGTGCTTGCGGGCATTGCGGTGTTTCTGATCCTTCGATTGCGAAACGTGTTGGGCACACGGGAAGGGTATGAGAACCCCCAAAGTGGTACCACTTCGCGATCAACAGCCCGTCGGCCGGATTTCGATGTGATCGAAGGTGGTCCTGACCACGATATCATCGACCATGTGGAAGACGGTTCTAGAAGTGCCAAAGCACTGGCTGCGATGAAAATGGCCGAACCAGGTTTTATGGTCGGCTCGTTCCTTGAAGGCTCGCGCGGTGCCTACGAGATGATCCTGATGGCATTTGAAAAGGGCGATTTGTCCGAGGTCGAGAGTTTTCTTTCAGACGAAATTGCTGAGACTTTCCAATCAGTGATCGACGCCCGAAACGAGCAAGGTCTACATGTCGAAGCCAGCTTTGTTGGCGTCCGTGAGATTGGCTTGAAGGAGGCGGAGTTTGACCGCGACACAAGCGAAGGTGAAGTCACGGTGCGTTTTGTTGGCGAACTCACCTCTGTCGTGAAGAATGCCGACGGCAATATCGTTGAAGGCGACCCGAACGAGATCAAGCGCCAGCGCGATGTATGGACTTTCGCGCGCACCATGGGCGCAGACGATCCCAATTGGCAATTGGTCGCAACTGGCGAATGAGACGCACGGCACTCGCGGGGGCGTTTGCGGCGATGTTCACAGCCACAGCCTCTGGTGCCGATGTGCGCCTCATGGATTTCGCTGATCTTCACGATTGGGAGCGGGATGACCACACCGCCGCGCTCGTCGCTTTCCGGGAAACTTGTGGCGATCTGGATGACGGCGACTGGCCGACCATCTGCGCGCTCTCCGAAAGCTTCGGCGACGCGAAAACGTTCTTCGAAACTTTCTTCCGCCCGGTCATAATCACCGACGGGGAAGAACCGCTGTTCACAGGATATTACGAG
>JBCDDS010000225.1:0-2874 GCA_039180185.1 Pseudomonadota bacterium | reverse complement strand
TACACGGCAGTCTCATATGGGGTTCCTGATGCGGCTGATCCGCGTTTACATGGAATTCGTGGTGTGAGTTTTGAAAGTGGAAATGTCATTAAAGTGACGACGCAACTGACGCGTCACAAGACGGATCGCCAAAAGCAGTACGTTGTTTTTTCTGGCGGACGGCATGCTGTGACGCGAATGAAGGTTGTTGAAAAGTTTGGTACACCTGCACAGGTGGCGCGCGTCGAGTGTTGGCTGGAAACTGGTCGCACGCATCAAATCCGCGTCCACATGGCGCATATCGGTCACGGTCTTTTAGGTGATCCGACCTATGGTGGACGGCGAAAGCTTAACACTAGGGCGTTTACAGAGTCGGGGCTTTCTTGCGCGAACAAGTTCGTACGCCAGGCACTGCATGCGTCGGTCTTGGGGTTCAAACATCCAAGAACAAGTGAGTATCAACGATTTGAGGCGGACCTGCCGCTCGATATGCGCAAATTGTTACAGTCTTTGGCGAATTGAGCCGAATTTTTTCAAGCGCGAGCACACTCGCGTGAGTTTGCGGTCACAAAGTCAGGTTGAGGTTTCCTTACGTTCATTTTCTATTAAACCATTTAGTTCAGTTGGACTTGAATTGGTTCTATATCAATCCCATATGAATGTTAACGTTATAAACATTGAGGGGTCAGGAGAATGAGTAATTACAAAAACTTGCCCGCACCTTCGCCGGAAGCAGGGCTTAACCGCTATCTTCAAGAAATCCGCAGATTTCCGCTACTTGAGCCGGAAGAAGAGTACATGTTGGCCAAGCGTTGGGTGGAAAAGCAGGATTCCGAAGCGGCACATTCTCTTGTCACCAGCCACCTACGCCTCGCGGCAAAAATCGCTATGGGGTACCGTGGCTATGGCCTTCCTCAGGCTGAGGTTATCTCGGAGGCCAATGTGGGCTTAATGCAAGCTGTCAAACGTTTTGACCCCGAAAAAGGTTTCCGTCTGGCGACCTACGCCATGTGGTGGATCCGCGCCAGCATTCAGGAATACATCCTACGCAGCTGGTCGATGGTCAAACTTGGCACAACCAGCGCCCAGAAAAAGCTCTTTTTCAACCTGCGCAAGGCCAAAGCACGTCTTGGCGCATTGGAAGAAGGCGACATGCACCCCGATAACGTCAAAAAAATCGCGACTGATTTGGGTGTGAGCGAAGATGAAGTGGTTTCAATGAACCGCCGGATGTCAGGTGGGGATGCCTCGCTTAATGCCACTGTTGGCAGCGAAGGCGAAGGCACAATGCAATGGCAAGATTGGCTCGAAGACGAGGATGCCGATCAGGCTGGCGATTATGAGCGCCAAGACGAGCTCGACGCGCGTCGAGAGTTGTTGGCAGAGGCGATGAGCGTGCTCAATGATCGCGAAAAGGATATCCTGGCGCAACGGCGTTTGAGCGAAAGCGCTGTGACCCTTGAAGAGCTGAGCAACCAATATGACGTGAGCCGCGAACGTATCCGTCAGATCGAGGTGCGCGCCTTTGAAAAACTGCAGAAACGCATGCGTATTCTGGCACAAGAAAAAGGCATGTTGGCCTCCGTCTAAACGTCACGATTTGTGAACCGAAGCCCCTTTCGCATCCCGGAAGGGGCTTTTATTTTGCCCGTGAGTCTATTCGGGGTGACTGTCATGCGGTCTTTGGCTGTAGTTTCGTTGTTTTTGACGGTTTTGGCTGGATGCGGCGAACGTCCTGCTGCGCAGTACGGAACAACAGTGCCGGAAGCCACGATCGAGCCGGTCTATGTGGCGACACAACGCGCGTTGGACAACACTGGTGGCGTTTTTGGAGAGAAACGCACCGGTGAAATCCGGTATTTCCGCGCAGATGTTTCTGTGCCGCCCACGCATAGTCCGGGCAAGATCGAGTGGCCAAAAGGCCCACCCGATGCTGCGACGGATTTCGTACTGGCCAACACCGAGATCTACAAAAGCGGAGACGAATTTGTTCGTGTGGTTAAGGCCCGGCGTCCCGCGCGAGAGACCCAGATCTTTGTACATGGGTACAACGTCAATCTGTCTGACGGCATGTACCGCGTGGCGCAAATGAAGACCGATTTTGGTGGAGCTGAGCCCATGGTGCTCTTTTCCTGGGCTTCTGCCGGTGACCCGCGCGGCTATGTCTATGACCGCGATAGTGTGCTTTATGCGCGCGATGATCTTGAACAATTGATCAATCGGTTCACCCGGTCCAGCAATGATCGGGTCGTTCTCGTGGCGCATTCCATGGGCGCGCAACTGGTGATGGAGGTGATGCGGCAGGCGGCGTTGCGCGGCAACCGGGCGATGATCAATCGGATCAACGCGGTGGTGCTTATGTCGCCCGATATTGATCCAGATGTGTTTCGCCGCCAGGCGCGCACCATCGGCAAACTGCCCGATCCGTTTTTGATTTTTGTATCCCAAGAGGATCGCGCGCTTGGCGTGTCGGGACTTCTTTCGGGTCTAAAGCCGCGGCTCGGGGTGATCTCGTCTCCGGAAGAGGTGTCAGACTTGAACGTAAGCGTGATTGATTTCACGGCCTTGGCGGATGGCGAAAACCTTGGTCATTCGGTGGCTACGACCTCACCTGCGGCAATCTCCGTACTGCGCGGTCTGATAGATCAGGCTGAATCGGGTGAGCGCGCATTCGAGCGCTACCTTGTGCTTGGTACAAACAGCGGGGCGCTTTTGGGTCGCGGCAGTTTGCCTTAATGTACGCGTTTGCTTTGCGGACAAAACCGTCATTGGGTTTCGCGACTTTGCTGACACAGCATGTTTTCGCGGTCGCAGCACGGCTCTTTTGGCGATGCAGCGCATATCTCTGAAGCAGTAGTTCAAATGTATCGATCTGGCCCGGACAAAACTGCACTT
>JBCDDS010000224.1:0-3023 GCA_039180185.1 Pseudomonadota bacterium | reverse complement strand
CGCCCAGGCCGCTTATGAAAGCGCCGATAGCATGCATTCGACGGCCCTTGCAGGGGCAAATTTTGTGCTCCATTCGGCCGGATGGCTCGAAGGCGGACTTTGCACCGGGTTTGAGAAGCTCGTCATGGATGCCGACCGCCTCGGCAGTTATCAGAAGCTTTTGGCTGGATTAGACACTGATTCCGAGGCTTTGGCGCGCGATGCATATGATGAGGTTGCGCCTGCAGGTCACTTTCTGGGTTGTGCACACACGATGCGCAACTACACGACCGCGTTCTACGAGCCGGCGCTCAGCGACAGCGAAAACGTCGAGAGTTGGGAAGAGGGCGGATCGAAGGATATGCGAAGGCGCGCCTACGAGCGCTGGAACGCAATGCTGGCCAGCTACGAAGCGCCGGAAATTGATGAGGCCACAGATGAAGCCTTGCGCGACTACGTTGCGCGTCGCAAGTCTGAGATACCAGAAGCTTGGTATTGAGGAGGCATCATGGGCGCCGCGGATAGATTTAACGAAGATATTGCTGGACGGCTTGAGGGTCTACGAGATGACGGCCTGTACAAAACTGAGCGCGTGATAACCTCCATGCAGTCGGGCGAGGTCGCTCTAGCAAGTGGGCAAGAGGTGATCAACCTATGCTCCAACAACTACCTTGGGCTTGCCGATGATCCTGAATTGATTGAGGCGGCCAAGGCCGGTTTGGACCGCTATGGGTTTGGCATGGCGAGCGTGCGGTTCATTTGCGGTACGCAGGAGGAACATAAGGCGCTTGAGGCGCGAATTGCTGACTTCTTGGGAGTGGAGGATTCAATCCTGTACGCTGCCGCATTTGACGCAAATGCCGGTTTGTTCGAGACGCTTTTGGGGCCGGAAGACGCGATCATCTCGGATGCATTGAACCACGCTAGCATTATCGATGGTGTCAGGCTCTGCAAGGCTCAACGGTTGCGTTATGCCAATAGCGATATGGCGGATTTGGAGCGTGCTTTGAAGGAGGCTGAAGGTGCGCGACACCGGCTGATTGCGACTGACGGTGTTTTCTCCATGGACGGCTACATCGCCAAGCTCGATCAGGTCTGTGATCTCGCGGAGAAATACGATGCAATGGTCATGGTCGATGATTGCCACGCGACAGGATTTCTTGGTCAGACTGGGCGCGGAAGCCATGAGCATTGCGGTGTGATGGGGCGCGTCGATATCCTTACCGGCACTTTGGGCAAGGCCTTGGGTGGCGCTTCAGGCGGCTATACGGCTGCGAGTGTGCCAGTCGTGGATTGGTTGCGTCAGCGTTCACGACCCTATCTCTTTTCCAACACGCTTGCACCGGTGATCGCGGCGGCTTCGTTGCGGATGTTTGATGTGTTGGATGAGCGTGGGGTGGAGTTGCGAGCGCAGCTGTGGGAAAACGCCACGCACTTTCGGACACAGATGGGCAAGCTTGGCTTTGAGCTTTTACCCGGCGAGCATGCGATCATCCCTGTCATGTTAAGGGACCCGAAATTGGCGCAGGAAATGGCCGCTCAACTAAACGAGTGCGGCGTCTATGTCACCGCTTTCAGCTACCCTGTCGTGCCAAAAGATCAAGATCGCATACGCACGCAGATGAGCGCTGGCTTGACGCGCGATATGCTGGACCGTGCGATTGATGCCTTTGCCGAAGTCGGGCGCGAACTTGAGGTGATTTCGTGATGATTATGTCATCTGTCATAGGTGCGATCGGGAATACACCTTTGGTCGAGTTGAGCAGGATTAGAGACGAATTAGGCCTCGATGGAAGTTTATTGGCGAAGCTCGATTATCTCAATCCGGGTTTCTCCAAGAAAGACCGCGCGGCTGTCGAAGTCATAACTTCTGCGCGCAATACCGGCGAGCTTTCCGAAGGGCAGACAGTCGTCGAACTTACGTCTGGCAATATGGGGTCCGGCCTTGCGATTGTCTGTGGTGTTCTTGGTCATCCCTTTGTTGCGGTAATGAGCGAGGGTAACTCAGAAGAACGCGTGCGAATGATGCGCGCATTGGGCGCCGAAGTGATACTGGTGCCGCAGAAGGAGGGGAGCCAAAAGGGCGAAGTTTCGGGTGAGGATCTTGCGCTTGTTGAGATCGAGGCAAAACGGCTGACCGACGAACGCGATGCCTTTCGCGCTGATCAGTTCGCACATTGGGGAAATCCTGATGCGCATGAAAAGGGAACAGCCCCAGAAATCTGGGCACAGTCAGACGGCGCCGTAACAGCCTTTTGCGACTTTGTCGGGTCCGGTGGAACGCTCGCAGGCTCCGCAAAATTTTTTGAGAGCAAGGGCGTGCGCTCATACGCTGTCGAACCCGATAATGCAAACCATCCAATCCAAGGCGGTGGGTACAACATGCCGAACCTCACTCACCTAAATGACATAGATTTGGCTGGAACGGTCTCTGTTTCAGGCGAAACAGCACGAGAGCATGCGAGGATCCTGGCGAAGTCCGAGGGCATCTTTGGTGGCTATTCGGCTGGCGCGAACCTCGCGGCAGCGGTTGAGCTTTTGCAGGGGAAAGAACAGGGCGGTTGCGTCGCCTTCGTGGTTTGCGACAGCGGGTTGAAATACCTCAGCACGGATTTGTGGGGGTAGGCCATGCAAAACCAAATGAAAGCCCTGGTCAAAGCAAAACCGGAGCCGGGACTTTGGATGGAGCACGTACCCGTTCCCGAACCAGGACCGAGTGACGTTCTGATCAAAGTGAAGAAATCGGCCATTTGCGGCACGGACGTTCATATCTGGAAATGGGATGAATTTTCGGCCAAGACTGTGCCGGTTCCAATGGTGGTTGGGCACGAATTCGTGGGTCACATCGTCGATATGGGACCAGCGGCGCGAAAGTACGAGATTGGTCAGCGTGTCAGCGGCGAAGGACACATCGTCTGCGGGACCTGTCGGAATTGCCGGGCCGGGCGTGGGCATTTGTGCCGAAACACGCTCGGTGTGGGCGTCCAGCGAGCGGGAAGCTTTGCCGAATACCTCGCGATCCCCGAGGACAATGTGGTGCCGAT
>JBCDDS010000223.1:0-3213 GCA_039180185.1 Pseudomonadota bacterium | reverse complement strand
TACATGCATGATTTGCTAAAAGATGCAGCGGAGCCTGGGGGCGAAGTGGGGCTTTTTGTCTGAAATGCCTTAATGCGTCCTTAGCCACTAAATCTTAAGACGTTTTTTCTAAGGAGAAGCGCGCGGAGCGCCTGGTGCTTTCGCGTTTTGTTGTTGGTGTCGGAGTCATTCTATGCCCACCGTTTTTGCACTGGGTGCCTAAAACATCACTGTGTCCGGCGGAGAACAGTTATCCGGCATCACACAGGGTGACGGTTCGCACCTCGACGGTCTCACAATCACACTGGACGATAACCTGTGGGAAGGTATCGAAGTTCGGGATACAGACCCGAACTTTGCCGATTCTGATAACAGCCAAAGACTGGACGGCACGCAGGTCTTTGATGGTGTGAGCTATGCCGACAACCGCCGGGTTGAGGCTGAGTATGAGCTCTTGCTCGAAGATCCGGACGGCAACACTTACACTGTGGTGGGTTTCAACATAAACGAGCCGGGCGTAACTTCCTTTGCGACAGTTGAAGGATTGGCATTTATCGGCGGAGTAGGGGGCTTTCCTCCAAGCGGTGTACCGCTCACCGTTCTGTCTTCCGCCGAGGGGCCAAGTTTTCCGTTCACGTCTCTGGCCAGTCCGCCATGTTTTACCGATCAAACCTGGGTTGCGACGCCTGAGGGTGAGAGGCCCATGGCAGAGTTGGGGCCGGGCGATCTGGTGAATACGCTCGATCATGGGCCCAAACCTGTGCTTTGGATCGGCAGAGCGTGTATTCCCGCGTCTGTGATAGAGCAGGACACGCGCTTTCGACCCGTGCTCATCAAACGAGACGCTTTTGGCCAAGGCGTTCCATGTCGCGACACGCGATTATCGCCACAGCACCGCGTAATTGTCGAAGGCTGGCGGGGGGAACTTTACTTTGGCGAGGATCAAGTGCTTGTCCCGATTTGTAAGCTGATCAATGACAACACCATACGGCCCGATCATGCCGGAAACGGCGTGACCTATATGCATGTTCTGTTCGACGGGCACGAAATTATACGCGCTGATAACCTGCCAAGCGAGAGTTTCCTTCCCGATGCGCTGACACAGAATGAAACCAGCCATGAAATATTGCGCATCTTTCCAGACATGCATGGTCAGATCCTTAGTCCGCGCCCGGTACGACCATGTGTTCGTGGACGCACCGCACATCTACTGAATTTACCATAATTCTTGGCGTTTTCGGCGCCTTACTGCGTGTCAGACCAAAATCGGGCTTGACGAGCCACCGCGTCGCCTTCCAATTAGCGCTAGACCTCAACTTATTAACAAACAGGTGGCTCTCATGGCTTTTGAACTTCCCGATCTTCCTTACGCGCACGATGCTTTGGCAGAGCATGGCATGTCGAAGGAAACGCTCGAGTACCATCATGACCTGCACCACAAGGCCTATGTGGACAATGGCAACAAACTGATCGCTGGTACCGAATGGGAAGGCAAATCGCTCGAGGACATCGTGACCGGCACATATCAGTCGGGTGCAGTGGCGCAGAACGGCATATTCAACAACGCCTCGCAGCACTGGAACCACATGCAGTTCTGGGAGATGATGGGCCCGGGTAATTCTGGAATGCCGGGCGAGCTTGAATCTGCGATCACTGACAGCTTCGGCTCGGTCGACAAGTTCAAGGAAGAGTTTGGCGCTGCTGGCGCAGGCCAATTCGGCTCCGGCTGGTGCTGGCTGGTGAAAAACGCTGACGGCTCTCTGGCTGTGACCAAGACTGAGAACGGTGTGAACCCACTTTGCTTTGGTCAAACCGCGCTGCTGGGTTGTGATGTTTGGGAGCATTCCTACTACATCGATTTTCGCAACAAGCGTCCTGCCTATCTGACCAACTTCCTCGACAATCTGGTCAACTGGGAAAACGTCGCGTCTCGTATGTGATTGAATAAAATAAACAAAATTCAGCCCGCTGGTGCGATCACTGGCGGGCTTTTTGTTCTTGCACAGTCGGGTTTGGGATCAGGCGCGTTCCTGCGCCGAGGCGATTTTCTTTTTCGGATCGAAGAAGGGTCGTTCGACCACCACTGCGCTGGTTGGGCCTGAGCCGGTCGAAACCTCGACTTGCGTGCCGACGGCAGAGTGCTCACTTGAAATCATAGCAAGCGCGATATTCTCCTGCAGTCGGGGCGAGTAAACAGCTGATGTGACTTTGCCGATCACTTTATCATTTTTGCGGACCGCCCAGAAGGTTGTGTTTGGTCCGCTGAGGGCTCTGCCTTCAATTATTAAGCCTATTTGTTTTCGCTGTACGCCATCCTGTTGAATACGCCGCAACGCTGACTTGCCGATGAAGTCCGCCTCCATCTCCAGATTCACAAGCCGGTCAAGGCCAAGTTCATAGGGGTTTGTGTCGATGTCCGCATCTGCGTGATATGACAGCATTCCACCCTCAATCCGGCGGATGGAAGACGTGTGGCCCGGCTTAAGGCCGAAGGGGGCACCGGTCGCCATGATCTTTTCCCAAAGCACATCGCCCTTAGTTCCGTCACGCAGATAAATTTCATAACCCAGCTCGCTGGACCATCCAGTGCGCGACACGACGAGCGGAATACCGTCGAGCTCCACTTCTCGGAGCCAGTAATAGCGTAAGTCCATGATGCTTTCGCCAAACAACGCTTCCATGATTTCACCGGATTTCGGGCCTTGTAACTGAAGCGGTGAGACGTCGGGTTCGCGTATCGTCACATCCAACCCGGAGTTAACCGCAACGCCTTGCGCCCAAAGCAAAATGTCACTGTCTGCCAATGATATCCAGAAATGATTGTCCGCCAGTCGCAGTAGGACTGGATCGTTCAGAATACCGCCATCTGAGTTGGTAATTAGGATATACTTGCACTGTCCGACGGCCATTTTCGACAAATCGCGCGGGGTGAGCAATTGGATGAACTTTGCCGCGTCCGGTCCTGTGATCTCAACTTGCCGTTCGACCGCCACGTCGCACAAGATCGCATCATTGACCAAGTTCCAGAAATTTTGCTCGGGATCGCCGAAGCTGCGCGGAATATACATATGGTTGTAAACGGAAAAATCCGTAGCGCCCCAGCGGACAGTTGCGTCAAAAAATGGTGATTTCCGGATTTGGGTTCCGAAACCAAAGTCTTCTGTATGCATCTACTCATGTCCCAATTTGTGGCCAGACAGGCAGTCTGTGTCGGCGCCAAACATGTAGCTCATC
>JBCDDS010000222.1:0-3250 GCA_039180185.1 Pseudomonadota bacterium | reverse complement strand
TTGCGCCATTCTTTGGCGAAAGCTTAGGCTGGTTTGCCCGTCATTGGCGGCTAATTCATCAAGAAGCGCCGCATAATCCTCCACATCAACGATCACATTGACGAAGCCGTGGTTTTTCGCGGCTGCACGGATCATAGCAGGTCCACCGATATCGATGTTTTCGACGCAAGTGTCATAATCGGCACCTTTGGCGACAGTGGCTTCAAACGGGTACAAATTGACCACAAGCAGGTCGATGGGTGCGATACCGTGCTCTTCCATTGCGGCGACATGATCATCATTGTCGCGCAGCGCCAACAGCCCGCCATGTACGTTTGGATGAAGCGTCTTCACCCGCCCGTCCATCATCTCAGGAAAGCCGGTCACATCCGCAACGTCGCGTATCTCCAGCCCGGCATCGCGAAGGACGGCCGCGCTTCCGCCGGTCGAAAGGATTTCGATACCCCGTTCAGCGAGAGCTTTTCCCAACTCAATCAATTCTGTTTTTTCAGAAACGGAGACAAGTGCGCGGCGCACGGGCAACAGATCAGGCATAAAGCAGATGTTCCTCGGTCGTTTACTCGATCAACTGGCTGCGACGGCCGTTTTCCCACTTTCGGCAAGATCACGGACCCCTATTGGCGAATCCTCGGGCTTAGCCAGTGACCATCTTGTGCGCGTCGCATACTCCATTGCGCGACCGGATAGAACGATTTGTTTCGAAGCGCGAGGCTTCAGTCGATTGTTTTCGAGATAAACGCTGGATTCTAGCGATAACTCCACCGAGCTATCGGCGCGAAAAATCCAAAGCTCACCGCTTTTGAGTGCCATGGATATTGCCATTCCACGCATATCAAGTGACGCGTCTACGTCCGGATGCAAATGAAAACGAATGTCGAACGAGACACCCTTCAGTTTCGTCACGTTCATAACCTTATCAAATTGCTTCTTACTGTGCTCATCGATCGTCAAAAGCATATCTTCGCCAGCCAGTCCGCGACCATCGAATGTCATTTCAAGCTTGCGGACATGCGTCAGGCCAAAGACTTCGCAATAGCCGTCATGCCCACCTTCAAAGGTCAGACCATCACTGGCATGTCCAAGCTCGATCGGTACCTCTTTCGGTGTGCTGATGAGCCAGTCTTTCTTTTGCGCGCCTTGTCCAAGCAGGCTGCTGGATTGGCTGTTGAGGACCAGTGTAGAATGTGAAGGTGTTGCGCGTCCGGCTTTGCGCCATTCTGGACCAAAACTTGCACCGGATCCGCAGTTCACAATCAAAGGGCGTCGACCAGATGTCAGCTCAAATGCCAAGGTTGATGCATGCGCGTTTGTCGAAGCGACGCCTTGTGGTGGAGGAGCAGCATCCACAATGAGTGAGCTTCGCCCGGCACTGAGGCGAGCAAACCCCATAGAAAGCCCGTCTGATTTGCGTAGTTTGACCTCGCTCGCAGCAAGCGCACTATCGAGGCGACCATCTGCGCCCCGACCACCACCATGAAAGCGCGCCAAACCACCATCGGAATGGCGCAACGTTCGCAGGCTTGGGCTAATCCGTTCAATCGCTGCGGAGAGCTCTTCCGGAACTGCAATATCTGCGTCGGCCAAGGTTGCCGATGCCCAAGTTAGTAACGTGAAGACTTCCAAGAGCTCCTCAGGATTCCGCGTTGGAATCCCGCCCTCTTCATCGATCTGCTTACTGCATTCGCGCGCCAAAGCGGCTTTCGCCGGATCGATCAGGTGCGTCATGCCTTCAAGAGATATTCCCGCGTAGACCAAACCTGTTAAGGCTTCAAAACGAGGCAATCCTGGCGCGGTCGCGCTCCATCTTCTTGCAAGGAAATTGGTTTGATGCGAGAGAGAGCGCAGATAAGCGTCTGAACGTTTCTGATCCTGACCTTGCATCAGGAATAGCCCGTGTGTGATCCAACGGATAAGTCTTTGCCCGGTCAGATCAGGTGTCCACCCCGGACCGCTACCATTGCCAAACCGTTCGATCCAATCCGACAACCATACCTGCGCCAGTTCGCGCGTTGGCGTATCCCCGACCGCTGCCAGATCGTCCAGCCAAGTGAAGCTATGGATTGCATTTGAAAAAACCACGTCTGGGGCTTTGATCTCCCACAGGTTTTTCGTTGGTTCTTGGATCAGATGGCCAGCAAAAAGGTAGTTTCCTGACGTAAGCTGCCGACCTCTGGCAAAACTGCCAATCATTCGCGGCTCCGGCTGTGACACGAATGCCGTGCCTTTTCTTCCCATGGTCGCACGTCGCGCCGCAATCCGATTGCGAAGACGATTGATCCTTGAAGAAAAAGCATGTGATTCAGACATAGTTTCTCTGTCTAGCCGCTCGTGTCTGACGTCCCTGAAATGGTTCTAAACTGGCAGATCAACTAAGTCACTGAAGATCATTGTAATTGCATGCCGTGAACCGGCAAATTACCGCGCAACAGGGCTCTGTATTCATGCACGTCTTAGACAGGCGATATAGAACCCGTCCATCCCGCCCAGTTTTTCATAGTAATCAGGTCGAAGGCGCAGACCGCCCTCTGAGGTTACCCATGAAGGATCAACTCCAGGGATCTTACAAGCATCGACATCGACCTTAAGATTCGGGTGCCGCTGCAAGAAATCTTCAACCTGTACCTCTCCTTCATCTGGCAAAAGGCTGCAGGTGCAAAAAACCAACCGACCGCCAGGAGCAAGCAAGCTAAGCGCTTTGTCGAGTAAGGCGTATTGAAGTTTGAACAGCGCAGTGAATTCGGACCCGTCCTTGGCAAACGGTAAATCCGGATGGCGGCGGATCGTGCCAGTCGCTGAACAAGGAGCATCGAGCAAAATGGCATCGAACGGTTTGGCTTCAAATTGCAAGGCATCCGTTAGTATGACTTCTGCTTTCAAGTCAGTGCGTTTCAGATTTTCGTGCAGCCGTATCAAACGAGAGTCCGATGAATCGATTGCGGTCACGTGCGCGCCTGCTGCGGCCAATTGCATAGTTTTGCCACCGGGGGCAGCGCACATGTCCAGAATGTGCTCTCCAGGCCTTGGTGCAAGTATTCTTGCGGGCATAGCCGCAGCTGTATCCTGTACCCACCAATGACCTTCTGCGAAGCCATCCAGCGCTGATATCTGCGTCGGTTTAAGAAGGCGTATGGAACCGCTCGGTAAACACGTGCCGTCGAGCCGCTCTGCCCAAAGCTTTGGATCATTCTTGACTGTGATGTCAGTCGCAGCTCCCGCAAAATGAGCTTTCTCGATGGCTGTAACAGCGCCG
>JBCDDS010000221.1:0-3276 GCA_039180185.1 Pseudomonadota bacterium | reverse complement strand
GATGACGAATTCGCGGTGGCCGAAGGCGACACTGCCGATGGCGGCGATGGCAATGATCTTTTTATTCTCAACGACTTGGGCGAGGCGGGCGCAAGTACCATAACGATCATTGGCGGTGAAACTGGCGAAACGACGGGCGACACACTGCAACTGACATCCGACGTTAGCCAGAGCGACATCACCTTTACCAACACCGATGATGATGCAGGCGGTTTGTCTGGCACATTCGCGCTGGCCGACGGCACAGTCGTTACCTTTTCGGAAATTGAAAATATCATTTGCTTCACAACTGGCGCGATGATTCTTACGCCGAACGGTGAACGCCCGATCGAGAGCTTGAAAATCGGCGACTTGTTGATCACCAGAGACCACGGAGCACAGCCGATCCGTTGGATCGGTAAAAGAACGGTCACCGGTCGAGGGAAACTGGCACCAATCGAAATCGACGCACGTGTGCTTGAAGGCGCAACTAATTCTATCCTAGTGTCACCACAGCATAGGGTGCTGTTTTCAGGCTTTCACGCACAACTATTGTTTGGAGAGCCTGAAGTCTTGGTCGCTGCGAAACATCTTTTGAAAAGCAAATCGGCACGAACAGCCCCATGCGACATCGTCACCTACTATCATCTCATGTTGGATCAGCATGAAGTCATCTATGCCGACGGCGCTGCCACAGAGTCTTTTCACGCCCACGACCATGGGTTGCGTGCAATAACAGATAGCTCGCGTGATGAGATGTTTAACATCTTCCCGGAGCTACGTTCCAACCTACCTTCCTACGGTGATACTGTTCGTATTTGCCTTAAAAATCATGAGGTTAATCTGTTGCTTCAAGCAGCGTGAGGCATCTTTTTCAGCCTTGGCAAAATCGTGGCGAAATCGTTAAAATTGCCTCTGTTTTTCCCCAGAAGCTTCAAACATCAGCCATCACTGCATTTTAACTTGTTTACAGTAAGCAGACATGCGTCTGCAGGTTTTGATTGGTTGCGTGTTCGGTAGTGCAGAAAATGTACCGTTTGAGAGTAAAATGGGTTGCTGTGCTGCCACGCGTTTCGGAGGCCGCATGAAGAGTTTTAGTGCAAGCAGTTTCGCGTTGGACGAAAGCGTTACCTGGCAAGCGCCGAGTGAGCGGCCACAACCAGGCAACGACTTCATACTTCCGGTTCCACAGTACACTTCGACGCCTGTAAACAGCTGCGGCAAACTAATCGATCTCAATGACTTCATCGATGCAAGTAAGTCATCGGTACCGTCGAGTGAAGATATAATTTTTTTCACCCCTGGAACACAAATTCTCACGCAGTATGGCGACCGCCCTGTGGAAACGCTTCGCGTGGGTGACATGGTTGTGACACGCGACCAGGGATTACGGCCGATTAAGTGGCTAGGACAGCGTGTCGTGCGCGCGACCGGTCACCAAGCGCCAGTCAGGTTGCGCGGGCTTGATGAAACTGGGCTTCTGGTGTCGCCAAAGCACCGCGTGCTTTTCACAGGTTCGATGTCAGAAATACTTTTCAGCCAGTCGGAGATCCTGGTCGAAGCTGCTGATTTGGTCAACGGAGACGATGTGGTCCGCGAAGATTATGAAGATATCACGTACATCCACTTGGTGCTTGATCATCATGAGGTTATCTACGCAAACGGTGTTGCGACTGAGAGCCTTTACCTGAATGAAACGGTGCTGGATGTATTCACGGCCGAGCAACGAGAAGAGATTTTCGACGTATTCCCGCATATTCGCAGCACAGGTTACACCCATTCCGGCACAGCAAGGGAATGTATAGATACTCGTCAGGCAGCTAACCTGTTGGCTCGTTGCGATCACACAAGAGCCTTGGCAGGTTGAATCTAGCTCACCCGATTGTGTGGCCGATCAAGTAAAACACGATGCTTTAGAGAGCTTCAAATCTTCATGATCATTGACGCTAAGCGGATTTACGCATCGGTGCGCTGCGCCCCTCACGCCAGGCAAAACATGCCTCTCCAAAAGCCCGGTAAAGTGGCTGGCTGACTGGGTCGAGCTCCGCATTCCATTCAGGATGCCACTGTACGGCAAGCGCAAAGCCAGGCACGTTATCAATATAGAACGCCTCTGGTGTGCCATCGGGCGCACGCCCATCAACCACCACATCACGGCCGGCTTCAACAATACCCTGCCCATGCAGAGTATTGGTCATGACCTCCCGCTTACCGATTAAACGATGGAAAACGCCGTTTTCGCTGAACAATACCGGGTGCATGTTTCCAAACTTTTCCTCGAGCGTTCCATCAGGTGGCATCCGGTGATTGTCTCGCCCCGGTAAGTCCCGAATTTCTGGATGAAGCGTACCGCCAAGCGCAACATTCATTTCCTGAAAGCCACGACAGATACCGAGCAGCGGTTGACCAATCTTTAAACACTCGCGCACCAGCGGAAGAGTTACGGCGTCCCGTGCTCGGTCAAAAGCACCATGCGCCTCTGTTTCGGTGTCACCATATTCTTCAGGATGCACATTCTGACGCGCGCCGGTAAGCACAAATCCGTCACAACATTCCATCAACTCTTCAACGGAAACGAAATCCGGATTCGTCGGCACGATAAGAGGCATGCAACCCGCAACCTCTGAGACTGCAGATGAATTCATCAACCCACTTGCGTGGACCGGATATGTTTCATCCACCATGTAGCTAAAACTGATAACGCCAATGACTGGTCGGGACATATTCTACCACCCTATTACTTTGGTGAGCACTCTATCGCGTCAAAGAGATAAGAAAACCTCAATGAATGCACAACTCGGCCGACAAAAATATAGGATTTTTAAATAAACCGTAAACAAAGTGCCGCTTTTTTGCTCCGAATGCTTGGTCCTTGTTGCCCGAGAATGCCCCGTTGAAGCTCGGATCGCATCGCCCTAGGGTCCGCTCAGGAAATCAGCCTGGAGATGTGATCATGAAAGACGCGGCACCTCAGACGATTTATCTGGCTGATTACACGCCCCCCGCATTTCTTGTAGAGAGCGTGCGTCTTACATTCTTTCTTCATCCTGAAAAAACGAGAGTGCTGAGCCGGATAGAGTTTTCTCCAAATCCAACCTCAGATACTCGGGAATTCTTCCTGCATGGCGAAGACCTGACGCTTTTGAGCGCCAAGATAAATGGTTCAGATGTTCGGCCCACAACGGTGCAAGGCGGAATCAAATGCGATGTTCCGTATGAGGCGTTTATTTGGGAAGCTGAGGTGGAGATTAACCCGTCGGCCAACACAGCACTTGAAGGGCTCTACATGTCCAACGG
>JBCDDS010000220.1:0-3278 GCA_039180185.1 Pseudomonadota bacterium | reverse complement strand
TTGTGTGCGATCTGTTGCGGTGGAAAGCCTGTATCTCTATATATAAGGCCATCAACTAACTTGGCAATCAAGGTAATGAGATATGGCTGGCGAGGATCGGCACCACCGCAATCAGACTGCTGAGGATTTGGTTCAGGTGTGTCGTCGCCTGTACGACGCTATCGACCGTTTGGATACGCAGGCCGCCGCTCTCGTAAATGTCAGCCGCAACGACCTGCGCTGCCTCAATTTGCTTGCAACTGCGCCAATGAAGCCAAGTCAAATCGGGAAAGAGCTAGGTTTGACATCCGGGTCCATAACCAGCCTGCTAGACCGGTTGGAAAAGGGCAACCTAATCAAGCGTGATCGTGATCCTGATGATCGGCGCGGGATCATTGTGCATCCGACAAAACATCTGTTTGAGACCGTTGGTCCATTGTACCGCAGCACTGTCACCAAGCTTCAAGAAAGAGCTGCAAACTACACTCAGGTAGAGCTTAACGACGCTGTCAAATACCTCAGTGACGCTGTCTCAGCATACGATGATTCAACGGTTTGAGAACTAACTGACTTTTTTGAAACCGGATTGGCGAAATAGCATACATAAAAGGTTTGTTGTTTAGGCAAACAGACCCGAGTTGCATTGCTGATTATTTTGCCTCTTGCTTTGCGAAGAACGCGAAGACCTGGCTCATTACGTCGCCGCCGATCTCTGGGATTTCGGTTAGCACGTCGTGCTTCGCGTTTCGGATCATCGAAAACTCTCCGTTTGGCCATTTTGCCATACGAGCTTTGATCGAGTCGTTATCGACCAAACGATCCAGCTCGCCACAGAATGTGATACAAGGTGTTGAGGGAGAAGCGATTGACGAAAGAGCGCGGCACTCGGCCAGGGCCTCGTACAGCCAAGCCATTGTCGGGCCACCGATCTGTAGCTCTGGCGCTTCCTCTGCCTGTTTCACCCAATAGTCGTACATATCGGCGTTGTGCGTGAGGTTGTTGTCTTCGAAGGCTGTCTCAAGCACATAGATATCGCTGCTTTCACCGGGAACGTACCGGTGCCCCTGACCCAGGGCCTTGGCGGCCCAGGATAGCGGCCATGCAGCAATTCGTTGTGCTGCCGACATTTTGATACCCCACATTGGCGAAATAAATGCCGCCGCAGCCACCGGCAAACCGTCAAGCATGGCGCGAAATCCGATGCAGGCTCCCATGGAAACGCCAACAAGATAATAGGGCTTGGGCATCTCCAGCTCTTCAACAACCTCCATCATTGCAGCCACATCTTTCTGGTAGTCAGAAAAAAACTGAATGTGTCCTGCATTCGGATCCGAAGTCATTCGGTCAGATAAGCCTTGGCTCCGCCAGTCGATCACTGCTGTTGAGAACCCTTCGTCGGCAAAGCTCTGAGCGACCCTGCCGTATCGTTCGATATAGCCAAACCTGCCGAGCATAAGCAGGATTGTTCCCTTTGCATCGCTCTGCGTGTGGTATGCTCCAACCCGGACGCGCACGTCGTCTTGGGTCCGTTTCCAATAAGCGCCCGCTGATGATGGGCCCTCTGCTATCTCTTCATAGAATTTCGCTTCTTCCATCACCCACCTAGAATGTTCGCAACTTTGGACCGGCCAGCACATACACGGTCGCGAGCGCACTCGCCGCCAGCATTACAGAGAACCCATTGATGCGACCAACCAGCACGAGATTGACCGACAAAAGGATGATCACCAGGAACATGCTGGTGATGGCGCTCTTGTCTCGCGTGAAAGGGTAGTCGCTGTCATACAGCGCCAATCTGTCGAAGATACTGCGCATTTTCATGACGCAGACAATGAAAATCATGACCGTTACCGCCATCATCATGAAGGTGGTGAAGTGGCTGATGGAATTGCTATCTAACCAGCCGTTCGGGGGGACGCTCGCACCAAATGCAGTCGCGGCGTCGACGCGCAGCCATGTGACGAAATCCTTGCTGTCAGATTGGAGATACGTGATCTGCAACTTGACCAACGTGGCCAGCCAAAGCGCGAAGACAACAACGCGAAAAACAGCCCAGACGATCTTTTGCCCCTCCTTGCGAAGCTGCGCGCGATCGATGGCAGAACCCTCAAGCTCTGAGGTTGTGCAGATGTCTTCATAGTCGAGCGTGACAATGATCGAAAACAGCAGTCCGAACATGAAGATCGAGATATAAGACGCCGTATACATATAGCCGACGGCTGACAGCACCATTGCCTGTGGGACAGAGATGACCTCTGGCCGAACTAGGGCCACGAGGTATCGGTCGATTTGCACACCGCTGTTATCGCCTGTGAGATAGATGGGTAGGTAGATACCTGCCCACTGAAAACCAAAGACGAACAAGATGGAAAACAGCGCGATTGCCCAGAAAGAAAAGGAAAAATCGTTTACCTTGGCGTACCATGCGGCGTTGCTCTTTGTGTTGATGGACATGACGCGATCAGAGACGCACTTTGCCCGTCCCAAATGTCGCCAGTAGGTGTTCATGTTGCTGACATAGAAAATGAACGCGGGAAGTGCCACGAGCGGCAAGATCGTCAGGGTAGGGGCCCAAATGAACCCAACTTGTTTGTCCAGACCCTCTTCTGGGCTGTAGGTCACGCTCAGTGTGCCCAACACGTAATTCATCAAACCCAGGCCGCAAAACACCAGCAAATATCCGAATTGCAGGTTGAGAGACGTCGCGCCACTCAGCAGCCGCTCGCACCTTTCTGCGAGTGTCTTGGCTGGCGGCTTCGTCTGCTCATCCGAAACACCAATTCCATCGGGGGTGGTCGGTTCGACCGGAAGAACTACCGGTTCTAAACTAACTTGCACGCCATTGGTGTTACCCGGCTGCGCTTCTTTCGTGCGCTTCTTCTCGCGCCTTTCTTTCGCCAGTCTCTCTTTTGCAGCTTTAAGCTCAGCCTGCCATGCACTGGCAGCTTCAGGATCACCACAACCAAATACCCGAGCAAGCCAGCGGATATTCGTATCGCTGATTCCATTGTCGTTGTCCTGAAACCAAACCTGGACAGACCGCAATTCGACGCCTTCGCGATTGCCATCAATAGCGGAAATGGCTTCAGCCAAAGTCTCAGGCGTCCACGGCCCATCAGCGTAGCCCTCGCTATCCACTGGGCGACCAACGCCTGCTGCCGCTAAACGAGCAAAAAGTTGCTTAAAGTTCTCGTTCGTTTTCTGCGGCGCGGCAAAAAATCTACCATTTCTAATCAATCACTTGCGCGCCTTTTTCGCGTTCTTTTGCGCCCCTTCGCGTACTTTATCGTGCATTGCAA
>JBCDDS010000219.1:0-3292 GCA_039180185.1 Pseudomonadota bacterium | reverse complement strand
TTCGCCATCATACGACGTTGGTCATGCATCTTATCGAGATGCTGAAGGACGAAATTGGACACGAACGTCAGGCGGGGTGTCGCTCGTCGATGAAACGGCTGGACACAGCCGCTATCAAACCAATTTTGGATCATCGCTCGATTCCAATGCGATGACCTCGATTGGGCGTTCGGTCTATCGTTCTGAAGGTGACACGCGCCGACAGAGCGCTTCTAAATTCTACGGTGAAACAGAGACAGATCTCTCTCGTTTAACCGAGATGCTGTCGCGTATGGATTCTGAAGATGCGCAGGTGCTTTCCGAGCGAGGCGCAGCACTCACGCAGAGCGCAGCGGACTATGGGTCTTATCAGGACAGTCGATTGGATTCGATGCGAGCCGGCCGATCGATGTCGATGAGTTTGAGTGAGTTTGAAGGTCGCTCAGCCAATGTCGCTGACGGGAAGTCCGCGAAATGGAATGGCAATGCTGGGATAGGTGTGAGTGGCGCCTCCGGAGGCGCTCAAGGTAGAAATGGAGGACGAAGACGTAGTGGAATTGGTGGCCCCAGGGGAGGCGTTGGCGTTTCAGGCGATATGTACAAGCGCGCGGAGAACAGATCCGATCAAGGGTTTAGAGTTGATAGGGCTGGTGGGTTGAACTCAGATCAAGTCACTTCTGACAACTCATCATTCGATCGAGGGCAACAATATCGAGACGAGCTGAGAGGATTTGTCCGGGATGCCGAGAGCGTCATGCAGCGCCAACAAGATCAAGAAGGGCTTACATTGGCGCTAGAAACAGCGGCTGACTTTAGGCGGGGAGAAGAGGCTCGCGAACAAGCCGAAATCTATTACACTGAAGCATCTCGCTACACCGCGAGCACAGATGACAAGTTCGGACGAGGCGGCTCAATCAACACAAATGAAGTAGCTGCTTTCGAGACATTCCTCGTAGACCATTTGTCTCAAACTAATGGGCGCCCTGTATCTGCACGAGAAGCTCAGGATTATTGGGTTGGATTGACGGCAAGCGAAATGGGGCGTGCTGAACAACGTGAAGTTCAAACGGGTTTCTTTGAAACGAGATTGAGAGCGCAGAGCTTTTCAAATCCTGGAGGTTATCTTGACCCTGTCGGCGATGGCTATTCGACTGTGTCTGACTTCTCTGGTCCCGGAGCACAGCGTGCATCTTTCGATTCAAGCGCCGAGAGCCGTTCCAGTAAATTTGAGAGCAGAGCCGGACCAATAACGCCGCCGTCGTCGAGCATCGTGGATGACCGCTATGGCGAGACGCTGAGACAGCGAGCTGAAATCAAGAACTACGTTGCTGGCTCTGGCGAGGATGTGGCGCGACAAACAGCGATCACGAATGGCGAAGCTCACATCCAGAAGTACGGTATTGAGTCTTACTTGGAATGGGCAGGGGGCGAGGAGAATGCGCGCGTTGTGTTGGGAGATGCTCGCTTCGAACAGCTCGCCACGGAAGATGCTGAAAGGCAAACGGCGGATAAGCGGCTTCGGTAGGAAACGTCTTTGGTTTCTAAGATAGTAATCCGAACACCAATAAAATCACTGCCATTCCAACTATCAGCAGTACGAACAGATTCTTGATAGTCAGATCATATCCGTCGTCGTATTCTTCGTAATCAAAATCCTCCGGCGGCATCTCGTGCGCTAAAGCCGTCGATAACCCCCAGTGGGAGTTTTCATTTGAAGGATAGTCGTGATCATTCATGTGTGTACCATACATGATTACGTAGGTGGCGTCGAGCTTGAGCCACCAATCTAGCCCGATAAAAGATTGCCACTTGGGGCACGCGGGTTGGTTCAATACTCTTCAGTTCAGATACCAGGTAAGATTTATCGTCGATAAATATATCGACATAATTTGAAATATGTATATATATATATCAACAAACATGAGTATTTTGTCATTATATATGTGAACACAATGAGTGTGCGAGATATTGCAAAAAGGCAGATGATCAACCGGGTCAATGAAACGGCGGAGAACCCTGTCGGTCGCCTAATGGTTCCACGCGGAGGGTGGATTGCCTTTGTTCGCAAAGCTCTTGGAATGTCTGGCGCTCAACTTGGGCGGCGACTGTCATTGTCCCGATCTCGAATTTCTCAAGCAGAGAAAGCAGAGCTAACCGGCCGGGTAACGCTACGCGCAATGGAAGACATGGCGGAAGCCATGGGGTGTAAACTAGTTTACGCAATTGTTCCCGCGACGGGGATTCTCGAAGACGTAATCGAAGCTCAGGCTCGTAAAAAAGCGTCCCAGATTGTGAAACGGGCATCCACACATATGGCGCTCGAAAAACAGGCTTTGACCAATGAGAAAACGAGTGCAGAAGTTGATCGTCTGGTCAACGAATTGATGAGAGCTCCTCCTTCTAATTTTTGGGATAATTGATGCCGATCCAGGATGGGGATCCACATGGTGCGACGACACTCGAGCCAGATGAACTAGCGGGACTTAAACACGCGCATATAACCACACGCGGTGAGCTGGATGAACTTGAGCAAGCCAACGTTCAGCAAGGGTTATTGTGGCTGGACCGGGTTCGAAATCCCGATGTCGTGGATGATGCCTTCCTACGGAAACTGCACGACAAACTTTTTGGGGATGTTTGGGAGTGGGCAGGGGTATATCGTCTTCGTGAAAAGAATATCGGGATCGATCCTAGATTAATCGGGGTCCAGGTTCGTCAGCTCCTAGGTGATGCGCGCTACTGGAAAGAGCATAACACCTATCCACCGCTTGAGGCCGCGGCCCGATTTCATCACCGATTGGTGCAAATTCATCCATTTCCCAATGGCAACGGCCGTCACGCGCGTATATCGGCCGATGCCTATCTCCAGCATTGCTTCGATCACCCCGCTGTCGATTGGGAAGCGGGCGCAGATCTCCTCCATGATAATGCTCGCCGCGATCAATACATCGCTGCACTACAAGCCGCTGATGCCCAGGATTACGCTCAAATTTTGGAATTTGTCGGCCTACCGGCCCCAGAGTAAAAACTGGCGGATTGCTGAAGGGTAACCTTAGGAAAAACGGCGAGTACCTCATCCGCGGATTTCACGAACCGAATGGCAAAGTCCCTTCTGTCAAATCTGAAACTTCTCTTTACCTGCATCTTAACGCGCTCAAACTAGCGAGTGACCCTTCAAACATCCATGCGAAGAGCAATCGATGATTTGTCGAATTTTTGCGATTTCAGCCATTTTAGTCACGGCCTGCCAATCAACGAGTGTCGAAAGGACGGTTGTGATGAACCCTGGTATTGAGACCGGTGCAGATGACGG
>JBCDDS010000218.1:0-3498 GCA_039180185.1 Pseudomonadota bacterium | reverse complement strand
CGCCAAAAAGCCAGCCACTCGATCAGCTCAGCCGTCTTGCGGGCCAAGAAAAACGTGCCGTTGAAATCAAACCCAAAAAAATCGACGCCCATACCAAGGACGATCAGCAGGCCGAGCCCGAGGGCGAATTTATTGGACATCTGCGCCTCAACGCTTGTTGTTGGACGCAGATATGCCTGAGCGGTCAGCTTGGTTCAAGAGCGCTGGCTCAGCTGAGGCGCGCCATTGCCACAGCCACGTCGGCCATACGGCAAGAAAAGCCCCATTCGTTGTCGTACCAAGCCAATACACGCACCAAGCGCCCGCCCGTAACCTTGGTTTGGTCTGGTGCGAAGATGGAGCTTTCCTCAGTATGATTGAAATCAATCGAAACCTTTGGTTCGGGATCATACCCCAGAATACCCTGCATTGACCCGGCGGCGGCCTCTGCCACAACCTCGTTCACATCCGCTTCCGTCACATCCTTCTTCGCAACGAACGTCAGATCAACAGCAGAAACATTGGGTGTCGGAACTCGGATTGCCGAGCCATCCAGTTTGCCTTTCAGGTCAGGCAAAACTTCTCCGAGTGCCTTAGCGGCGCCAGTTGATGTCGGGATCATCGACATCGCTGCGGCGCGCGCGCGGTAGAGATCCTTATGACGACGATCGAGCGTCGGTTGGTCACCGGTGTATGCGTGGATCGTGGTCATGATCCCACTTTCGATCCCAATCCCTTCGTGCAGCACTTTGGCAACAGGGGCCAGGCAGTTGGTCGTGCATGACCCGTTAGAGATCATTCGCTCACCAGCCTGCAGATCTTCATGGTTGACGCCATAGACCACAGTACGGTCCACGTTCTTGCCGGGCGCGGACAACAGAACCTTGCCGGCACCGCGCTCCAAATGTTTTTTGGCTTTTTCGCCGTCGTTGAACTTGCCCGTGCATTCGAGAACCACATCAACACCGGACCAGTCGAGCTCATCCATGTCATAGGTGGAAAACATCTGCATCGGACCGCGGCCCAGATCCATGGTGTTCTCACCCAATTCAATATCCGCGGGGAAGCGTCCATGGACGCTGTCGTATTTGATCAGATGTGCCGCAGTTTCCAATGGCCCGGTCGCATTCACCTTGGTGACCTTGATATCATTACGTGTACTGGCGGCGATATGTGCGAGGGTGCAGCGGCCGATCCGGCCAAATCCATTGATGCCAACGGTAACAGTCATGCTCAAACTCCCGAAGAAAACTTGCCTGCGATATAGACGCGATCCTTACACGCCGAAAGGCAAAATTACGGTAAATCAGCATGTTAGCGATAACTTTCGACCGATGGATCAACTATGAATGGCGACTGTCATAATTGGCCCATGGGTTGGCAAGAATTGTAGTTCTAATTAGATCGGGTAAGATGCTGAAATGGCAAAAGAATTTGACATAAGGCGTCTAGAGTCGGCGCATCTTGAACAAGCGTTCCATCTGGCCACAGAAGTTTTTGCGAAGCAGAGCACAATCCATCGAGCGCTTGGCATCGATTTAGAAGAGTATCGAGCGTACTTGCGCCCGTCTTTCACTGCGATGGTGGAGAAACAACTTTCAATAGTCGCCTCAGATCAGGCGACCGGGCTAGTTCTTGGCTGTCTTATTTGGACGGACTTTTACAACGCGACGTTTGCTAACCACTCAGTGCCAAAGACGTTTTCTCCGCTGGTTGCGCTTACGGCGGCCTTGAGCGCAAAATACAATCGTACTTTTGGTCCCGGTGAAGTCGCACTCGCCGACATGGCGGCAGTATCCGCTGGAGCTGAAGGGCAGGGGCTCTATCAGGCGATGAGACGCGCTGCGGAAGATCAGGCGCGAAGACGAGGGTATCGCTTCGTTGTCTCTGAGCTGTCATCGGCAAAGACGCAGCACGTATTATTGCGCAAGATGGGTCACCGTGCGGTTGCCGAGATTGCCTTTGACCAATTTGAATATAAGGCCATGAAACCTTTCAAGGACATCGTCGATCCACCAAGTCTCATTCTTTCAGAGTGTACTCTCTGAGTCTGGGGTCAGAGCCAAATTTGCCCTGTGAAATTTTTCTGACGTTTATGAAGTAAGTCAATGTGAATTCTCCATTCGCAATAACTAAACACAGCATGAAATGCGTCACTAAGCGCCGCGTGCATCTTGGATAAGTGAACACAGGGTGATATGCGCGCTGCAACAGATGGACTGGGAGACAAAGAGCGTGAATATAGACAAAAAGATCGCCGATGATCTGGTTGCCAATGAGGTGTCTTTCGTCACCACCGTGCCATGCAAACAGCTGGCAGGTGTGATCGACGAGATCGACACGCGCAATGACATTTTCCATATCCCTTCGAACAAAGAAGACGAGGGCATGGGTCTTTGTGCCGGTGCCTGGATGGGCGGCAAGCGGCCCGCGATCATCATGCAGAACACGGCGATTGGCGTGACAATAAACACATTGGCCACGCTCATTCAGTTCTATCGTATGCCACTTCCGATGATCATTTCTTACCGGGGTGAATTGCGAGAGCCTGTGGCCTGTCAGGTAGAGATGGCGGTGCATACCAAGGCGCTTCTGGCGCAGCTCAACATCCCTACCTATCACTTTCACTGGCAGAAGGATGTCGAGGAGTTCGACAACATCCTGAAGTACACCTTCATGTGCAATAAACCGGTCGCCATTCTGACCGATGCCAATTTCTGGGGAGGCTATGGCGACCAATGATACGTTCTGAAATTCTAAAAGAGATCGCCCCGATCCTGAAAGACCAACTGATTGTTTGCAATATCGGCATCCCGAGCCAGGAGTTGCACGCGATCATGGACCAGCCCAGCAACTTCTACATGCTGGGGACGATGGGGCTTGCGTCTTCAATAGGCTTGGGCCTCGCACTGGCACAGCCCAAGACGGTGATTTCCATCGATGGCGACGGCTCGGTGCTGACCAATCTCGGCACGCTTCCCACAATCGCCAACAATGTTGCTGACAACTACATTCTGATGATCATCGACAACGGCTCTTACGGCTCTACTGGGGATCAGCCGACCTATACCGGAAAAAAGACATCCCTGGCTGCCATGGCCCGCGCGGCGGGTTGTGAAAACGTTGTTGAAGTCCAGGACGTGGACACCGGAAAAGCGCTGCAAGACGCCATCGATAGCCGCAAGATGACAATCATGGTGGTCAAATGTGACAGCGGCAATGCCAAGATGCCGGTGATCACGATGGACCCGGTCGTGATCCGCGACAGGTTCATGAAAGCAGTATCGGCTTGAGCTGTATGCCCCGAACGCGTTCATGGCTCCGATGTGTGGTCTTTTCCGTAAAGAATTGCTTCGGTCACGATTGACACTGTGCAGGCATGATTGTAGCTCAAAGCTTCACGACACCGGCCCAGGTGGCGGAATTGGTAGACGCGCTAGCTTCAGGTGCTAGTGTCCGTATGGACGTGGAGGTTCGAGTCCTCTCCTGGGCACCAATTGTTTGTTTCCCGCGGTCTTT
>JBCDDS010000217.1:0-3831 GCA_039180185.1 Pseudomonadota bacterium | reverse complement strand
TGAAATTGGAGATCGAGAAGAACTCGTGGCAATGTTTGATCTCCCATTTGAGCTGCCGAGCGTTGAAGCCAAGCTAATCTGGGGCCGTGGAGCCGAACGCTCACCGATGTTGGCTTGGTTTCGCAACCTAGTTGAGTCTAGCATTGCTCAAACCAAGTAGTGCCGCTCCGATCGATCGCGATGGCCCGATTTTCTTGCTCTACTAGCGAGTCCACGATGTGAGGTTAGGCTGTTCTCCAATATAGTGGACAGACGATTAAGAGAAAGCGTGTAAGGGGAGGACCCAATGATTGGCAAGCTGGTTCTAAAGGTCGTCGTTAGTCTCTTGACGGTCTTCTACGGTCTTGTCCCTGCGGTTGCGGACCTAAATGAAACTCACTTGCTCAATCCGATGTGGAGCGAACACGCCCGCTTTCATGGCGCTTGGTTTTTGGCTTTCGCGGGTGGTATCGCGCTGACCGCACTCTTTCTGATCTGGGTGAGAAACCAAGTCGTTTTGCCGATCGTATTCGGATTGATGTTCGCCGGGGGCTTCTGGGTCGCGACAGTCTTCCAGTCTGCTTACGGGGGCGGCCTTGTTGACCCAAACGGATTCGAGCAAAGGATTTTAGGGATCGAATCAAACTTGTTCTTATTCTCAGTTGTCAGCGTGCTCTTCCTTGCTGCGCTCGGCTTCTCAACGAAACTGCATGGCGACACTTCAGGGGATGAGTGAGAGAGCGGCGACATCATTTCTAGTACTCGCCTTCGCGATGCTTTGGGTGCCGCTTGGGCAGCATGCCTTTTTACATGAGCATTGGATGAAGCTGGGCACATTCATGGCCCCTTTTCTTTTGTTTGTAGCTTTTAACTTCGCAAGAAATCATGACCTGCGCACTGACCCGCGCTTCCTTTCGCTCATCCTGCTCGTTGCCTACATCGTTCATCAGTTTGAGGAACACTGGATCGACGTTTTTGGCCGGACCTATGCGTTCTATCCCTACTTGAACGACTTCTTATCGGGTCTCACAGGAAGCGAGCGCAAGACTGAGTTTATGTCGCCGACTTCGATCTTCGTGATCAACACGTCGCTCGTATGGCTGGTAGGAGCCTTAGGTATTTGGCGTGGAAGCAATCATGTCTTCGCGGCTTTGTGCATGACGGCGATTGTTGTCGTCAACGCCGTGAGCCATGTTGGTGCTGGTTTCATCAGCGGCAGTTACAATCCGGGCTTGGTGACCGGCATTCTAGTTTTTCTCCCCTTGGGCGTGGCGGTCTATGTCTGGCTGCTGAGGGCAAATCTGGCGTCCACGGGTCAGATACTTGCAAGTATTCTGTGGGGGCTGGTCGCTCACGTAATCATGATTGCAGGGATTTTAGCGATGCATCAGTTCGCTTGGATTCCAGAGGTTGCGTACTTCGCAGTATTGATCGCCTGGTCATGCATCCCAGCAATCCGCTTTAAGGCGTTGAGCACACTATAGAGCCTGCCATTGCAACGGCTTACGGTCATAATCGCGGCGCGCGTCCGCTTCGTCCGGCAAGCTCGGCAGCAACCATCGGAAACTAGCCTGGTCTGGCCAATGCTAAAACTTGATAATTGTAGGAAGAAACCCCGCACCACCGTCGACGAAGTGTTGCCAGCCCAATGGCATTCACTCAAGTACTATGAGCGCACGTTCAAGCAACGAGAGTAACTCGGCTTGGGTAGGTGTATCTGCGGCGGGTTTCGGCATTCGCTTTCTCTTGCCATTCGCAACAAATATCCCGGTCTGTCCATCAAATGCAGCTGGATCAGCGCTATTTACGACCTTAGCTGCCTGCTTATCTGCTGGGCTAAAAAGCAGCGGCGCAAGCCACTGAAGGGCTTTGGGCATCGCGGAATTGCCTGATGTCATAGCCGTCTTTGTCGCGCCTGGGTCGACGGCGCGGATTAGAATATTGTCTGATCTGAGCGTACCAGCCAACGCTGGCGCGAGCGTGGTCACCGCCAGCTTGGACTGCGCATAGGTTCCCATAAGTCCACCAACTCTTTCAGGATTGGGCAAATCGCTCAGTTTCAACGACTTTTGCGGATTGACCGCGCTAGAAGAAAACAGAACCACCATACCCGGTGTATCCGTAGCACTACGCATCATCTTGTCCTTCAAACCTATCGTAAGTTGATAGGGTGCCAGGACATTCACGGCGAATTGGGATTCAAAGTTCTGTTTACTGAGAACCTTCTCGGACGTTAGAACGCCGGAATTGTTATAAAGAGCATCTACTCGCCCGGGTATCGCGTTGATGGCTTTGATAGCACGCGCCGTTTGCGACGCATCCATCAGATCGGCGATAACCGCCTCGATTTGCAATCCCGGATGTTTTGCTAGAAGCCGTGCCTTCTGCGCATCCGTCTTCGACACCGACCTGTTGAGCAAAATCATATTCTGGCCACGAGCCGCCAGCAGTTCAGCGATCTCACTGCCGATACCTCCGGTTGAGCCCGTAATAACGGCCCAATTTGCATTGCTTGTCGTCATCGCCTAAGGCCTTCGATAAACAAAGTGTGTGCAAATCTGGTGTATATATACACTAAATGGAGGCCGCAAGTGACAGTCTCTTCTGGTGAAGCAATTTGCGCTTTCGTTCCCCCTTTCCTACGACACCTGCGTCTGGGGCTCGCAAAAGTGAACTTGTCGACGGCGCGGTTTCAAACGCTTCAAGCGCTCGCAGGAGGCGAGGTGCTGACAATGGTCGAGCTGGCGGAGCGCCTGTCCGTAACCAAGCGCAATGTCACCACCCTCATAGATGGTCTGGAAAAAGATGGCTTGGCGAAGCGCAGGCCACACACCACCGACCGACGATCCAAATGTGTTCAGCTGACCGAAATGGGCGAAACAGTCTTCTTGCGGGCTGCCGAGGTGCAGCGTGCCCATCTGGAGAAGCTGCTAAGTTGTCTGGAGCCGGAACAGCGGAATGCTCTCGCAGCCGGACTGGCGCTGTTGACGGAAGAAATGACCAATCCCTGCGCGGAGCGTTGAATCCTTCGATCTTGATTGAGCAAACGCGGGCGCACCTGCGCGCAACTGTTGCAGGAACCGGAGTGATTTGCTCGGTTGCGACACTCCCCTCATCTGTCGGATTCACGTTGGGGAAGGCGCCCAGTTCGGTTCTTTTTCAAAGGCGGCTAAGTCCGCAGACTGTGAGTTCGCCGCGATCTCGATTGTGCTCCTGCAGCGTGTGGCAGGTTCGACGGGCCGCACTGCAGCGGCGATCGCCTTCGTCCAACGGCAGCTTTGGGCCGACAGTCACTTCCAAAGTCAGCTACGAAAACTCGAGTTCTTCGCCATCGGCGGGCGCGGATATCCGATCCGCCAAACCAGCCCGCGCCGCCGTTTGCGTGACGTCTTCGCGCGAGACGGGGCAGTGACTTATGGCTCCGATGTGGTTTGCTACAACCGCGCCGGAGGTGAGTCTGGCGAGCGAGACCATGTCTTGGTCGTCCATGATGATTTTGCCGCCGACATCAAAGCGTGCGCCACCCGCAGAGGCAACAATCAAGTCAGGCCTTTGGGCTTCGACGAAGTGTCGCAGCTCAGCCGTCAGCACCGTATCGCCGGTCAGGAACAGAGATGGCTCGCCGGGCAACTCGATGAAATAGCCAACGCCATGTTCCATCAAGGAACCGATGATCCCCCTCCCGTGTACGCAGGGTGTGGTGCGGATTCTGCCATTGAAGAATGGCTGAGGTTCTCCGAGGTCGCGGCGAATGGCGGTGGTCTTGATCCCTTTCTGGCTCAAAGCCTTGGCATCGCGCGGCGTACAGAACACCGGAAGGCCGCGCGCCCGTAGCCACCGCGCAGCGGCTTT
>JBCDDS010000216.1:0-3876 GCA_039180185.1 Pseudomonadota bacterium | reverse complement strand
CGCCGTTCTCGGTGCTGGCATTGCTGCACCAGATCCGCATGCGCGCGAACCTGCTCGACGAGCAGCGCAAGCTGCTGGACGTCGACATGCGCAGCATCGAGGCCGGACGCAATACGATGATCGCCGGGCTTTGCGAAAGCCCGCTGACATTTCAGGCGATCACCATATGGCGCGACGAACTTTTGGGTGAGGACATCCTTCTTCGTGATGTGATAGATCTTGAAGCGACTTTCGGCAACCAAATGGGCGAAGAAGAGGGCGGGGAGCCTGTCGTCGAAGCTGCAAATATTTCTACCGCGCCAACAGAACGCGCGGAACCAAGCGGTGAACCCGAACTTGATGCCGATGGCAATCCAATCGCATCCGATGACGACGATGACGATGATGACGAACAGGCCAATATGAGCCTTGCGGCTATGGAGGCCGCGTTGAAGCCGCGTGTTTTGGAAACGCTCGATCGGATCGCTGACGACTACGAAAAGCTCTCAGAAATGCAGGACAGCCGGATTTCGGCAACTCTGAATGAAGACGGTTCTTTCACCAAGAAGCAGGAAGAGAAGTATCAAAAGCTTCGCGCTGAGATTGTCGAGCTGGTGAATGAGCTACACCTGCACAACAACCGTATCGAAGCACTGATTGACCAGCTTTACGGCATCAACCGTCGTATCATGTCGATTGATGGCTCTATGGTGAAACTCGCCGATCAGGCGCGGATCAACCGCAAGGAATTTATCGAAGAGTATCGTGGTCGCGAGCTTGATCCGAATTGGCTTGAAGATATGGCCAAGAAAGATGGTCGTGGCTGGAAAATGTTCATGGAGCGCTCTCCCGAAAAGGTCGAGGAGCTTCGCGCTGATATGGCACAAGTCGGCCAATATGTCGGTCTTGATATTCCAGAATTCCGTCGCATCGTTAATCAGGTTCAAAAAGGCGAAAAAGAAGCCCGTCAGGCCAAGAAGGAAATGGTCGAGGCGAACTTACGTTTGGTGATTTCGATCGCGAAAAAATACACGAACCGCGGACTGCAATTCCTTGATCTTATTCAAGAAGGAAACATCGGCCTGATGAAGGCAGTGGATAAGTTCGAGTATCGTCGCGGCTACAAATTTTCCACCTACGCGACCTGGTGGATTCGTCAGGCGATCACACGCTCCATCGCGGATCAAGCACGTACAATCCGCATTCCTGTGCATATGATTGAGACGATCAACAAACTGGTGCGTACGGGTCGTCAGATGCTGCACGAAATTGGCCGAGAACCGACGCCGGAAGAACTCGCTGAGAAGCTACAAATGCCGCTTGAGAAGGTTCGGAAGGTGATGAAGATCGCCAAGGAACCGATCAGCCTTGAGACACCCATTGGCGACGAGGAAGACAGCCAGCTTGGTGATTTCATTGAGGACAAGAATGTCATCCTGCCGCTCGACAGTGCCATTCAGGATAACCTGAAAGAAACCACGACTCGCGTGCTCAGCTCGCTGACGCCACGCGAAGAGCGGGTTCTGCGGATGCGGTTTGGTATCGGGATGAATACGGACCATACACTTGAAGAAGTTGGCCAACAGTTCAGCGTTACCCGGGAACGTATTCGTCAGATTGAAGCGAAAGCACTGCGTAAGCTGAAACATCCGAGCCGCAGCCGCAAGCTTCGGTCTTTCTTGGATCAATAACGACGGCTCAACCACCGCGATACTTAAATCCTTTTGCAGGTTTGCAAAAGAATTAAGGCTCTCGGCACGGCCTGCCGATTTTGATATGGAACCTTCCTCTCATCGGAGCTAGAGGTTGGCCATCTTTGACATTTTGGCAGAAGGCGTGGCGACCATGGGGACCGTTTCGCAAACCACCTTTGAAATCAAAACGGATGGGCAGGGCATCTATGAGTTCACCGACGATGTCCTGAAATGGGTTGAGGCGCAGGGCGTGCAGACCGGCCTGCTGACACTGTTCATCCGTCATACATCTGCTAGCCTATTGATTCAGGAAAACGCTGATCCGAATGTGCAGCGGGACCTGTTTGAGTATTTCTACCGGCTTGTTCCTCAGACCACTGACCCAAGTATGAGCTACCTTAAGCATACGCTGGAAGGTCCTGACGATATGCCTGGACACATCAAATCGACGATGATGCCGGTGAGCGTGAATATTCCCGTCTCTGACGGTGAATTAATGCTTGGCGTGTGGCAGGCGATTTACGTGTTCGAACATCGTGATGCGCCGCGTGTTCGCGAAGTCGTGGCCCATCTGGCACAGTAAATCCGCCAATTTAAGCCCAAGATACTGCGGTATTATTTCTCCTCTACCCAAAACCTTGCGGGTGGCCTATAGTCGCTGTGTATAGCTGGGCGTAAGACCCATGATGGACAGAGGCGGATAAGAAAAGGGGATAGGCCTATGCGCTGCCCGTTTTGCGGAAATATTGATACCCAGGTAAAGGATTCACGCCCAGCGGAGGATCATGTTTCGATCCGACGCAGGCGATTTTGCTCGGCCTGCGGGGGACGGTTTACCACTTATGAGCGCGTGCAGTTGCGTGATCTCGTGGTCGTCAAATCCAACGGTCGGCGTGAAGACTTTGACCGTGATAAGCTAGAACGCTCTATTCGTATCGCCTTGCAGAAGCGTCCAGTTGAACCCGAACGTGTGGAGCAGATGATTTCCGGAATTGTTCGCCGGCTAGAGTCTCTTGGAGAAACTGACATTTCTTCGAAAGTCGTTGGCGAGATCGTTATGGAGAGCTTAGCTCGTATTGATACTGTGGCATATGTAAGATTTGCAAGTGTTTACAAGAACTTCCAAGCCGCAGATGATTTCGATAAATTTGTCAGCGAACTGCGCCCAAACGCGACTGCTGACGACGGCTGATATCAAAATACCGGAGGGTGCGTGACGGACGTCGATACCCGGTTTCTAAAATGTGCCATCGCCTTGGGGCGGCGCGGGCTGGGTCAATGTTGGCCCAACCCAAGTGTCGGCTGCGTCATTGTGCGCGACGGCCGGATCGTTGGTAGAGGATGCACGCAACGCGGCGGTCGACCTCATGCGGAGCGAGTTGCACTTGATCAAGCCGGAGAGGCTGCGCGGGGTGCCACAGCTTACATTAGTCTTGAACCATGTGCGCATACTGGCAAGACACCGCCATGCGCAGAAGCGCTGATTGAAGCGGGGATTGCTCGCGTTGTGGCTCCAATCACTGATCCGGACCCCCGTGTGTCAGGAAAAGGGTTCGAAAAACTGCAAACGGCCGGTATCGAGCTGCGTACGGAGCTGCTCGCCACAGAAGCCGAAGACACATTAAGTGGTTTTTTGAGCCGTATTCGTCGGGGTAGACCGCGTGTGACGCTGAAACTAGCGAGTTCCTTTGATGGGCGCATCGCTACTGCAGCTGGTCAGAGCCAATGGATCACTGGTGCTCAGGCGCGACGCTGGGTTCATGCAGCACGCGCGCGGCACGACGCTGTGATGATCGGAGCGGGCACAGCGCGCGCCGACGACCCTGCCTTGACTGTGCGCGATATGGGAATGGGCCACCAACCTCTGCGCATCGTGGTATCTCGCAGGCTTGACGTGCCGTTGATGTCACAGTTGGCAAAAACAGCGGCTGAACTGCCGGTCTGGATGTGTCATGGCCCTGATTGCGATGAGGCTTTGCTTGAGGCTTGGGCAGGGTTGGGCGCGGACCTAATACCATGTCAACTCTCAGGGCAGCATTTGGATTTGCCTGCGGTTACGTCGGAACTCGGCGCGCGAGGCCTAACCTCTGTTTTTTGCGAAGGCGGAAGCGCTCTAGCAGCATCTCTTTTGAAAGAAGGTCTTGTTGACGAGCTCGTCTGTTTTTCGGCGGGTTTCGCAATTGGCGCAGAAGGCTTACCGGCG
>JBCDDS010000215.1:0-3925 GCA_039180185.1 Pseudomonadota bacterium | reverse complement strand
TTCACCGAAGTCTTCAAACCATCTGGCTTCGACAGCAAGGCGTTTGTTGCAAGCTATGGAATGGCCGAAGTCACGTTGGCGGCCTCTTTCGCGCCGTTGAATATGGGGCCTCGCAAGGATGCGGTGAACCTTTTGGAACTTCAGACAACTGCACACGCCAACCCAGTCGTGGATCTGGTTCAAAAGCAACGTATTTTCACGGCGTGTGGCGTGCCGCTGCGCTCAATGGAAATCAGCATCAGGAGCAAAACAGGCGCCGAAGTCGCACCGCGAGAAATTGGTCAGGTCATGCTGAAGGGCGACAGCCTAGCGCAAGGATACTTCCGCGCGGGTGAGGGCCTGAATCCGCTTTGTGATGAAGACGGTTGGTTTGCAACGGGCGATCTGGGTTACTGGCTTGATGACGAGTTGGTCATAACAGGCCGCTCAAAAGATCTGATGATCTGGAACGGCAAAAACATCTGGCCGCAAGACCTAGAGTGGGTGGCTCAGAAAGCTGGTGGGAAGCATGTGTCGCGCACTGCAGCCTTTGATTTTCGCAAATCTGACGGTGCGTCGCAGGTTATTCTTCTTGTTGAATGTGGAGTAAGAGACAAAGAAGTAAGGGACAACATCAAGCGTGAGATCGTAAACGCGGTGCGAAGCGTTGTTGGCGTTCCGTTTGAGTTGGTTTTTGTTGTTATGAGATCTTTGCCTGTAACCAGCTCTGGAAAATTGAGCCGGGCCAATGCGAAGGTTCTTTACCTGGATGGCCAATTAACCGAAACGCGCGCGAACAAAGATGCGGCGATCAAACCACAAATGAGCTTGTCCTCCGTGGGTATTGCCTAAAAGGGAAGCTCCCTTGAAATCCGAACGCAAACCGAAAATTGCCGTCACCGGCGCGACAGGCTTTATCGGCCGCCAGTTTCTTGAGGATTGCACAGCCTCTGACCTCTCAGTTTCCGCATTAACCCGGACATCTAGGCAAGACGAAGTGAACTTGACATGGGTGCTCGGAGATCTCCTTGACGTCACCGCGCTCTCTAAACTGATCAAAGGGGTCGACTGCGTTGTTCATCTAGCGGGCGCGACCAAGGCTCTGCGAAAGGGTGACTTTTTTTCCATCAATACAGATGCGACGAAACAACTTGCTCAGATTTGTGCAGAAAACGGCGTGAAACACTTTGTTTTTCTTTCTTCTCTCGCGGCAACACGACCGAGCGTGTCTTCCTACGCCAGTTCAAAGTCCGCCGCTGAAGCAGCGCTGTCTGAAATGAGTTGCAATATGAAGATCACTGTCATTCGAGCGCCAGCCGTTCTTGGCCCGCATGACAGCGCGACTTATCCTCTATTCGCAAATCTTTCGAAGGGTTTCCTTCCCATACCTGGTCCCGCAAAACACTTTAGATTTTCGATCATCGATGTTGTCGATTTATCCAAGCTTTTGCTGTCGATCGCCTGTAAAGATTGCGAGCATGAGCCTGTAATCACCCCATACGGTCACGAGAGCATCGGTTGGCAGGACGTGGCTAACAGCGCAAGCCGAAGCTTGAATCGGCCCATACGCCAATTCGTTGTTCCGTCTCCGATTATTGCATTTGCAGGTCGTGCGACAGATATCATTGCAAGAATCAGCGGTAAGGCGCAGGTATTTTCAAGCGAGAAACTTCAAGAAATGAAGGCCGGTGACTGGATAGCTAGCTCTCCAGTAGAGCAACCGTTGGCATTGGACGAGACAATGCAGCGCTGTCTTGAACCCTTCCTTAACCGAGGTAAACAGGCGGCCTAGTAAGAGGCCCTAGGAGCAGACTGATGGTGCAGAACACAGATGAGATTTTCGCGCAGGTTTCAGAGATCATGCGTAAGCATACGCAGGCGGCGGTGAATTTTTCAGAAGATACGCACATAGCTGCCGATCTAGCGCTAGACTCGGTTGCAATGTTTGAGCTTATAATGGATATCGAGGAACACTTTGACATCGGCTTCTCAGTCGAAGAAGGATCGCAACTTGATACAGTCAAGTCTCTGGTAACTGCAATTTCGAACAAAACAGCATCTTGAGGTTACCGTGTCGCAGAACAACATTTTCTCAAAGTTTGACGACGTAAGCCAACGTATCGAGCGCATCGACAGTATGGGTGAAACGCGGCCGTTCGGTGTTGTGTTTGATAGGCTGCTGTCCCAAACCCGCGCTTTGGTCGGAAATAGAGAAGTCATTCTCGCCGGTACCAACAACTATCTCGGCCTGACTTACGAAGATACCTGCATGTCCGCGGCCAAATCAGCAGTAGATGAGCATGGTACCGCGACAACGGGAAGCCGTTTAGCAAATGGCACATATGCTGAGCATGTCGCGCTCGAGGACGAGCTGAAAGAGCACTTTAACGCTTCGTCGGCCATGGTATTCACCACTGGTTATCAAAGCAATCTGGCAGCGATCGGCGCGTTGGCGGGCAAGGGCGATCATCTGATCATCGACACAGATAGTCACGCATGCATTTACGATGGCTGTCGCTTGAGTGACGCTGAAACGCATGTCTTCCGACACAATAGCCCCGAGAACCTGGATCGCCGTCTCAAAAGGCTGCCAGAGACAGGCGCGCGTCTTGTTGTGGTTGAAGGGCTCTATTCCATGTTTGGCGATGTGGCGCCGGTCGCGGAACTGACCGAGGTTGCGCATAACAATAATGCAATGATCCTGGTAGATGAGGCGCATTCCGTTGGCTGCTATGGTGACCGTGGTCATGGTGTGAGTGCCGCTCAAGGGGTGCTCGATCAAGTTGACTTTATTACCGGCACATTTTCCAAGAGTTTCGCGTCAATTGGTGGGTTTTGCGTCTCACGTCATCCGCAGTTTGAAATGATCCGGCTAACCAGCCGACCATATCTTTTCACCGCTTCAGGCTCTCCCGCAAATGTTGCTGTAGCACGCGCAGCGCTAAAGATTATTGCGAATGATGGCAAACCTCGTGCAGCGCTTTGGGCACGTGCGCGACAGCTCCATGCAGGCCTGCGCCAACTTGGATTTGAGCCCTTGTCCGACCCCGGACCCATTGTTGCAATCGAAATTGCGGACGAATTGACGGCAGTTCAAGGATGGAACACGCTTTTGGACCAAGGCGTTTACGTAAACCTCGCATTACCGCCCGCGACACCTCAATCGAAATCACTCCTGCGTCTCAGCGTATCTGCAGCGCACAGCGAAGAAGACATCGATCAGATTATCGAGGCCTTCAAAATGGTGTCGACAGGCAAGGCGCTTCGCACAGCATCCTAAGCCAGTCAGCGAAATCCACCTGCACGATAAAGTCGCCAAGCTATGATCGGCGATGACAAGATTGGGTGCCGTCTGGCCCAGTCGCCCACTTCGATTTGAACACCGGAGTGTGAGCGTACCTTCTCAAGCACGTAGTCGAGACCATCGTCAAATGTCAGAGCCGCTTTTATAACTCGTGCGGCGCCACGCGGCTTTCCATTTAATCGCCGAAGCATCCATTTTACGCGGCAAAGCGACCGCTCTAAGTTGGAAAACTCGGTGTTCGACTGTAGCAACCTGGTTAGCTCTGCGTAGCGCTCCGGGTTTCGCTCTACGATTTCCTGCGCTCGTTCAAGCGGTTTCTCAGGTCGCAATTCTGTTCTGTAACTCTGCGCGAGACCATGAATCCAGACATCCTCGGGACCAGCGCCGCTCTCAACCAAAGGAGCGGCTTGGTCATAAAAGTGCACACATCCTTCGGCTAAGGTTTGGATGAGCTTTTCCCTCATCTCGTCGCTTTCGGTATGAATACGTGTTGGTTGTACAAAACGCGCCCAAAACATGCTCTCCAAACCGCTGCTAACACGCCGGTAGAACGCGGCCTCTGAGACTATCGCGTATTTACTCCGCAGCTTTCGCCCGTTGGCGTCCTCAATTTGTATATAATGGACGCCCGGCGGTAAGGCG
>JBCDDS010000214.1:0-4101 GCA_039180185.1 Pseudomonadota bacterium | reverse complement strand
TTCAGGTTTCCGGTCCGACCCCATCGGACGCAAGTCACGTACTTGGGCGACTTGAGAATTGGGATAAATCCGCCGCGGAAAAGGCCATTCTGTTGCTTTGCCGCAAAAGAACGGGCAGTGGCGACGTCGTTAGCGAAGATGCCGGTAACATGGCGCAGATGATCATTGATCAGCTCACACATCAGACTTCTTTAGCCTTATTAGAGTCTGCTTTTGCCGAAGAATCTCATGATTATGGTATCCCCTCGGCGCAACTTGCGTCTCACGTTTTGATGCAAAAGGGCCTGTCTGATCACAGAGGCTTGGTGCGATTATCAACCGGGCTGAACATCCCACTCTTGGGGCTTGGTGCGTCTGCGCCAAGTTATTACCCAGCGGTGGGCGATCGACTGGGTTGTGAAACGATTTTGCCTGAGCATGCCGGCGTGGCGAACGCAATCGGTGCTGTTGTGGGGCAGGTGACGATTAGACGATCTGGCACCGTTACTGCGCCTTTAGAGGGACTGTTTCGCGTTCATTTTGAAAGTGGTCCAAAAGATTTTGTCGAAGAATCTTCCGCCTTACAGGCCCTGCAGGAACAGCTTGAGGTAGAGGCGCGGACAGCGGCAGATGAGGCCGGCGCTCAGGATGTTCGCATTCGCGTCGAGAAAGACGTCAAAAAGGCAGAGATTGAAGCGCAAGATGTCTTCATCGAGGCACGTTTGACGGTCGAGGCCAGCGGTCGTCCGAGGATTGCTTCCTAGTTGAGCTCGATTTTTAAATTTTCCTCTGGACGACTTTGAATTTAGACGTTCATGTACCAACTTGGGGTGCAACTTTTTGTTTAGTAAGAATCATGAAAAATTTTTTTGAGCAACATGACTACAGAAACATCACGATCTACGTCGTTCACGTAATCATTGTTCTGTCCACTGCTTATCTGTCTAAGATATCAAATCTTTTTAATTTCTGGTTCGTGCTTGTTTTATTGTTTCCTTTGATACTGGTACCAGCTTCGAATATTTTTAAGCTCTACTCCTACACGATTAATGTTCGCATTATTTTTCCGATTTCCGTCGGTATTTTTTTTGTGACGCTATACCATGTGTTTCCAGAATTTGCCTCTGATGAGCAAAGCAGCCTGTCTGTTTATGGCGTCTCAAATGCGGGCGATACGCTCGATGCAGCGCTTTTCAAAGTTAATGATCTTTTTAAGGATGCTGTGACGGTCCTCTACGCAATTTGCGTGGCGTTTTTACTTCTTAAAGGACTGTCAGATTTCGACGAACTTAAACAGGTTTTATATTCCGAAGCGAATGAAGTGAGAAAAATCTCAGATTTCGCGACTTACTTTATGGCCAGTGGAGATCCAGTAAAGAACTACAATTCAATTCTGGCGCTAAGGTGTCTGCTGCGAGACTACTTGAGCAATATGCTTCGTGGACGAAAGGTTGTTGCAAGTGCCGATAATGCGGTGGTTTTGCAAGATAGTCTTCTCACTGTAGGAGAGCTGGTTCCTGTTGATTACAACGACCGTGTGGCGCTTGAGGAGATCATGAAGGGCGTTGGGAACCTGGCGAGTCTTCGAGCTCAACGCACAGTTTGCATCGAAAAACGCATGTCTCCTTTCATTATGACATTAATCTTTGTGATGTCATTAACAATTACCCTGTCTTTCTTCGGTGAGGCTAACGGCCAAATCTCTATAGATTACGTTTATGTATTCCTACTGCCGACATTCTACACTTCGATCTTTATGACCCTTCTTGACCTCAGTTCACCTTTTGATGGCTACTGGGCGATCAAAACTGACGCTCTGTGTGGCGTACTCGATCATCTAAAGTCTCAAATTGATACCATGGAGCAAGACAAGGACCTGATAGCAAGGGTGCAGCAGGCAAGTCTTGAAAAAGAAAATCCAAGTCAAAGCTTGGATGAACTGGCAGTTTGAAATCAGTTGTTTATCGACGTCAACCAATCCCGTACCCGCGCTGCCTGCGGGCTGAGCGGATTACTTGACGACCACACAAGATAAAACCCAGCGCCTGTCTCCCAAGCCCACTCGGTGCGGGCGACCAAAAGCGACTGATCAATTAGGTGTTTGGTAACGTGATGCCAGCCGAAGGCGAACCCCTCTCCGGCAATCGCCGCTTGCAGCACCAAAGCGTAGTCATTCAACCGTAGCCCAGTCTTTGGCTCGGTGTAGGGAACGTTCCAGTGGGCAAAGAAATCAGCCCAGCTGGGACGCTCCCGAATGGGCTCTTCAAGGTGAATTAGAGACTGATTTAGAAGATTTGCCACAGTCGCGAGATTGATTGCTGTTGCGTTCACGCGTGGCGACGAAATCGGCGAAATAATCTCTGGGGCAATCAGGTGACTTTCACATCCAGGCCAGTCGCCTGTCCCGCGACGAATGGCGAGGCTGATCCCCTCAGCGTCGATATCGGGTTCGCGCTCTGATGTTTGCAGGCGAAGGTCGATATCCGGGTGTGCCGCATGTAAATCACTCAAACGCGGAACCATCCAATAATTGGCAAATGCAGTCGAAACGGAAAACGTTACGTGAGCATGAACGTTGCGTTGGCTCAGCATGTTGGCCGTTTGGTGAATGCGATCAAAGGCCTCTGTAACCTCATTGTAAAGACGTTCACCTGCTTGCGTGAGCGCGACGGCGCGATGAGATCGTCGAAAAAGAGCGATCCCCAGTGAGGTCTCAAGCTGTTTGATTGATGCTGAAACAGCAGGTTGCTGCACGTTTAACTCGCGCGCTGCGCCTGTAAAGGACCCAATACGTGCCGCCGCTTCAAAAACCAGTAAATGACGGGGTGAGGAGACTAGTTTCCAGAGCTCTTGCATAACTTCAAATTATCTAAAGCCCCAAAATTTACAAGGATCACAGCGATAATTTCAGAAGATAAAGTGATGTGAAAGGAAGACTCTCATGGCCAGACGCGCGCGTACCCGAAGACAATTGGACGATGGAAGTGGAGCGGCAGCACCTTCCCCGTTCGTTCAGCGGAAAATGCCGTTTTTCGATGTGATTGATGAAGAAACCGTCGAAACCTTGGAGCGACAGGTCGATTGGCTGATCGAAGATATCGGTATCGAATTTCGAGATGATCCTGAAGCGCACAGAATCTGGACCAAGGCGGGTGCGGAGGTCAAGGATAACCGTATAAACGCCGATGCATCCTGGATCAGAGCACTTTGCAAATCAGCGCCGAGTGAATTTCAGCAGGTCGCGAGAAACTCGAAGCGCAGCGTGACAATTGGCGGAGAGAACCAGGTTTTTGCCCCGATTTACGGCGCCCCATTTGTGCGTGATCTGGAGGGTGGGCGGCGTTACGGCGACATGGAGAGCTTTGAAAAACTGGTGAAGCTCGCCTTTCTGCATCCAAATCTGCATCACACAGGATTGGTGATTTGTGAACCATGCGATGTGCCGGTCAGCCACCGACATCTCGACATGGTCTACCTGCACATGACCCGTTCGGATAAGCCACATCTGGGCGCGATCACTGAGATGAGCCGTGCTCAGGATAGTGTCGATATGGCTGAGATACTGCATGGCAAAGAGGTGATGGACGAGCATTGTGTCATTATGGGCAATGTGAATACCAACTCGCCGCTTCTGGTCGATAAAGTCGTGAGCCAAGCCATTCAGGTCTATTGCGGGCGCGGGCAAGGGATCGTGGTGGTGCCATTTATCCTCTCGGGCGCAATGGGGCCTGTGAGTACGGCCGCCAGCGTGACGCAGGCGATGGCAGAAGCGATGATGTGTTGCGCTTTCTCGCAGATCGTGAAGCCAGGCGCACCTTTTGTCCTTGGCAATTTCCTTTCTTCGATGAGCTTAAAAAGTGGTGCGCCTACCTTTGGAATGCCGGAGCCTGTGATGAGCAACTACGCCATCGGCCAAATGGCCCGGCGTCTTGGGCTGCCATTGCGCTGCGGGGGGTCGCTCACTGCCAGCAAGATCGAAGACGCCCAGGCCGCTTATGAAAGCGCCGATAGCATGCATTCGACGGCCCTTGCAGGGGCAAATTTTGTGCTCCATTCGGCCGGATGGCTCGAAGGCGGACTTTGCACCGGGTTTGAGAAGCTCGTCATGGATGCCGACCGCCT
>JBCDDS010000213.1:0-4118 GCA_039180185.1 Pseudomonadota bacterium | reverse complement strand
TCCGTGTGCTGGGCGTAGCCTTCGTGGCGACATCTAGTATCAGAGTTTTGTGATGATATTTTAGAAAGATGGCCGGGTGTGGTGACGGGGAGCGCATGGTCAATTGGCGTGGGGCGATCTACGCGGATGCCGCGCGCCTCTAATTGACCTGCGAATGTATCTAGCAACTCATTGGCCCGATCAATCGTCTCCTGCGGGCGCATGCCCCATTGGCCACGCATGTCGCTGTCTTCGGGCACCTTGGCGTCAAGCGCGGGTTCTTCAGGCGGGATGTGGCAATTGTCGGCACGTCCGACGATCACGTGTTTCAGGGGGTCCCACTCGTTCCAACTGTTGACGACGGTTTTCTCAGGTGACCATGACATGGCCTGTCTCCTATGGTTGGAGACCAAGGCGGGGCCCTCAATCTCCCGATTGAAAGTCCCGGCGTACAGGAACGTAGAATGCGGCGAAGGGCCCTGCCCCTCAGACGACGCCATCGTCTTTGTGCCATAGCGAGGTTATAACAGTTTTGAGGAAGCTTGAAAGTGGCTTTAAGCCTTTTTCTATTGGGGACGACGTACCCCAACTGGCATACTTTTATTCGACGTCAGGTGGCTACGCATTAATCGGAGAAAGTGCACGCCGCCCGCCCTGACCTCACGTCATTTTACCGCACGTGACCTTACCAAAACCTTCCTGTGAACACTTTGTGAAGCCACTTAACCGGCTGTTTCTCCGGATACTTTTGGCGTTCAAATCAGTCGTAGTTAGCGTCTAATCAGACCTGCATGTTTCAAATCTGACATATTGCTCGCAAAGGCGTGGTTTGCCCGGATCAGCCTTAAACCAAAGATATTCAGCACATAAAGATACACGGAGGACCGAAAATGAGAAGACTTCTCGCCATCGCCGCCTTAACTATCACAGGTTTCGCTACAACTGCTGGCGCAGCACAATTTAACCAATCACACTACGTAGCAGCATCTACGCCTGTCGTAACGACTGCGGTTGCACAAGCAGGCACGATAAGTGCGGAGCTGCACCAAGCCAACTTCAAATTCAAAAAGAAGGGCTTTCGTGGTAGCCGCTTCAGGTCACGCAGCTTCAATCGTTTTGGCCACTCCCGGTTTAACCGGTTCGGCCGTTTCCGTAGCCGCGGATTTCGCAGTCGGGGTGTCCGCAGTCGCGGTTTCCGTAGTAGAGGGTTCCGTCGCCACTAAAAGTAAGCCAGAGACGCTCGATATCACATAATAGGTGCGCCTGATGAAATACTGCCTCGAATTAGGCGAACCGTTGGTCTTGCATAGCGGCTTGTCTTAAGCCCTAACAAAAAAGGGCACCCGAGGGTGCCCTTCACTTCCCAGACTGACACGAAGCGTTCAGCCGCCAGCCGCCGTCTTGGCGACTTCGGCCGCGAAGTCTTCTTCTTTCTTCTCGATGCCTTCGCCGACTTCCATACGCGCGAACGCAACGATCTCTGCGCCTGCCTCTGCAGCAGCGGCGCCAACTGTGACGTCCGGGTTAATGACGAACGACTGATTAACCAGCGTCACCTCAGCCATGAATTTCTTCATCCGCCCGACGATCATCTTCTCGATGACGTTGTCTGGTTTGCCAGATTCACGGGCGATGTCGATTTGAACCTGCTTTTCCTTCTCGACAACGGCCGGATCAAGCTGCTCTTCGTTCAGCGCGGCCGGGCTCGTTGCAGCAATGTGCATAGCAACCTGCTTACCAAACGCTTCATCGCCGCCATTCATCGCAACGAGCACGCCGATTTTGCCCATGCCGGTGGTAGCCGCGTTGTGCACGTAGCTCACAACCGTGCCGCCCTCGACCGCCGCCATGCGACGCAGAGACATGTTCTCGCCAATGGTCGCGATCTTGTCGGTGATTGTGTCCGCCACGGTTTTGCCGCCGAGATCAGCCGCGGCAAGGGCGTCAACATCCCCTACCCCAAGTGCCGCACCGGCAATGCTTGCAACCATGTCCTGGAATTCGGTGTTTTTGGCCACGAAGTCGGTCTCAGAGTTGACCTCAACAGCCACGCCTTTGCCACCATCGACCTTGACAGCCACCAGGCCTTCAGCTGCCGTACGGCCCGATTTCTTGGCCGCTTTCGCCAGGCCTTTGGTACGCAGCCAGTCAACCGCCGCTTCCATATCGCCGTCGGTTTCGGTAAGCGCTTTTTTCGCATCCATCATGCCCGCGCCGGTGCTGTCGCGCAGCTCTTTCACAAGTGCAGCAGTGATCGCCATCTTGGCTCTCCTCAAATCTGGTGTGGGTCTGGCTGCGAGCTGTTCTGCAGCCATGTTTCGTCTCGTGACAGTTAGCTGTCAGCTTTGGCTTCTTCTGCAGCTGGTTCAGCCTCGACTTCGGCGGGCGCTTCTTCCGCAGCAGCCTCTTCCGCGGCAGCCTCTTCTGCAGGTGCTTCCTCAGCGGGTGCTTCTTCGGCAGGTGCTTCTTCGGCAGCTGTCTCCTCCGCATGCGTTTCTTCCACCAGCACCTCTTCAACCGGCGCTTCTTCCATTGCGCCAACATCTACGCCGGCAGCGCCAAGTTGTGCGGACATGCCGTCGAGCGCAGCGCGCGCTGCCAAATCACAATAGAGAGTGATTGCACGGGCTGCGTCGTCATTGCCTGGAATTATGAAATCAATGCCATCGGGTGAGCAATTGGTGTCAACGATCGCCACGACAGGAATGCCAAGTTTGTTGGCCTCAGCGACGGCAAGCGCTTCCTTCTTCACGTCAACGACGAATAGCAGGTCAGGCGTGCCGCCCATCTCGCGTATACCGCCGAGAGAGGCTTGCAACTTGCCCTGCTCGCGCTCGATACCAAGACGCTCCTTCTTGGTGAGACCCTCTGCCCCGCCTTGCATCAGCTCATCAAGCTCGCTCAGGCGTTTGATCGATTGCGAAACGGTCTGCCAGTTGGTCAACGTGCCACCGAGCCAACGGTGGTTCATATAATATTGCGCGCATTTCTCAGCAGCTTCCGCAATCGGGCCGCTGGCCTGACGCTTTGTGCCGACAAAAAGGATACGACCGCCTTTGGCGACCGTTTCACGGATAGCGTTCAGCGCTGCATCGAGCAGCGGAACGGTCTGCGTGAGGTCCATAATGTGAATGCCGTTGCGCGCACCATAGATGAACTCGCCCATGCGCGGGTTCCATCGCTGTGTTTGGTGGCCGAAGTGAACGCCCGCTTCCAATAGCTGGCGCATAGTGAACTCTGGAAGAGCCATATACATTTTCCTTTCCGGTTTCTGCCTCGGCATGGGATCAAAGCGGGTGCTTCAACCGGTGGACGTCAAAGGATGTCTCCCTTATCGGCCCGCCCATACCTGCGGATTAATGGCGCGCGTATAACGACATGTTTTTGTTCTTGCAAGCGCCGTATTCGTTTCTAGCCATCACTACCCGGTTCAAATCTCAGGAAAACATAAGTCTTGTTTAACGCCGCCTTGTCTTTGAGCGCCAATGATACACGCGTTTCATCAATGACGTACTGGTAGAGATCATAGCTATCCGGATGATTTACTGGTTGATCATCAGGCACCTGATCAACCGCAAAACAACTCTGCAAAGCGTTGATAAAACGATCTAATGTCTCGCTCGCATCCTGATTGCGATATTTATATTCCCAGTAACATACACTGCTTGTTTCTTTGCCCGAGACCGCGCTCGTCTGACAAACCGCACCGCTAAAAGGACTTGGAAAGTCACCACCCGTGACGCGTGCGTCCATCATTCTCTTCATCCAATTGGACGCCTCTGCATCCAAACACGCGGCATTAGCCAATTGAGCTGAGAATAAAACTAAACCGGTGATTACAGATTTCATATGCAGCCCTTGTTTTTTCAAACACTGCCAGACTCCTCCTTAAAAGGCCAATAACGCTTATATGCACTGAAATTGCTGAATTTTTCCCCTTCAATGCTTATCTAGCGCGGTTATAGAACGGGAAATCAGACGCTTAGGTACCAAATTCATTGTCGAAGAGTGCCAAACCGCTTAGAAACGGCGAAGTTTAAATTGTAGGGCTGCATGAATACGCCATTTGACGAACAGCCTCCACCGCCGCGTAAACCCGGACGGTTTGCGGGCATGCGTGCGAGTTTTCTCACAGGCAT
>JBCDDS010000212.1:0-4329 GCA_039180185.1 Pseudomonadota bacterium | reverse complement strand
GATTCTGTTCGGTTACGGCTCGGTCGGCAACGACCACCCGATCGGTTCCGGTCAGGTTTATTACAACACTGAGCTTGAGCAGAAGACCTACGACCCAGACAAGTCGAAGTGGTATCTCAATCAGGCAGGCCTAGACAGCCTCGCCATTGACCTTAGCTCGTCAGATGCAGCTTTCGGTGGTGCTGTCGATGCGGCCGTTCTGTATCAGAACGCTGCATCTCCAGGCGGCATCGAACTCAACGTTGTACGAGAGCCAAATGATGGTTACTGGTCTGATGTTTGGATGAAGAAAGGCATGGTGTTCTCTTACTGGGGCGGTCGTCCTGTTGAGGACCAGATGTTTGCGACGGCTTACAAATGCGGTGCCTCTTGGAACGAAAGCTTCTGGTGCAACGAGCGCTTTGACGAACTGATGATCAAAGCGCGTGCTGAACTCGACACAGACAAGCGTCGTGAGATGTACTGGGAGATGCAGGACCTCTGTGCAAACGAAGGCGGCTCGGTCATTCCGATGTTCAACGACTTCGTTTTTGCGGTCAACGACAAGATCGGCACACCAGAAGTCATGGGCAGCAACTGGGACGTGGACGGCAGCCGCTGGTCAGAGCGCTGGTGGATGGCGTAACTTCAAACGCACTAACAACGAAAACCCCCGGTTTCGCCGGGGGTTTTTCTTTGCCTCAGACTTTTGTAGCCGGACTCGCAGGTGTCACGGTGCGACGCTTCAAAGCCGCTTCGCGCCAGCTGATAAAGCTGACAGAGCCAACGATGACTAGACCGCCAATAACGACCCACGGATCAAACGGCTCATCGAAAAACAGCATGCCGAGCAGCACAGCCCAAACCAACTGCAGAAACGTGACCGGTTGCGTCACGGTGAGCGGAGCCGATCGAAAGGCGAGTGTCATTGTGTAATGCCCTCCTGTCGCAAAACAGGCGACGGCGGCCAGGATTAACAGTTCCGCCCAAGTCGGTTGCACCCAATTTGCGAGCGCTACAGGTGCCAACCCGATCGTAACAGTGATTGACAACATGGCTACGACCAGACCCGCGCTGCAAACATCCGACAGCTTTTTGGCCAACAAATACGAGCCTCCAAAAGCGATTGCCGTGAAAACCATGGCAAAATGACCGGTATCAAGCTCCCGAAAACCGGGGCGCAAGATTATAAGCGCACCAAGCAAGGCTATCATCACGGCCAAAATCCTGCGCAATGCTAGCTTTTCTCTAAAAAACAGTGCGGCGCCCAGTGTCACGTAAATCGGGCTGAGATAATTCATCGCGGTGACATCTGCGATGGGAATACGTGCCATGGCGAAAAACCAGAACATGACGGCGAAAGAATGCAATACGCCGCGCAAACCAAAGAAAACCCATGTCTGTCGTTCAAGCTGCAGTCTTCTGAGGGTGCCAATCATCGGGATCAGAAAGATAAGCCCAAGTAAGTAGCGTAGAAAAGCAGCTTCGGGCGCTGGAATGCGTGTGCCGAGTTGTTTCACAAGCGCAGTGACAACCACAAACTGGAACCCGGTTACAACCATCCAGAAGATACCCCATCCGGGCTGTGCATTGTCCTCGGAACTCATGGTCGCATTAATCGGAGAGGATCAGGTAATGTCGAGAGTTAATCGAGGCGCGATCAAAGCTTGCGCTGCGAATAAGTACTCAGTTCTGCACGTGCCACTTGGCGTCGGTGCACAGCGTCCGGACCATCGGCGAGGCGTAACGTCCGCAAGTGCGTCCACATGGACGACAGCGGTGTGTCTTGACTGATGCCCTGCGCCCCAAACATCTGCATGGCCTCGTCCACGACTTTGAGTGCCACGCGTGGGGCGACGACTTTTATCTGGTGAATCCACGGCGCCGCAGCGCGCGCATCACCCTGATCCATCATCCATGCTGCTTTCAGGCATAGCAGGCGGGCTTGTTCAATTTCCATTCGGGCTTCTGCGATAATGTCAAAATTGGCCCCAAGCTGAGCAACAGGTTTGCCGAACGCCTCGCGTTCCAAGGACCTGCGACACATGAGTTCAAGCGCAGCCTCTGCTTGCCCTATCGCACGCATGCAATGATGAATGCGCCCCGGACCTAGCCGCCCTTGGGCAATCTCAAAACCCCTACCCTCTCCAAGCAAAAGGTTCTTTGCAGACACCCGTACGTCAGTGAAACGAATATGCATATGCCCGTGCGGCGCATCATCGGCGCCAAAAACCTGCATAGGACGCAGCTTTTCAATCCCAGGAGCGTCTGCTGGCACAACTATCATCGAATGCTGTTGATGCTTGGGTGCGTCATCACTGCCGGTTTTCACCATAACGATATAAACGGCACAGCGAGGATCGCCGGCGCCTGTGGCCCACCACTTCTCCCCATTGAGTACATACTCGTCGCCCTCACGCGTGCAGGATAGTGAGATGTTTGTGGCGTCTGAGCTGGCCACATCAGGTTCTGTCATCAGATAGGCTGAGCGAATTTCGCCTGCGAGTAGCGGTTTCAGCCACTTTTCTTGCATATCAGCGGTGCCGTAGCGCGCAAATACTTCCATATTGCCTGTATCGGGCGCGTTGCAGTTGAAGACTTCGGCCGCGAGAGGCGTTTTCCCCATTTCCTCTGCGAAATAGGCATATTCTACTGTGCTTAGCGCCGGACCTTCAGGATTATCGGCCCACCATAGGTTAAAGAGGCCTTCCTGCTTTGCAATATCTTTCAAGCTTTCCAGTATGCCCAATTGTTTTTTGGTGAATTGCCAACGGTCAGCTTTATCAATTTCGACCGCATATTCCGCCTCAATGGGCATGATATTATCGCGTATTATGTCGCGTACACGCTGCAAAAGCTGCGTCTTTTCCGCATCAAGTCCTAGATGCATACAATTCCCCGTTCATGGTGCAGACCAGCTCCAATTGTGCGTTTTGCAGTGCGCCCAATTTGATCGCATGCCGTCAATTAATCGTCCAGAGGTTAACGTCGAATACCCCCAAATTGGCCATAAACGGGGGTTAAGTATTTCATTGGCGGATCGACCGTCTGGTTGTGTTTGTTGTGTTTTGGGCGGTCGTGACGCCACCTTGCTATGTCCATCTGTATGCGCGTTTCAACTTCGAAGCCGCGTTGTAAGCCGTTGGCGCATCGCCCTTGATCAGATACACGCTTATAACACCAAACTTAGTTTTTGTTTACTTTCAGATTGTTATCAGCTTAACTTTCATGAATTTTAAAGCAGCGTCCATTTCCGGCCTCACGCCTTTGTTTTGGGGACTTCAGCGTGCAGCATAAAATCTTGCTTTTGCTTCCACTTTTCTTGCTCGGCTGCTCTGAAAACACCGGCTCAATTGACAACTATCTCGTTAGCCGCAACCTGACCGATGCATCGCGCACAGACATGATTGTCCACTGCCACGGATATGGCTGTAAGTTGAAAAGTGAAGTTTCACTCTCGAACGCAGATTGGAACCAGATCGCAAGAAACTTTAACAAAAAGCCTTCAACACCCAAGGCTGAACGCGCCGCAATCAAAAATGCACTCGGCACCTTTGAACAGATTGTGGGCGCTAAAACCGGAACCGATCAAGACCGAAAAGGCACTTTTAAGAGACTAGGTCACGACCAGCATGATTGTGTCGATGAAAGCATCAACGCTTCCGTTTATATGAGAGCGATGATCGAGAAAGGATTGATCAAGTTTCATTTCGTTGGCACACCGGAAACTCGCCTACCGCTATTTCACACTGGAACATGGCCGCATCAGGCCGCGACAATCTACGAAATCGATAGCAAAAAAAAGTATGTTGTCGATACTTGGTGGGAAGACAACGGACGGCCGGCGCATATCGTCCCGTTCGATGACTGGAAAACTGGTTGGCGAGCCGATGAGGTTTGATCAGCCAAGAGAATTATTCTCAACAGGCCTGAGCTCCAAGAACCATGACCCAAACGTCACCTGGTCCGCGCACGACGGCAAATTCACGTGCTTTAGGGAGCAGAATGTTTCGGCGGTGACCGGTTGACTTTCTCCAACCTTCCAACGCTTCAGATAACGAGCGCTGCCCTTTTGCAATGTTTTCTGCGATGATGCAAAATCGATATCCAGCATCGCCAGCACGCTCACCAATTGTGCTACCATCGGAGCCAGTATGGCTAAAAAAACTATTTTCCGACATATCGCGCGCGTGCCGTGCGGCAACCTTTGTCAGAACCGGCGAAACTTCTATTACGGCCTGTCCATTTTGCGCCCGAAATTTGTTGATCCAGGACTTGCTTGCGCCGCTGTGATCATACAGTTCAACAGAGAATGCAGAGGAGCCGCATAACATAGCTGCAACGATGGTC
>JBCDDS010000211.1:0-4333 GCA_039180185.1 Pseudomonadota bacterium | reverse complement strand
GCGATGAGCCACCGTCTTGTGGTAATGAAGCAGGGCGATATCGTGGAGCATGGTGATGCGGAAGAGCTTTTCTCTAACCCGCAAACCGACTACGCAAAAACCTTACTTAAGGCTGCGCTGGATCTCGCTGTTGACGCGTGAGGGTGTGTTTCTTTGAGGCCAATAGTTCACGAATGGTAAGACCAGTTCACACAAATTGATCAGCAGAGTAGGTGATAGTGCTGCGCTTGACTTGCACAATTCGTGCAGCTGGCGCTAAGACGACACATGCAAATCTACCTTCCAATCGCTGAAGTTTCGGTCAACGCGTTTCTGCTTCTGGGCCTTGGTGGCATGGTTGGTGTTTTGTCTGGAATGTTCGGTGTTGGTGGCGGTTTTTTGATGACGCCACTCTTGTTTTTTATCGGAATTCCACCTGCTGTGGCGGTTGCGACTGAGGCTAATCAGATTGTAGCCTCCTCCTTTTCCGGCGTATTGGCGCATCTACGACGAAAAACCGTAGATCTCAGGATGGGAACTGTCCTGCTTATAGGCGGTCTTATTGGTGCAGCCTTGGGTGTTGTCGTTTTCAATTACCTCAAGTCGCTTGGTCAGGTCGATCTGTTAGTCCGGCTTTGTTATGTGGTGTTCTTAGGTATCATCGGCGCGATGATGTTTTTCGAAAGTCTGAAAGCAATCAGGCGTTCGAAAGCTGGTGCGCCACCAACGCGCAAGAAGCACAACTGGGTCCATAAACTACCATTCAAGATGCGATTCCGTACCAGCGGCCTCTACATTAGCGTCATACCCCCGGTTCTCGTCGGTGTTGCCGTTGGGATTTTAGCGGCAATCATGGGTGTGGGCGGTGGCTTTATCATGGTACCTGCTATGATTTATTTGTTGGGTATGCCGACCAAAGTGGTCGTCGGAACTTCTCTTTTTCAGATCATTTTTGTCACTGCCTTCACCACCCTGCTGCACGCGACGACGAACTTTACTGTCGATGTTGCGCTTGCGGTGCTTTTGTTGATCGGGGGGGTGATCGGTGCGCAGATTGGTACACGTATCGGCACGAGATTGCAGGCGGAGCAACTACGGATACTGCTAGCGATTATGGTACTTGCGGTGTGTTTCAAACTTGCGCTCGATCTGCTTTTGGTTCCGTCCGAGCTTTACTCCATTGGCGCAGTGGAGGGGCATTGATGCGCGTGTTCCTAAGCATGGTTTTGATACTATGGGCTTCGGTTTCTCTTGCCATGGAAGAGGTGGTGTTGGGCCTCAGCATGAATGAGGTTGAAATCACGACAAACTTTGATGGATCGGAAATTTTGGTGTTCGGCGCTGTGAAACGCGATGCGGCGGCAGTCGAAAGCGATCCTCTGCAGGTCATCGTGGCAGTTGCCGGTCCGCAAGAGCCTGTCGTTGTGCGGCGTAAGGCGCGTCGTTTTGGTATTTGGGTAAACACGGAGGCCGTGGAGGTTGACGCTGCACCCAGCTTTTACACGGTGGCCACAACTGGGCCCTTGTCAGACGTATTATCCAACGTTGAAGACCTGCGGCACAAGGTGTCAATTCCAAGAGCGATACGCTCCGTCGGGGCGCCGCGCGGCGTGGCAGACGCACAAAGCTTTACAGATGCGGTGATCAGAATCCGCGAATCCGAAGGCGCATATAAGCTTGCCGAAGGCAGCGTTGACCTGACCGAAGAGACATTGTTCAGTACTTCAATCGCACTCCCCGCGAATCTGACCGAAGGCGATTATCCGACGCGTATTTTTCTGACCCGCGCTGGACAGGTGGTTTCGGTTTACGAGACAACTATTGATGTCAAAAAAGTCGGGCTTGAGCGCTGGTTGTTCAATCTCTCGAGAGAGCAACCACTCATTTATGGTTTAATGTCACTCGCGATCGCAATTGTGGCCGGATGGGCGGCATCGGCCGCGTTTGGACTGTTGCGAAATCGCTAGCATCAGTGTCTCTCAAACAGGTGTTTTCAAACAGTATTCCAGAACGATTTGACTAAGCAGTTCCGGGCTTTCCTCGTGAGCTAAGTGACCGACGCCATCCAGCTCAAATCGTTTTGCGTTTGGCAAAATTTCCGCGGCTCTATCGGACACTTGCGGTGGAACAGCTTTGTCCTTTTGTCCTGTGATCAACAAACACTGGTTTTTGATCTCCGGCAAACGAGCATAGAGCGCATCCGTGTTCCAGCGTGCCATCATTTGAAGTGTGCCATCGACATGGGAGTGACTGTTCAAAAGCCTCGCATAGTACCTGTACCCTTCTTTTGATAAATGGGAGCCGGTATTTTGAATGATCGCGCGCGCGCGGATGTTTGTCCCACCACCCAACGAGAATGCTAGTGGTACAAACGGATTCATGGCGAGCATTTTTGCAAATGCAGGGAACAGCCAGCCAGCTATGCCTTCAAATCGGTCCAATGCAGCGTTGATCGCGACAACGCGCGGCGCGTCTGGCTGTGAATTTGCCAATAGACCGGAGAGCTCAAGCGCAACGGCAGCGCCTGCTGAATGCCCAACCAGCACTTCTGGTTCCCAGCCCTCAATCTTGCATAGTGCCGCAATATCCTCAGCTGTCGTCTCTAAACCCATCCGCGCCCGGTTGCCAACACGGGTGAAACCATGCCCCGGTAAATCAAGCATCACGATACGAAAGTCTTTAGAGAATGGGCGGATCAAGTCACGCCAAGTGTGCGTCGTGGCGCCTGCGCCGTGCAACAGCAACATCGTTGGACCCGTGCCGGTTTCTTGAATGTGCCACTCATGCGGTCGTTGGCGAACGCGGCGCGAAAGATCGGGATGAGACCATGTCGGTAAGTCCCGTTTCCAATCCATCAGTATTCGAGCGCGGCCTCTACGGCCGAGCAAATACCTTGAGCATCAGCGCGAGGCAAAGCCATATAGGTCGCATGCAAATGAGCGGCGATGTTGCGCGCCTGTTCTGTCGGGCGGTTCGAGGTGTCGATAAGAACCGCGTCAATGTTTTGCGTCGCTATAGATTTAGCGACTTTCGTGGCATCTTCGAACGCCGCCGCACGACCCGATACGCCGTCCAGTGGTATATTGGCGCGACCATCGGTGAGAAGAACCAGCATAGGTGCCATGCCCTTGCCACGCGCTTGTGTGGCAAGCTCTGCAGCTGCTATCAATCCCGATGCTAAAGGTGTTCCACCACCTCCCGGAAGACCGGCAAGTTGCCGTTTGGCCTGCACAAGCGAACGGGTGGGCTGTAACAAAATCTCCGCGCCCTGGTCGCGAAATGCGAGTAGCGCCACCTGATCGCGTCGCGCATAGGCCTGTGCAAGCATGAGTTCGACTGCGCCTTTGGCTTCAGCCATGCGCGCGACGGCTGCTGATCCTGAAGCGTCTACTACAAAGATAAGCAAGCGGTCGGAGCGATCCTCGTAGCGTTTGATGCGGATATCACTTGGATAGATGATTACTCTCTGATCTGCAGCGCCCGGTTTGCGACGCAGTTTTTGCCAAGGTGCGGCGGCCCGCAACGTCGCTACTGCGTCTATCCGGTTTTGCATGCCAGGTTTCCCAGGGCGAGAGGGTAGGGGGCGACCGCGGCGATTGCCCTTGCGCCTGTCGCCGGCGCCAGAACCAGAATGACCTGCCAGACGTGACTTACGTGCCTTGACCCGATCCAGTATGTCGATTGGCAGCAGCGCACGAATGGCCTGCACCAGGATTTCATCTGGAATGTCGAGTCCGTTTTGGTCAGCGCCATCCTGCTCTTCTTTGTTCTGCGACTGCGATGGATCGTCAACCTCCGGCTGTGCCTGATCTTCGGGATGTTGCGGAATCAGCGTGGCTCTTGAGACGAAGACCAGCTCCGCCGCCTCCTGCAGGTGCGCCTCTCTTACTGACCCCCTTTGGTCAAGAGCTGCAAGCGCAACGGCCGCCCGTAACGCCAAAATTGGTGCGCGCAGGCTGTCGATGCCGAAGCGTGCTGCCAACGCAACCAGTGTTTCAGCGGCACCTTTTTGCATGGTGACGTCTGAAAGACGCGCGCGCGCTTGGTCAATATCCGACGCAGCGGGCAGCCTTACAGGCTGCGAGCCCTCATCAGCATCAATGTGGAAAGCCACCCGTTCCAAAAGCGCTTCTGGTGCGCCTTCCTCTGCATCAGTGGCCTCATCCAGCAATATCAGCGTATGGCCGCGTTCTGCATCGAGTAACTGCGCCAATCGAGCCGAGATTTGCGATGTGGTCCGCTCCGCCATGGTCAAAATGAGCGTGCAGGGCTGCGCTGCAAGTCCAGCATCGTGAACCGGGCGCCCCTCGGCCAAGGACGCAGCTATGTTTAGTCCACCGAACAGCTGTTCATC
>JBCDDS010000210.1:0-4349 GCA_039180185.1 Pseudomonadota bacterium | reverse complement strand
GAGAGCAATCTATGTCTGACTACGATCAATGGCGGCACACCCGCGGTTACCGCACGGTCAACAACGACACGGGCGGTGCAGGACTATTCTGGCTTCTGGTGGTTGTCGCTGCCATGGGCGCGCTTGTTTTCGCAGGCTCGCTCAGCAATACCGGCGTTCCTATCGACGACGGCGCGAGCATCTCGCAGCCGCTTGTTGTGCCTGAACAGAATGCCGAGAGCACAGCGCCAGCCGCTGCTGCCGCAACAATCGAATAACTTAAGCTCCGTTACTCACGGACAACTGAAATTTGATGGCGGGTGCCCCAAGGCACCCGCCATTTCTGTGCTTAACGCGAATGGTGTGCGTTGGCACGAATGGAGAGTGCCATGCTGATGCTCACATGCCCCTATTGCGGGGTTACGGCCGAGGAAACCGAATTCACCAATGGCGGCGAGGCGCATTTGAAGCGTTTTGGCCCAGGCTCTTCGGATGAGGAGTTTCACGGCTATCTTTTTGCGCGGGAAAACCCACGCGGTGTGCATTTTGAGCGTTGGAGGCACACAAATGGCTGCGGTAAGTGGTTTATAGTGGCGCGCAACACGGTGACATTGGAGGTCTACGGAAGCTACCCCGCTCAGACGCTCGAGCCGCCGCAGGACATCAAGGATATCATTTCTGCCAAAGTGCCCGGATGGCACTGGAGGGAATTCGCATGAGCACGCGCCTTCAAACTGGTGGGCGGCTTCTCAACAAGAACCGCGCAATTGAATTCACCTTCAATGGCAAGCGCTTGAAAGGGTATCAAGGCGACACGCTGGCATCGGCGCTATTGGCCAATGACCAGATGCTCGTTGGGCGTTCGTTCAAGTACCATCGTCCGCGCGGCATAGTTGCCTCTGGCCCCGAAGAGCCCAATGCGCTGGTCAATATGGGCAAAGACGAGACGTTTGAGCCCAACCAGCGGGCGACAACCACAGAACTTTTTGAGGGGCTGACAGCAACATCCCAAAACCACTGGCCGAGCCTGGATTTCGATGTTGGCGCGATCAACAACAAGCTGGCGCGGTTTTTGCCGGCGGGCTTTTACTACAAGATGTTTATTCATCCGCGTCCGCTTTGGAAGCACGTGTATGAGCCTTTCATTCGTCGTTCTGCAGGATTGGGGCAGGCGCCCCAGGATCGCGATCAAGACAAGTATGAGCATCTTTATACGTTCTACGATGTTGTTGTGGTTGGCGGTGGGGTTGCCGGGTTGCAGGCTGCATTGGCGGCTGGGAAAGCCGGTGCACGTGTTCTGTTGATGGAACAAACCGAGCATTGGGGCGGCCGGGCACCAGTGGATGGCGGCACTGTCAACCAAATGGATGTGGATAACTACGTGGATCATCTGGTTGAGGTGTTAAGCAAACTTGACACTGTTACGATGCGCCTGCGGATGATGGGGGCGGGCGTTTACGACCATGGCTATCTTTTGGGTTATGAGCGCGTGAACGATCATGATCCAGAATTGTCGGGGCCGCGTCACCGGCTCTGGCGGATCAGGGCCAAGCAGATCATCACGGCAACTGGTGCTATTGAGCGGCCGTTGAGTTTTGCGGGCAATGACATTCCTGGTGTGATGCTGGCCTCTGCCGTGCGCGATTACATCGCCAATTGGAGCGTTTCCGTCGGTGATCGCGTGGTCATTGTGACCAACAATGATGACGCGTATCTTACTGCAATTGCTCTCAAAAATAACGGTCTGCATGTACCGGTGATCCTTGATACACGTCAACAGGGTGCAGGCGTGTTGGCACAACACGCCACCGATATGGGTATTCGGGTTGAGAACGGGAAAGGCATCGCCAAGGTCAAAGGCGGCAAGCGCGTCACAGGCGTTGAAATCTGTGCACAGGTGGGCGAGGGCGCGGTTCTTGAAGAGATCGAATGTGACGCCGTTGCTATGTCTGGTGGCTGGTCACCGGTGGTGCACCTCTGGTCGCATTGCGGTGGTAAGCTGCTATGGGATGAAGACCAGGCCATGTTCCGACCCGATGTTGATAAATCCCCGTTGGGTGTAAGTGGGGAGGCATTTGTGTCTGTTGCGGGTAACGCGAATGGCGAGATGTCCCTGGCTCAGGCGGTCACCGATGGTGAGGCCGCAGGGCGCAAAGCGGCCGAAGCGACCGGGTTTAAACCAAAGAAGGCTGACGGACCCAAAGGCGAGAGTCCAGAACACGCGCAGATGGAGCCTGTTTGGATGATGCCGCAAGGTGCAAACCTGAAGTTGCGTGGCAAGTCGTGGCTAGACTTTCAGAACGATGTGAAGGTCTCAGACGTTCAACTTGCCGCGCGCGAGGGTTTTGAAAGCGTCGAGCATGCCAAGCGCTACACCACGCTAGGTATGGCGACTGACCAAGGCAAGTTATCGAACATCAACGGCCTTGCCATTTTGTCGGACGCGCTGAACCAGCCCATCCCGCAGACCGGTACGACGACATTCCGCCCGCCCTACACACCGATTTCTTTGGCCTCAATTGCCGGTGAAGCGCGGGGACCGATCTTTCAGCCTTTGCGACGTACGCCGATGCATGAGTGGCACGAAGAAAATGGTGCGCATTTTGAACCCGTGGGCGCCTGGCGGCGGCCCTATTGCTTCCGCAAGACACCGGGTGAGGCGATTGATGTTGCGGTGAAACGCGAGATTAAGCAGACGCGTGAGAGCCTGGGTTTGCTGGACGCGTCGACCCTTGGCAAACTTGTCGTCAAAGGACCGGACGCGGGCAAATTCCTCGATATGCTCTACACAAACATGATGAGCACGTTGAAACCGGGGCGTTGTCGTTATGGTCTGATGTGCTCAGAAAACGGCTTTCTGATAGATGACGGAGTCGTGGCGCGGCTTGATGAGGACACGTTCCTTTGCCACACCACAACTGGCGGGGCGGAAAGCATCCATGGCCATATGGAAGACTGGCTGCAATGCGAATGGTGGGATTGGAAGGTCTATGTCGCCAACCTGACTGAGCAATATGCGCAAATCGCCGCCGTTGGACCGAACGCGCGCAAGACGTTGGAAAAGCTGACCAAAGAGGATGTCAGCGCTGAGGCGCTGCCTTTCATGGCGTTCAAAGACGTGCGCTTTGGTGACATCAGCGCTCGGGTCTACCGCATCTCGTTCTCAGGCGAGTTGAGCTATGAGATTGCCGTTCCGGCAAGCCAAGGCCGCGCGTTCTGGGACATGCTCTTGGAGGCCGGGGAAGAGTTCGGCGTGATGCCTTATGGTACCGAGGCTTTGCACGTGATGCGTGCCGAGAAGGGCTTCATCATGATCGGGGACGAAACCGACGGAACCGTCATTCCACAAGATCTCGGCCTTGATTGGGCGATTTCCAAGAAGAAGGATGACTATCTCGGTAAACGGGCCCAAGAACGGCGTCATATGGCTGATCTGGAGCGTTGGAAACTGGTCGGGCTAGAGACATTGGATGGATCCGTCCTGCCCGATGGGGCCTATGCGACGGCAGAGGGCACCAATGAGAACTGTCAGCGTAATGTGCAGGGACGTGTGACATCGACCTATTACTCACCGACGCTCGATCGTGGCATTGCCATGGGACTGGTCAAACACGGGCCGGATCGCATGGGTGAAGTGATCGAATTTCCTAAGTTGGACGGCACCATTGTGAAGGCCAAGATCGTCAGTCCTATCTTCTATGACCCGGATGGAGAGAAGCAAAATGTCTAGTGCTGTCAGTGCGCTAAACGGCGCGGTTTATGCAGGATACGTAAAGGTTGAAGAGCTTGGCCTGAGTGGCATGATCACAATTCGCGGCGATCTTTCCAATGCGTCTTTCAAAACAGCGGTTAAAGGCGCCATGGGCGTTGCGGTACCGTCGCAACGTGCGATCGTCTTTAGTGACAAGACCGGTTTGGCGTGGATGTCCCCGGATGAGCTGTTGGCGCTTGTGCCTTACAAGGACGCGGAAAAAACCGTGGCGGAACTCAGTGCTAAACTCAAATCCAAGCATCATTTGGTGGTAAATGTCTCGGACGCGCGTGCGATGTTTCAGTTGAGCGGTGATAAAGTCCGCGAGGTCATGGCCAAATTGACCCCAGTTGACATGGCGCCTGGTGCTTTTGAGCCCGGCGTCATCCGTCGCACCCGTTTGGCACAAGTGCCTGCCGCCTTTTGGATGACCGATCAGCGCACCATGAGTGTCGTCTGCTTCCGCTCTGTGGCGCAATACATGCATGATTTGCTAAAAGATGCAGCGGAGCCTGGGGGCGAAGTGGGGCTTTTTGTCTGAAATGCCTTAATGCGTCCTTAGCCACTAAATCTTAAGACGTTTTTTCTAAGGAGAAGCGCGCGGAGCGCCTGGTGCTTT
>JBCDDS010000209.1:0-4357 GCA_039180185.1 Pseudomonadota bacterium | reverse complement strand
GGTTCCTAACGCTTCCTCCACTGATTGCGACTTCATCAGCGCCATGGCTGCGCTTATTGACGTGTCCTGACCAGAAAGCGCAGTCCACGCGAGTGAAACAACGTGGCCGCGCGGCGTAATTTCGGCGATGTTGAAGTGGCTACCGGGCAACACTGGACCGTTCTCAGTCCACCTGAGTGTCAGTGTGATCGGCGAACTGCCTTTTATGCGGATTATCGAGTTTTCTGTGCGGAACTCTTTGTAGCCTTCAGGTGTATTGTACTCTTGCGGATTAAAGGGGTTGAGCTCTTCGATGAACAGATCCTGATCGTCCAGGTAAGATGACGTCACTCCCCAACCGAGCATTGCGTTACGCCCTGCTGTGACTAAAGGAGAGCCGGGGATTGTGGCCCCGATAACCCCGCCGCTTTCAAGCTCGAGCCGAGCCAGATGCCAAATAGCCGGAGCTGAGAATCCTAGATGTGGATCATTCGCCAGCAAGGCCCCGTCTGCCGCTGATCGCTTTGGCGCGGCGGCCCAGACGTTTGAAGCCCCTGCAAACGCGCGTTTACGAAATGGCGTCAAAGGATGCTCCGGCAGACCAGTACCATGTTCGGCGCTTGCAAATCGCGTGCCCTCCGGGAACAACGAAGCAAAGTCCGGAAGCGCCGCGATACCCGTCCCCGGGGCCAAAGGCATGATGTCCGCCAACCGCTCTTCGTCCTGCAAAGTAAGACTACTGCGGGCATAAACGACTTCTTCATCGAGATGCGCGGCGAGTTGGACGGACATAAGTTTTATGACAGCAATTGAGTCGGCGGGCTGCCACGGCGCGATTGGAAAACCGAAAGCGAAAAATTCTGGCGCACCACGGCCGAGTGCACGATCATTTACCTCTCGCAGACGTGCGTTCACACCATCTGCATAGGCCTCTAACGCTGCGGACGTTTCTTCATCCTGAGCGCTCACAGACTGCAGAGATAACCGATAAAGATCATACCGACGCATCAGCTTGTCGATTTCGACTGTCGGCATGCCAAAGATTTCAGACAACCGCCCCTGAATCGTTCGGCGCAAGATAACCATCTGCCAAAGACGATCCTGCGCATGGGCATAGCCCAGCGCAAAAAACGTATCTTCGTCAGTTTCACCAAAAATGTGCGGCACGTTCGAATTGTCGCGCACAATCTCAACCGGCGCAGTAATCCCCGACACTTCAAGCTCTTTGGTGTAGTCCGGTAAAGAGCGCGACAACAGAAAATACACCCCAAGTACCCCAGCGAGCCCAAGCAAAATTAGCCCGCCGATGATCCGGACCAACCATAAGAACACTTGCGTCATCTGAGTCTCAAATTAGGTTGCATATCCGTTGGCATATTCAGATACCGCACTGGAGACAATGGTCACTAGCGGAAGCAAAGGAAAATTAGATGGCTAAATTGGCGTTTTTGGGTCTTGGAGTGATGGGCTACCCGATGGCGGGGCATTTGCAGGCAGCCGGTCATGATGTTTGCGTCTACAACCGAACTGGCGCAAAGGCTGAGGCCTGGGCAAAGGAGCATGGCGGTCGGTCCGCGACAACACCCTTTGCGGCGGCAGAAGGCGCTGAATTCGTCATGTCTTGCGTCGGAAATGACGATGATCTGCGCAGCGTGTGTTTGGGCGATGATGGCGCATTTGCCGGAATGAGTGCAGGCGCTTGCTTTGTCGATCACACCACAGTTTCTGCAAAGGTCACACGCGAACTTTATGACGCGGCAAAGTCTGCCGGTCTAGATTTCATAGATGCCCCTATTTCTGGCGGTCAAGCCGGCGCAGAAAACGCGCAGCTATCGATCATGTGCGGTGGCGATGAAGGCCCATACTCGAAAGCCGAACCGGTAATGAACGTTTATGCCAAACTGTGTCGTCGTATTGGAGACAGCGGCGCGGGCCAGATGACCAAGATGTGCAATCAGATTGCCATCGCAGGTCTTGTTCAGGGATTGAGCGAAGCTCTGCATTTTGCCGAGAAAGCGGGGCTTGACGGCCGCGCGGTCGTTGAAGTGATCAGCCAGGGCGCCGCTGGAAGCTGGCAAATGTCAAACCGCTACGAGACTATGATCGATGATCATTTTGACCACGGCTTTGCGGTCGACTGGATGCGCAAGGATTTGGGGATTTGCCTCTCCACAGCCGACGAAAACGGCGCATCACTTCCGGTAACAGCATTGGTTGATCAATTCTACAAGGACGTCCAGAAGATGGGTGGCGGGCGTTGGGACACGTCAAGCCTTTTCAAGAGGCTTCGTGCACTCGGTTAGTTTAGGCTCCAGTGCAGTCCGCGGCTTTGCGGACTGCGCAAAACTTCGAATTTTCTTTACTTTTGTACCACGTACAAAAAACACATTTCAACTTTGTGCAAACAGCTCATTTCGCACAAGCGCAATGCGGTAATATATTGTAATTATTCACTATTTTTGTTTTTTAATTTGGCGGTTTTAGAAAACCGAGTGAATTCTAAAAATCGATTTGAATGCCTGTAAAGGTTAAGTCGCCTTGGATTTTTTTCTTTAAGCCTCCTTTGGGTCTTGGCGCCTACCTAGTGGTCTGGGAATGGCCAACATAGGACAGGAGCCAGTAATGATGTCCAAACACAAAAACCTACTGATAACCGCCGCGATGTGCCTCGGCATGTCCGCTTCAGCGGCAGTCGCCGACAATGCGCAGATAAGCACGGACCTTCAAATCGTTATGCAACGCCATATTGAGCGTTCAATGATCGATGGCGCCATCATTCACATTGACGATGAAGCCGGAGAGATCTTCAAACTCTTTCCAACCAAAGCGCACGCACTGATTATGAAGGGCGCTGACTTCTTCGTTCTTTGCGCAGATTTGAAGGATGAAGCAGGACGGTCGTTCGAGGTGGACTATTATCTGGTCGAAAGCCCTCGTGGTTTCAAAGTGGTGCGCACCGAAGTCGATAATCGCGAAGTTCTGAAGAAGATGGTACGTGCGGGCCTTGTATCCAAGCTCTAACGCCGTCGCTGTCAAAGACCCCAGCGAAGACAAGCCGCTCAAACTCTATGTGCGGCTGTCTGCTTGGCTTGTGCCAAGTTTTCTGGTGTGCGCAATCATCGGCCTGACCGCGCTTTCAAAGTTCGTGGTCGCCGATGTGGATCGCAATTTGTCGATGCGAATTGGCAATTTTGCTGCCCGCGTTGCCAGCGGTATCGAGATGATTGCACTCGATACGGATGATCCCATCCCAGCGAGCCAGCAACTCTTGCTGACGTTAATGTCAGACCCTGCCGTTGAGTGCGCTGAACTGAGAGACATCGACGGCACACCATTGGTAAAAGCGCCGCAAAATTTAGGCTGCTACGAAGGCGTAAGCCCAAGGTTTCTAACAGTACCGCTTTATCTAACCGACGAAGCGGACCTCGTGGTGCATTGGAACAGAGAAGAGGTTTCCACCGCGCGACAGAGGCAGTGGGAGCTTTCACTTATCATCCTCTTCGCAGGTCTGATGATAGCCATGCTTACGAACTGGCTCGCGTTCCGGACCATCATCGGGCGTCCGCTGACCAATCTTGTGCAAAAGGTGGAGGATGCAAAGCGCAAAGCGGAATACAACGCGTTGCATGACAGCCTAACCAATCTCGCCAATCGTAGGCAACTGGATTACGAGCTCGAACGGCGCGGCGCGCAACGACAGGCGCTCACTATTCTTCACATCGACCTAGATGGGTTCAAAACCATTAATGACACCCTTGGCCACGGCGCGGGTGACGAAATCCTGAAAGTCGTCTCAGAACGTCTGAAAGACACCGCTTGGGTCGACGAGATAACCGGTCGTTACGGAGGTGATGAGTTTGTCGTTATCTTGCCGCCTGGCGAAACGACAGAGGCGGGTGAAACGCGCGCCACTCAAATCATTGATTCGATTATGGAAGAGATCATCGTCGATGGTCAGGCCTGTCAGGTCGGTGCCAGTATTGGGATTGCAAGCGGCAATCCAAATGGACGCCCGGATCAGGCCTCTCGCATTCTGGCGAACGCAGATATCGCGCTTTATCGCGCGAAGGATAAAGGGCGCGGCGTTTATGTGGTCTACAGCAGCGAAATGCGCGAAGAGATGGAAATGCGCAACCGTCTGGCTGATGAGCTTGAAACAGCTCTGGAACAGCGTGAATTTGTGCCCTTCTACCAGCCCCAAGTCGAAGCAGACGGACATAAGACAATTGGCTTCGAAGCGTTGGCGCGTTGGGAGCACCCCAAGCACGGCTTACTGGCACCAGATCGATTCATAAGTGCGGCAGAAGACATGGGGCTCGTCGACAAGATCGACCGGATCATTTTTGAAAAGGTTCTGGAAGACCGAGCGAACTGGCTG
>JBCDDS010000208.1:0-4473 GCA_039180185.1 Pseudomonadota bacterium | reverse complement strand
GGAGAAGGAACTCGTCTCATGGCGATGCCGACCGGGCATGTCCAAGATGTGACCCCGACTTAGTTCTTGGCACAATGAAGAGAGAGCGAACACTGACCGTCGTAAGTCTAGTTATGACGATCTTGATGACCTGCGTGATCATCGTTGAGGTGATCTAAGTCGCTGTCTAGCCCCCTGTCTCTGGGCCACTAATCGGCGTCTTCTCTAGGACAGTTTCTGGGACTAGTGGCCGCATGTTGAGGGCCTGATGTGGCCGCGTGTGATTGTACTGCCTGAGCCAGTGGTTGATGACGATCTGGGCCTGTTCGGTCGTCGTGAACCACTCCGCATTGAGAACCTCCCGTCGTAAGGTCCCATTGAACCGCTCGTTGTATCCGTTCTCCCACGCACTGCCCGGCAGTGGTTTGCTTGCAAACCATGAGAGGGGCGATCCAGGGTAGATGTGGATCGGCTTTGGCCACGGAACATGCCGGACTGCATCGTTGCGAGGTCCATTCCGCAGAATTTCAGGAACTGCCGGTGATGGCGAAACCGACGCAGGTCACCGGCCTCGGCCAGGATGGTCATGGCGTTGATCGGGCCGATCTTCGAGGGGGTGAGCCCAGGCGGAAGGACCTCTCTCTGATGAGCCGTGGACACTCAAGACGCAAAACACTCCAGGTGTCTTCTTTGCCAAATGGTCGAAGACGTTTAATTGGACAAGAGGGTAGGAAGCTTAGCCAGATCTCGTGAAAAGTTTGAGATTGGATTTGAAATAAGCTGCTACGCGACCTTTTGCCTCGTCCGTGACTTTGCGCCCGCTACCTCTAGGTCCCGCAACACGTACCCCTGTCCCCAAACAGTCTGGATCGGGTTCACCCCGCCTATCGCTTTTTGGAGTTTCTTGCGCAACTTGCAGATGAACACGTCAACAATTTTGATTTCAGGCTCGTCCAGGCCGCCGTACAGGTGGTTCAAAAACACCTCTTTGCTCAAGGTGGTGCCTTTTCGCAGCGATAGAAGCTCCAACACCTGATATTCTTTGGCAGTGAGAGGTACGATTGCATCGTCAACACTTACCGTTTTGGCATCGAGGTTGACTGCAAGTGAACCGGTCTCAATGATCGACTGTGAGTATCCTTTTGATCTGCGCACAATGGCACGGATGCGCGCAATCAATTCGTCGCTCTTGTATGGCTTGGTCAGATAGTCGTCTGCGCCGACTCCAAAACTCTTCAACAGGTCTTCGCTGTCGTCCGAACCCGTGAGAATGAGGACTGGAGTATTTATGTTGCCAGCCCTGAGTTTTCTTAACACATCATGACCGCTCATATCCGGGAGGTTCAAATCCAGCAGTATGAGATCGAAATCATAGTGTTTCGCGAGCTCGATGCCGTCCCCGCCTAGGTCGGTCATGTAAACATTGATCTGGACGGTTGTCAGTATCAACTCGATGCTACGAGAAGCGGTAGGATCATCTTCAATCAGTAGTACTCGCATCCGGATATCCCCATATCACTGAGGTTGACGTAAAGTTGTCAACTTGTCGAAGGTTACAAGTGAGCAATCATGTGGCTTAAGCTAAAGCCCGTCGGACTTGCTATATAAGTTCGTCAGTTTTGGACTCGCCGATCAAATCCCGTTGAAAATATTCTTCCAAGGCCTCCAATAGAACGTCCAGCTCAAATTCTCCTCTCACATGGACTTTAATGCCGAGGCTGGCGACCAGATTGTCGATCCAGTCGGGATTGAAACTTGAATAAGAAACGAGGAGCGGCCTTTGGTCTTGTTGGGCCATTGATAAGGCGAGGACATGCTCAGGTGATGTCTCATCCATCACATCAAATGGCAGTGCCACAACATCAAGAGATCCAAGGCGGATCAACTCGACAAGTTGTTTAGAGCTCGAATACGGCACAACATCCCATCTGCGGTCCTCACGCCCTATCGAGGTACGTTTTCCAACTTCACTTGCACATACAGCCAATATCGTGCGGGGCTTATAAGAAAAAGACGACATGTCTCCCTCCACTAGTTTCTATTGTTCGAGGCGAGGCTGCAAATAGCTGCGCGCCAGTCGATTGGTATTCATCAACAGGTCCATCTCAAGCGGGCCGTCTGGGAATTAGATCCCGAGGGAAGGTCGCGATATACCTTCGGCCATCCACAGAGGGACTTGCGCCAATTAGACTGTTTGTATCATTTTCTGAGGTTCATATACGCAGTTCGCGTATGGATTGCATTGAGCGGTCGTGCCAGATATTTGACGAGTCGTGCCAACTTTTCGCGTGTGGTGTCACGCTCCTGACTACACACGCTGCAAGCGTTGCCTGAGTTTAGTCGGTGTTTCGCCAAAGTACTTAGTGACGGCGCGTGTAAAGGCGGACTGTTCCGAATAGCCTACTTCAGCAGCAATGACAGAAAGCGGAATAACTCTGTTGCGCAGTTTGGCTTCCACTAGCGCGAACCGGGTTTCCTCCACCAGTTGCTCATATGTTCGTCCTGCGTCGGACAATCGGCGTTGCAGAGTTCTCTTACTCATACCTACAGCGGAAGCTGCACGCTCAATGGTCATGCCGCCTCTCGGCAGTGCTTGGATGATATTCTCTCTTAGAACGTCGGAGAGGGACTTTTGATCGATTTGACGGTCCAGTTCCTTCTGACATTCTCTGTTCATCAGCTCAAAAAGAACAGGGTTTGACGCCGAGTTGTGCTCGTCTAGAAGAGTTGCCGTCATGGTCATTCGGTTGACGGGTGCGTTGAAGTCAATGGGAGCCGCAAACGCATGCTGATGCATTGAGCCATTCGGTGGTGCTTCACGCATAAGTTCAAAGCCAAGAAATCTTTGTCGCCCGTTTGTCAAAAATGAAATGACCTTCAATACTTGGTTGACGGAAAAATCTGTAAACTGCTCGGGTGATAGCACGACGGGTGAGTACTCCCACTCTATCACAGCACATTGGCGATCCAAGGTCAGGTTGAACTGACGGTGATCAACAACCGTGTCGATGTACTTGGCGAAGAACAACAGCATATGCCTGAGCGTTGGTGCTGCCAAAAGACCTTGCGCAAAAGCGCCTGTGCCGCCGGTTGAATAATAGTTTGAATACCCGACTCCAAAGTCGTCATGGCCCGTGATTGCTGCACCCGCCTCCATCAATCGACAGAAGAGATCCAAATCGATCCGTGCGTCTAAGTCCGTAAACGTGTCGACACTGAAACCAAGCGGACCTATGAGCAGATTAATGTCAACAGAGTGTTGGGCCAAAAAATCGGGCAAATCCCGCCCGACGGTCGCCAACACACTCGCTGATGGCAGTCCCCATGTCTCACGCATGGGTAGAACTGTCAAAAGAATGGCACGAAATGTCAAATACAAACCGACCGAACCCCGTTATTGCCTGGTGACTCAAATTCTTGCAGGCAAAGAACCAAGATGAGCGAGATTGCCGACCTTCTTCCAAAGGATGCACCCGAAGTGCACTTCCAACTTGTGGCTACCTGGTTGAGCCTCAACACGGAACGAGCTCCGGGCCACGCCGATTTTGATGTTGGCAAATGGACATCCAACCAGCACGAGTGCTTCCTGGTACATCAGCTTTCAACAGACGGCGGACCTCTCAAGCTCCAGTTCGGTGAAGCGACCGAGCTATCCTTCATTCCAAAAGGGGCGGACGTATCAGGAAAATGCCTTTCGGATGTCTTGGACAGGTTTTTGCTAGAGAAAGCTGAGAATGCATTTCGAAACTGCTTACGCCGCAACGAACCTTACTATTCAGAGCACATCAGTTCGCAGTTTGGGAGAGGGCAGGCGCATTTCAAACGTTTGTCTCTTCCGTTGGCCAATGAGAACGGAACGCTTCGCTCGGCGTTTGGAAGTGTCGTGCGGATTCAAAGCTGAGCTGGTCGTAAGTCCGCAATGCGTGCGAAGTGGCTGCTCAATTGGTTTTGTCGTCCAAAATCTTTCGGGACTGCGTAACCAGACCCCTGGTCGCTTCGACCAAATTTCGTGTCTGAAGAGTAAGGTTCTTGGCGTCAAACTCCATTTGTATGGTTTTCAACCAAATTTCGTCGCAGTTTTCTTAGATGTCGTTCACGCTACGCATGGTGTTGTCCTTCCCCCATAGGACTGGGCCATTACACTGGCCGCGAGAGGGGGATTGGCAATGGCGAGGAAGCGACATTCAGACGAAGACATCTTGAAACTGCTGCGTGAGATCGAGTTGAAGCTGAGTGCTGGCGACGATGTGGCCTCAGCGTGCCGCGGTGTCGGGATCAGTGATGCCACGTACGACAACTGGCGGAAGCGGTTTGGCGGGATGGGCCGGTCGCAGTTGTCGGAGATGAAGAGCCTGGAGAAAGAGAACGCCCGGCTGAAGAAAATCGTCGCCGAGCTCGAACTGGACAAGCTCATTCTCAAGGAAAGCCTGAACTATCTAAAGCCCAGGGTCCCACTGACCGGCAGTGCATTGCGATAGCAATGTCACGAGAGGG
>JBCDDS010000207.1:0-4603 GCA_039180185.1 Pseudomonadota bacterium | reverse complement strand
CTTCAGCCCTCTGAGAAAAGACGGCTGAAAACAGCACACCTCCCATCGCGAGCAAAGCCGCGCCATAGCCAATCGCCTTGGCCAAGATGGCTAAAACGACAAGACCGTCGATCGGTGCGAGTCCGGTCACTCAGTGACCGTGAAGGAGAAGCTGCCCTGCATCGGGTGCCCGTCTGAGGCCAAACCGCGCCAGTCGAAGCGATAGCTTCCAGGCGCAAGCTCTTCCGATGGCAAGGCGCGAAACTCCGCAGCGGGGTCCATACCTGTCTCGCGTTCGATTTCGACATCTCCATCTGGAGAGGTAAGCGTGACCGAAATGATGCGCATCGGATCATCGAACCGCATTGAAAGCTCCGGCACTTCTGTGACTGTCGCACCGTCGGCGGGTGTTGTGGCCTCAGATTTCGAATGGGCAAAGGCAAGAGCGGGGGCAACGACAACGGCCAAGCCGAGAAGAGTTTGTTTGATCATCTGAATTTTCCTCTATTCGGATTGGGCATTCAGTTCGTCATGATACTGACGAAGGTCATCTGGCCAAGTCGACTTGATGAAGGACAGCACCGCAATGATCTCGTCATCGGTGATTACACCCTCATAGACAGGCATGCCGGATGGTGGCGCGTTCTCCATCAGACCGGCAAGCCCATATTTGGTCAGGGTAAAAAGCGTTTCATCATCATGGTGCCATGTATGGCCTGTTGCGTCATGTGGCGGTGCTGGCAGCAGTCCATCTTCTCCACGTATCCGCCAGTTTGGCTGTCCCTCCAAGCGCGCACCATGGCAAGCGGCACATTGGTCTGCGTAAATGCCTTGGCCCACGACGATCACTTCGGCGTCGTCAGGCGTCAAAATACCAACTGTTTGGGAAGGTTGCGCCAGAACAAATGCAGCTGCGAAACCGGCGAGCGTGAGCCCGCCGGTGAGCGAAACGGCTTTCCGACTTACCATCAGGTGTCGAACGGCTGCGCCGTGCCAGCGCGGTAGTATACCTTGCCGGTGTCAGCCTCTCCACCAAATGCAATAACGTCGTAGCGGGCGGACGGGTTGTCGCCCATGCCAGGAGAACCCATCGGCATGCCCGGAACAGCAAGCCCAGTGATGGCCGGGCGCGCTTGCAAAACGGCTTCCAATGCTTCGAACGGCACATGCCCTTCGAAGATATAACCATCCGCTTCAATGGTGTGGCAGGAGGCGAGCTCAAGCGGGATGCCGCGCTCTGACTTTTGCGCCTCGGGGTCGGTCAGTTCCTCGACGATGACGGCGTAGCCGCGTGCGCGAGCTAGGTCAGCCCAGGCGTGACAGCACCCGCAGCCGGGCGAAGCGAGAACACGCATAGGTGTGCCAGCACGCGCAGGCAGGGCAGCCATGACAAGAGCTGTTGCAGATAGGGTGGTGAAGTGACGACGTGTGATCATGTCTGTCGGTCCTTTGATTTGAAAGTCGAATGAATGGCGGGCAAGCGCCCGTTGCCACTCAGACTTTAGGAGGACCGGTGGGGACAGCCAGCGTCAGGTTTGCAAAGTCGAAGTCAACGTACAGAACACTCACAACCGATCTGCTCGTGGGAATGAGCTGCAAAATAGCGGTAGTGGCCACGAGATCGCCAAAACAGGGCATTGACCCCATGCCGCTGGTGGCGTCGCAGCAGTCCGCGAGAGCCTTCTCAGCCTCAGCAAATAGATCGCTTTCTGACATCTCAGCGTGGTGGTTTCCGTGATCCGAGCCGTGGTTCAAGCCATGGATTACAGACGCGGTGGATCCACCGACGAATGCAAATACAAGAATGATCGACAGTACCAAACGAAACATATCCAACCCACTGGGGGTATATGGCTTTGACAAGTCACGAGGAAGTGTCGCCGTAATCGCCCCTAATCGCATCCGTTATGGCTACGCCACATCTCCGGGTCATGCCCCTCAGGAACAGAGGCACAGGGATCATCTGAATAGCCGCGCAGGACCGAGTACTGGCTAACTTGCGCATCTGTCAGCAACGGCAAAGTCAGAAGATGCGCATTTAGATGGACGAGGCGGAGAGCTGCCCTCGCTTGCCCTGCTTCGGTCACCAGCCGTTCAAGCACCTCGGCATCAGGCGCACCTTGTTGAAAAGCTGCATCCAAAGCTTGTTCTGCTGCCACGAACCGCTCTCCGGCGGCTATGGCGTCTGCTTGCATCTGCGCCCGGATCGCTTCGATGTCGCTGCGCTGCTGTTCGGTTAGACCGATTTCATCGGCAAGCTCGAGAAGGTGAGTTGGCCCTGGAACACCATTAAGCTCGGCGGCGCGGGCGAGTCCCCATCCGCCGCCACGGGCGATCTCTTCCAGGTCCTGTTCCGAAAGAGACTTGATCAGGCGTGTTTCTTCACCCGCATAGGCCGACTGTAGAGTCCCTTGGCCCCCAGTATGGGTCTGGGCAAAGGTTACGGATGGCAAGAGCGCCATAAGGAATGCGAAGTGCTTGGGTGTCATAGGTGAAGCCTTTGGTTGATCGGATCTCTGTGCAAACGCATTGCACAAAGCGCATAGTTCAGAACATGATAGGTATCATGTCAAACCATTGGGTGAAGCCATTCGAAGGCGCATCTCTCCGCCGACTGCAGGAAGACGACACACTCTTTCTGCGGGATGATGTGGTGCAGTACGCCTATTTGGTCCGCGAGGGCCGCATCCACCTTCGGCGGGCACTCAGGGATGGCGGGCTCTTGACGCTTCACACTGCCATTGCAGGCGACCTTGTGGCCGAAGCATCTCTGTTTGCAGATCAGTATCACTGCGACGCAGTTTCGGAAGCGCAAACAACGATTGCCGTTTTGCCTCGAGCGACCCTGTTGGCCTATATGAAAAGCTTGCCGTCAAACAGCGCCATTGCCATTGGAGCATTCGAGCGATCAGTGCGAGAGCTCCAGACTCTGAGGACACGCATTGAAGTTATGCGGCTAAAGAAGGTGGCCGATCGTCTCGACGCGTATCTTGAGCTCTTTGGGCCTCCCAAGAAGGGCGCATGGGTTCAGGTTGCAGACTGGATCGGTGTGACACCGCCCGCACTCTACCGTGAATTGGCCCGCCGGCGAACGTAAACTGATCTCTACGCATTTTGGGCGAAAATCAAACTGGCGCGTTGATCAGTCGGCGCATTCTCGCTTTCCACAACTGCACGGATGCTGGACAACTCAGCCAACAAACGCAGTTTAGGGTGACCTCATGAACGTGGAGGAAACGCAAGATGTACGCACAGGTAAATGGCGTAAAACTGTTCTTTGATGTTGAAGGCTCTTCGCTCGTTGCAGATGGCCCAACTATGAAGGAGCGCCCAACCGTCATCTTGGTCCACGGAGGACCAGGGGGCGATCATAGTGTCTACAAACCAGACTTTGGACAGCTAAGCGATATTGCGCAGATCGTTTACTACGATCATCGGGGAAACGGCAGGAGCGACATGAGCAGCTCCGAGCACTGGACACTGGATCAGTGGGCCGATGATCTGAAAGGCCTTTGCGACTATCTGGGCATTCACAAGCCTATCGTAGTTGGAGCGTCTTTTGGTGGGTTCGTCGCACAGGCTTATGCGGCGCGACACCCAGGGCACGCAGGTAAAATCGCTCTCATCAGTACATCTGCAAAGGTCGATTTCGAACAGGTTTACAAAGCCTTTGGCGCTTTGGGCGGACCCGAAGTGGAAGCGATTGCTCGGCGGTATTGGGACAATCCCACAGATGAAAGCCGTGCCGAGTATCGCGATCGGTGTGTTCCGTTTTACTCTGTCAAAGCCCAACCAAATTCGGACTGGCTGACGCGTATGATCATCAGAAATGACACAGCGTTGTGGTTTAACGGTCCAAGTCATGAGCAAGGACGAATGGATTTTCGCGAGAGCTTAAGGACCATTGAGTGCCCGGTACTCGTCATGTGCGGAGACAAAGACCCCATTATGCCAATGGCTTTCAGCGAGGTTATTGCATCTAGTGTTCCTGAGGAGCAGCTGTCACTACACCGTATTGCCGACTGCGCACACGCGATACCGGCTGATCAACCTGAACAGTTCTTTGAGATACTGAGAAGGTTCATTTGCAAGTAGTTGATTGTTGCCCGCGTCCTTTACCCATGCCGCACCTCGCAGGTGCATGTGATTTCAATTCAACTGATTTCAGTGACCACGCAGTCGGTCGAATTGGTGCATCAAGAAAACGAGTTTCACCGTTCAAAGTACCGAACCCATGGCGTGGTCATGGTGCTTCACCTATTGGGCTATGCGATCAGGAACATATCCGATACCCAGCTATGAACGCGTCCATTCCCACATTAGGCGGCATCGTCCTTTGCGAGATTTAGCCGGGGCATCCTATTGGGTATGCCCCGGCTGTATTTGCGTTAGCTGCTTTCCAACGCGGCCAGCAGCTGGCCCAGATTGTGTTCGAACATGGCGAGGTAGCTGGTGGCGGGGCCGCCGCGCTCGGACAGCGCATCGGAGAACAGCTGGCCGCCGATTTCCAAGCCTGTTTCATCCGCGATTTGCTGGACAAGCGCCGGGCTGGTGATGTTTTCCACGAAGAGTGCCGCAACACCATCCTCGCGGATTTGCGTGATCAAGGATGCAAGCTCTTGCG
>JBCDDS010000206.1:0-4609 GCA_039180185.1 Pseudomonadota bacterium | reverse complement strand
GCCCAGTTGCCATCGGCCAGAGGGATATGTTCCCCCGTCACGCTGCCCGCCAGATTTCCGAAATACTCCAACGCATCAGCGCCAGAAGTGGCATCGACAAAGCTGGTTTCCTGATAAGGTTTACCCGTATCGTAGGTCTCCAGCACGCTGAGATCATGGTTACGTTCACGGATCAAATCGGCGGCCCGACGCAAGACGCGACCGCGTTCGGTGCCGCTCAATTTGGCCCAGGCCTCTTGCGCCGCAACAGCGCTTGCAATCGCTTCTTCGACGATGGCCGACGTGGCTTCGTACACCTTCGCTATCACGTCTCCGGTGGCAGAATACACTACCTCGATTACCTCTCCGGTTGTGTCCTCGACATAACGGCCATTGATGAAGTGGCTGGCTTCGGGTTGGGTTGGATAGGGCATAGATGTCTCCATCTCAGAACGAATTTCGCAGGATTTCATAACTCACCATCACCGATTTTTGATAAGCTTCTCTGGTGGTTAGGCGCTCATAATAGGCGCGTAGGGCCGGTAGATCGGCGCGCTGAATATCAACGTCGTAATAACGATAGAGCACATGCCCAAGCTGAATATCTGCGATGGTGAAGTCGGGACCACAAAGGAAATCGTGCTTCTGTAATTGCGCGTCAGCTTTCGTGAGTTCAACTTGAAGTTTGGCTATATTCTTATCGATCTGCTCCGGATCTTGCCGCTCTGGTCGAGTGCGCGCTACGAGCCAGAAGATCGGACCAGTGAAACCACCCGCAACTGAATTCTTCGCCCAATCCGTCCACATATCGATCTGCGCTCGCTTGAGCGGGTCCCTTGGCCAAAGTGTTTCATCGCCGTAGATGCTCGCCAGATACCGCACAATTGCGGAAGACTCGAAGATCGCCGTCTCACCGACTTTCAAAACCGGCACCTTGCCGTGCGGGTTCATCGACAGATACTCCGGCGTATCCAACCCGCCGAAGTTGAAACCGTAATCGAGCCGCTCATATTCGAGCTCCAACTCTTCCAGGAGCCACAACACAGCCTGCACGTTAGACGAGGTTATGCGTCCGTAGAGCGTGAGCATTACTCGCCCCTCGGATAGCGTTTGCTCTCTTCAAGCACGTTTAGATCCATGTGGTTGCGCATATAGCGCTCAGAGGCTTTCTGCAGTGGCTGATAGTCCCAAGGGTAGTATCCACCCTGCCGCAGCGCCTCATAAACCACCCACCGTCGTGCCTGACTTTCGCGTACTTCGGAATCGAAACGGTCCAAATCCCACCGCGCCTCAGACTTCGCCTGTAATTGCGACAGAGTACCGGCATGTTCCGGTTTATCCGCCAGATTGGTCAATTCGTGCGGATCCGCTTCCATATCGAAAAGCTGATCGGGATCGAGCGCGCAGCGGTTATACTTCCACTTGCCATACCGCAGAGACACGAGCGGTGCGTATGACGCTTCGGCCGCGTATTCCATCGCCACCGGTGCGTCTCGACTGCCCCCATTCCCCAGATAGACAAGCGACTCGCCCTCAACCCACGGTGCCACCTCGCTCATATCGGCACCTGCTAGTTCACAGAGCGTCGGACATACGTCAATCGTGCTGACCGGATCGGTGACCAGACCTGGCTCCATTCCGGCCGCAGCAATCATCAGCGGAACTCGCGCAGAACCTTCATAGAAACACATTTTGAACCAGAGCCCGCGCTCGCCCAACATGTCACCGTGATCGGAAACGAAGAGGATCACAGCCTCTTGTCGAGTGCTTTCCAAGGCGTCAAGAACCTCGCCTATCTTGTCATCCAGATAGGAGATATTCGCGAAATAGGCCCGACGAGAACGCTTTATATCCTCCTCTGAGATATTGAAATTACGCCAGTCATTGGCATCGAAAATGCGCTTTGCATGCGGGTCGTGCGCCTTGTAATCCATCGCCGGAACTTCGGGGAGCAGATACGCACAATCCTCGTAAAGATCCCAGTATTTCTTGCGCGCGACATAAGGATCATGCGGGTGGGTAAAGCTTACGGTCAGACACCAGGGTCGTTCGTCGCCACCGCGCGCCACATCGTAAACCTTGCGGGTCGCTTGATAGGCAACCTCATCATCATATTCCATTTGGTTGGAAATCTCGGCCACACCTGCGCCGGTAACGGAACCCATATTGTGATACCACCAGTCAATCCGCTCGCCCGGTTTGCGATAATCCGGCGTCCAACCAAAATCAGCCGGGTAGATATCTGTGGTCAACCGCTCTTCAAATCCATGAAGCTGATCAGGACCCACGAAATGCATCTTGCCTGAGAGACACGTTTGATAGCCTGCGCGACGCAGGTGGTGCGCATAAGTCGGGATGTCGGCAGAAAACTCCGCGGCGTTGTCGTAAACTCGGCTACGTGACGGCAGCAATCCCGACATAAAGCTCGCCCGACCAGGCGCACAAAGCGGGGACGCCGTATAAGCATTGGCAAATCGAGTTGATCTTTCAGACAGCTTTCGCAGATTTGGCGTATGCAACCAATCGGCAGGACCGTCAGGGAACAGAGTGCCGTTCAGCTGATCAACCATAAAAATCAGTATGTTTGGTTTAGCCATGCCTCTGCTCTCCAGGAAGAACGCTATCCAAAAAGTGCATCAGCACGTCGATCGCAGTTTGTGGCGCCATGGGCGCATCGTTGAGTGCTTGGCGGATGTAGATACCATCGATCATTGCTGCCAATCCGTCCGTGAGACTAGACGCTTGCTGCGGTAGAATTTGTTTTAATGCGTGGTACAGGTTGGACCGCAGCCGACGTTGATAGATATGCAATAGTCGCCGCGCTTCTTCTGACTTTTGAGCTTGCACATAGAAATTCAGCCAAGCCGCGACCATTTCCGGCCGGAATTGTGCCGGGGCGAAGCTTACTTGAATAATCGCATCAAGTCGGGCACGCGGATCACGCGCTGTCACCAATGCATCACGTATTTCTGTTCCAAAGAGTTTCAGGACATGACGCATCGCAGCGGCAAACATGTGCTCTTTTGAGCCGAAATAGTGATGCGCCAGGGCGCTCGACATTCCGGCGCGGCGCGCAATTTGACTAACCGTTACGTCGAGGCTAGCGCGCGCTCCCAATTCATGAATCGCGGCCTCAACAAGCGCAGAGCGTCGTATGGGTTCCATGCCAAGCTTAGGCATACCAAAGCCTCTTAGAAACTGATTTTAAACGCCTATTGCGCTTTTATTGACTCGTCAATCAATAAAAATTCTCCACATGCGCGGCGTAAAGGTGTTCAGCAATTGCCTTGGTTTATTGGCTCCGAGGCAAATTTATAGCCAGTCGCGTGTGGAAAATAGAAAACTGGCACCACGGTCGATGAGAGAAAATTCTTGCCGCATGTCAAAGCGTTATATTAACGTTATGCCAGACACGTAACTGGACGTGTGCAATACGGGGACCACTAGGGAGAATAAATGGCCCCTCACTCTAGGGTGCGAAATCACTATCCGGCATTCGACCAGGTCGTGTGTCCAGGATTTGTGCACAGTAAAGTCAATAGGGAGAACAACAAATGGCTTTGATCAAAGGCGGACTATTGGATCGCCGTGGATTTCTAAAAAGTACTGCAGCGACTGCGGTAGCTGCTAGCGTGCCGTTGGCAGGTCCAGCAAAAGCTGCACCAAAACGTGGCGGTCATATTCGTGTTGGTAAGGCGCACGGTCAGACCACAGACACAATGAACCCAGGCACGTGGGAAAACGGTTTCACCATTGATATGGCGTTTACAATTCACGGCTATCTCGTCGAGGTTGGTCCGGATGGCTCCATGGTGCCAAACGTCGCTGAAAGCTGGGAAGCGTCTGATGACGCTGTAGAGTGGCGCTTCAAACTGCGCAAAGGCGTAACTTTCCACTCCGGCAAGGCGGTGACTGTAGAAGACGTGATTGCCTCTGTAAACTTCCACCGTGGCGAAGGTTCGACCTCCGCGGCGGGTCCAATCGTGGCACCAATTGTCGACATAAAAGCCGATGGTGATGACACAGTTGTCTTCACGCTGGATGGCGGCAACGCAGACTTCCCTTTCATTCTGACGGATTACCACATTCCGATTTGCAAAGCGCAAGGCGACAGTATTGATTGGGAATCTGGCGATGGATGCGGGCCTTACAAGCTCAAGAACGTAAGCTTCGGCGTTTCGGCGTCGTTTGAGCGCAATGAGAACCACTGGCGCGAGGATGTGGCGTTTTTCGATTCAATCGAAATGCTGTCACTGATCGATCTCAACGCTCGGACCACAGCGCTGGTATCAGGCGACGTGGACGTTATTGACCGGCTCGATCTGAAAACTGTTGGCCTGCTGGCGCGCAACAAGGGCGTCAACATCATCTCGGTTTCGGGCAATGCACATTACACCATCCCGATGGACACTAAAATTGCGCCGTTCAACGACAATAATGTGCGTCAAGCTCTGAAATACGGAATCAATCGTGAAGAGCTGGTCGAGAAGATTCTGTTCGGTTACGGCTCGGTCGGCAACGACCACCCGATCGGTTCCGGTCAGGTTTATTACAACACTGAGCTTGAGCAGAAGACCTACGACCCAGACAAGTCGAAGTGGTATCTCAATCAGGCAGGCCTAGACAGCCT
>JBCDDS010000205.1:0-4629 GCA_039180185.1 Pseudomonadota bacterium | reverse complement strand
TTTGCGTCTGAGATGGCTACAGATTTTGGGCTGAGCGAAGAGGCGTTTGTTCGCGCCGGTAAGACCAATGCAGCGGCCAGCGACAAAGGCCATAAGCACAATCTGAGTTATGCCAAGCATCTTGAGCGGATGGGCGAGAGATATGAATTGCTCGACGCGACCGAGATGCAGGCGCTGACCGGTACGGACTATTACCAAAGCGGGCTCTACACACCCGGCACGGCGATGATCCAGCCAGCGCTCTTTGTGCGTGGCGTGGCGAAGGCATTGACCTCCAACAGGGTGCAGATTCATGAAAACACGCCGGTCAAAACGCTTGCTCGCAATGGTGTTTGGCAAGCGAAGACGCCAAAAGGTGAGGTACACGCACCCAAAGTTATACTCGCTGTCAACGGCCACGCAGAGGACTTTGGGTTTTTCAAAGGCCGGCTGCTGCATATCTTTCTCTACGCTTCGATGACGCGCGCGCTTACAGAGACTGAACAAAAAAAACTTGGTGGTGAAGCGCGATGGGGTCTGACACCCGCTGATCCAATGGGCAGCACAGTCCGCCGGATTTCTGGCACTGGAGGCGATAGAATAGTGGTCCGCAATCGCGTTACCTACGATCCCAGCTTACAGATCACCGATGCCCGCGTTGCTGCGATGGGCAAAACACATGATCGGTCCTTTGGAGCACGCTTTCCGATGCTCAAGGACGTTGAGATGGATTATCGCTGGGGCGGAAGGCTCTGTTTGAGTTGGAACGGCGCTCCAGCACTTGGTGAGGTAGAGGATGGCCTTTATTCCGCATGTTGTCAGAATGGCCTTGGAGTGGCGCGTGGTACCCTGCATGGCATGGCGATGGCGGAGCTCGCCTCTGGTCAAAACACAGAACTGGTAGACCACGTAATGGACCAAGGTAGTCCATCGCGACTGCCACCAATGCCTTTCACCTATCTCGGGGCGAGTGCAACGATGAAATGGGGGGAATGGAAAGCCGGTCGTGAGCTCTGACGCTTAGCGCGCCAAATCCTGCAGAATCGGGCAATCCGGGCGGTCATCTCCTGCGCAAGAGCGCACCAGATGCTGTAGCGTGGCGCGCATCTCTTCGAATTGCGAGATTTTATCGTTGATCTGTTTTAGGTGCTCTTCAGCCACGGCACGCACGTCCGCACTGGCCCGGCTTTCGTCTTCGTATAGCGCGAGAAGAGTACGACAATCCTCTATCGAAAACCCCAAAGTCCGGGCGCGCCCCAGAAAGGCCAGCTTGTGCAGATGCGTCTCTGAAAATACCCGGTAGCCATTCTCGCTACGATTTGGCGTCAGAAGGCCGATTTCCTCGTAGTACCTTATGGTTTTTGCAGGCAGGCCGGTCTTTTGTGAGACGTCAGAGATGTTCATACCGCGTACCTTTCGAGCTCTGATTTGACACCTCGTAGTCGCAACGCATTGCCAAGCACGAAGATCGAGCTGAGCGCCATTGCTGTCGCGGCTAACACGGGCGACAGGAGCTGACCTGTCAGCGGGAACAGGATGCCAGCGGCAACAGGGATGAGCGCCGTGTTATAGGCAAACGCCCAAAATAGGTTTTGTTTTATATTTCGCAGTGTGGCGCATGAGAGATGCCGTGCCTTTACGACACCCATTGGGTCACCAGAAACAAGCACCAAGTCAGCCGCGTCGATTGCCACGTCCGTACCGCTCCCCATAGCGATGCCGATATCGGCTGCGGCCAGGGCCGGGGCGTCGTTTATGCCATCTCCTACAAAAGCCACTACACCGTGCTGTCTTTGCAGTGTTCGAACAGACGCGTGTTTGTCGCCTGGCAGAACTTCCGCCATCACAGACTGAATACCGATCTGCGCGGCGACGGATCTTCCGGCGATTTCTGTGTCACCGGTCATCAGAGAGGTTTTGATGCCGGCCTTGTGCAGCGCTTCTATGGTGGCTTTGCTGCTCCGTTTTATAGGGTCAGATACGGCAATCAAAGCCGCTGCTTGCCCGTCGATTGCGACATGAACCAACGTGTGCCCAAGCTTGCCGAAACGAATCCGGGCCTCGTCCAACATTGACAGATCGAGACCTTCCTCCGACATATGCCGCGCTGTGCCGAGTAAAACCTGATGCTCTCCGACGCGTGCAGACACCCCACGTCCAGGCAATGCTTGAAAGTCTTTTGCGGTTGGAAGTGTCAGGCCGGCCTCGACTGCGGCCGTTTCAATAGCCCGAGCGATCGGATGCTCGGATTGCGTTTCTACTGCGGCGACCAGTGCTAACACATCCTCATTGGAATACGGCTTAATGACAGACACATCCGTCACTCTTGGGCTGCCAACCGTCAAAGTGCCGGTCTTGTCAAAAACCACAACGCTGGCCTCGGCCAAACGCTGAATCGCGTCACCTTTGCGAAACAAAAGACCCGATTCCGCGCCAATTCCGGTACTGACCATGATCGAAGTGGGTGTGGCTAGGCCCATCGCGCAGGGGCAAGCGATGATGAGAACGGACACGCCCGCGACCAGGGCTAAACCCAACGCAGGTGTAGGCCCGAACGTCAGCCAGGCAGCAATCGTGATAGCCGCTACTGCCAGAACCGCGGGCACAAAGTACGCGACCACTTTGTCCGCCAGCGACTGAATCGGCAGTTTGCTGGTCTGAGCATCTCTGACCATAGTGACGATCTGCGCCAACATCATGTCCTTGCCTACACCAGTTGCACGCATAAAAAGCGCGCTATTTCCATTGAGCGTGCCTCCAATGAGTGAATCACCTGCGGATTTAGAAACTGGCATAGGCTCACCGGTGATCATGGCTTCGACTACATCGGCCCGCCCTTCGATCACCTTTCCATCAACGGCGATGCGTTCTCCAGGTCGAACTCGCACGATATCCCCGACGCGCAGTTCGTCAATTGGCGTATCTTTAAAGCCGTCTTCACCCTTTACGCTGGCAATTCGAGGCTGAAGGTCGAGCAGTCCCTTAATGGCTTCGCCAGTTCTTGCACGAGCGCGATGTTCCAACCAGCGGCCCAAGAGGATGATTGTTACGATTGCGGCAGCGGCTTCAAAGTAAACAGCACGCGTGCCTTCGGGCAAAAGCGTTGGTGCAAAAAGCGAAAGTGTCGAAAAGCTCCAGGCTGCGCCGGTACCAATGGCCACAAGTGCGTTCATGTCAGGTGCGCCACGCAAGAGTGCTGGAATCCCACTGGTAAAAAACTTCCTGCCAGGAATGGCCAAAACAAGCGTGGCAAGCAAAAACTGAAAAGTCCAAATTGCGCTTTGTCCGAAAAGACTATGCAGCCAATGGTGAAATGCCGGGAACGCGTGACCGCCCATTTCAATGACGAACACAGGTAAGGACAACGAGAGCGCCATCACCATCAAATTGCGTGGCTGTTCAATCTCTGCGTTCGAATGTTTTTTACTCTTATCCGAGGCTTCGGCGTCGATGGTTTTAGCCTCATAACCTGAGTCCGTGATAGCCCGCGCGATATCAGCTGCGGTTGCCAAACTGGATAGATGACCGACCAAAGCGGAACCAACGGCAAAGTTAACATTGGCGGAAGTGACGCCCGGGATTTTTCGAATTATCTCCTCGATACGGGTCACGCAGGACGCGCAATGCATGCCGGCAATCGCAATTTGGCTGTGGGTCTCACGGACCAGGTATCCAGCCTTTGCAAGAGTATCAGTCACATCCGCCAGACTTGCACTTTCAAGCTCTATTCTGGCAGTTTCCATAGCGAAATTAACAGATGAATTGCGTATACCTGATATTTTGTTCAATACGCGCTCAACGCGGTTTGCGCAGCTCGCGCAGTGCATACCTTGCAATTGCAGAGTAACTTCGTTCATCTAAAACGCCCCAATTTGTACCTTTAGATAAAGCTTCCAGTTACTGTAAGGTCAAGGAGATTAGTCAACTCAGAGTTAAAGAAATGAAAAGCTAGGTTTGCGCAGCGCGCAGACCGGCGCGTGCAAACTCCGGCACGTACTGACCAAGCCGCAGACCACGTTCTGGATCGGCCGCATTACCTTCCAGAGCGCGCTTTTTCACGCCTTGCAGAATGGCTGCCATTCGAAAGAATGAAAACGCGAGATAAAAACCGAAATCATCGATCCCGCCAATGCCTCTTCTTTCGCAGTAGCGCGCAATAAAGGTGTCATTGGACCACAGACCCAATGCTTCCCGATCAACTCCTAAAAGACCACGACCTTCTTTAGTGGCGGGCATCGACCACTGCATGATGACTGCGGCGAGATCAGCATATGGGTGGCCAAGCGTAGACAATTCCCAATCAAGCACAGCGACGATCCTTGGTTCATGCTCATGGAAAATCAGGTTGTCGAGCCGGTAATCGCCATGCACCAGTGTGCGTTGACCATCATCGTCTGGCATGTTTTCCCCCAGCCAATCCATCAACGCATCCATCTCAATGATATCTTCGGTTTGGCTCGCGCAATATTGCTTACTCCAACGCTCAGTTTGGCGTTGGCAGTAATGCCCGTCTGGCCCAAAATCTGATAAGCCTGATCTCGCAAGGTCCACGCTATGAATTTCTGCCAAGACCAGATTCATCGCATCAATCAATGCGCAGCGCTCGTTTTTGGAAAAATCTGGTAGGCTCGGTTGATCAAAGGAACGGCC
>JBCDDS010000204.1:0-4643 GCA_039180185.1 Pseudomonadota bacterium | reverse complement strand
GCCAGGCAAAGATTGAATATGCAAATAGCACATAACCCGCCATTCGGTGGATGAACTGTACTAGCCCGGCGTTTTCGAAGAAGTTACGGAAGCCAAGCTCCGGCATCCAGAAGAACGGCGGGATGAACTGGCCTGACATAAGCGGCCAGTCGGTGAAGCTGCGCCCTGCGTCAATCCCGGCGACCAACGCGCCGAGCAAGACCTGAAGGAATACCAGCGCGATCCAAACAGAAGTGATCCGCGAGAGCCTGGCCTCGCTGGTGCGACGGGCCTGCATAAGTTCCCGCCCGTCGCGTTTGAGCATCAGCATGTACCACGTGATGAAACCAAGAATGATAAAAGCAAGGCCAAGATGCGTGGCAAGGCGGTAACTCGCTACATCGAGCATTGAACCTTCCAGACCAGAGGACACCATCCACCAACCGATAGCCCCCTGAAGACCACCCAGAACGCCCAAAAGAGCCAGACGTCCGGTCCACCCAGGCGGTATCTTACGCGCTGCAAGAAATCCGAAGAAACCGAGAGCCCAGACAAGACCCACAACGCGACCAAGTTGTCGGTGTCCCCATTCCCACCAATAAATCACTTTGAAGTCAGAGAGGCTCATACCCTTGTTCTGAAGTTGGTATTCAGGGATCTGGCGGTACTTATCAAACTCAGATGCCCATGCCTCGGCACTCATTGGAGGGATCGCGCCTGTGACCGGGCGCCATTCGGTGATTGAAAGTCCGCTGTCGGTCAACCGTGTGAGCCCCCCCACGATGATCATCGCAACGACCAGCAGAAACAGTATCTTGAGCCAGATACGGATCGCGCCCCGGACGCCTTTACGCCCGGCATCGATCATGCCTCCGCGCGGGCTAGGCTTTTTGTCTGCGATAGGGGCGGAGGTGTCGCTGACCTCTTCGAATATGCTGCGCTTGTCGCTCATGTCGCGTCTTTCGTGGCTTTGCTGGACAATATGGTGCGTCTGTCCAGGCTTCAACCGCGCTCCTTCCAGCGAACCATTTGTCGCAGAACACCGTGGAGTGTCTGTACATCTGCTCGTGTAAGCGGCATGCGGCTCCACATGTTGCGAAGGTTGAGTTTCATGCTCTCTTCTTTGCCCTCAGGGAAAAAGAAACCTGCCTTCGACAGGCTCTCTTCATAATGAGCGGTAAGCGCTTCTACATCCGCGTTGCTTGCCCATTCCGCGCCAGCCATTTCTACGCCGGCGTCTTTCACGTTCGCTGTGGCGAGACGCCATTCATAGCCGCAGAGTAAAACGCATTGAGCAAGATTCAGGCTCGGAAATTCAGGGTTCACTGGCACGCTAATGATCGCATTGGCGCGTGCAATGTCCTCGTTTTCCAGTCCAGCGCGCTCTGGACCAAACAGCACGGAGACCCATTCGCCTGCCGCGCATCTGTTTGCTGCCTGTTGCATTGCTTCTTTAGGGCTCAGGATGGGTTTGGTAAGCCCACGTGCTCTGGCCGTGGTGGCCAACACGAATTCAGAGTTGGATAACGCAGCTGGCAAGTCTTCAAAAAGCTGCGCAGCATCAAGAAGTCTTCCGGCGCCGCTCGCCATGGCCTCGGCTGCTGGGTTAGGCCAGCCATCACGCGGCGACACAACCGCCAAGCGGTCAAGCCCGAAATTTAACATCGCCCGCGCAGATGCACCGATATTTTCTCCCATCTGGGGACGGACCAGAACAAAACTGGGCTGGCTTGGCATCGTTTCTCCTCCGATTGAAGCGCTTTAGGCCGGGCCTTTGACCGCTGCAAGCGATATTGACGCGAAGCGAAGACTGGTCATGGCACGCAAGTCTCGCTATAGAAACGAAAATCGACGACAGGACGTGCGCTATGTCCACGCCAGAAATTCCAAGGCTTTACCTTATAACGCCGCCTGAAATTGAGTTGTCGCGTTTTCCGTCGTTGCTGGCCAACCTTCTTGACACTCATGATGTGGCTTGTGTGCGCCTGGCACTGTCTACACATGATGAGGATACGCTTTGTCGTGCGGCGGATGCATGTCGGGCCGTGACCACACCTCGCGATGTAGCTTTTGTAATTGAGACACACTTCGTTTTGGCTGAGCGTCTGGGACTGGACGGGGTGCATCTCAATGACGGCGCGAGAAGCGTTCGCAAGGCCCGAAAAGCGCTTGGTAAGGATGCAATTGTTGGCAGCTTCTGTGGAATATCGCGACACGATGGGATTAGTGCTGGAGAAGCCGGAGCGGATTACGTGAGTTTTGGCCCTGCCGGCCTTTCTGCACTCGGCGATGGTACACAAGCTGAAACTGAGCTTTTTGATTGGTGGTCGCAGATGATCGAGGTGCCAGTTGTAGCCGAAGGTGCATTGGATGGCGATACGATATCGGAACTGGCTCAAGCTACAGACTTTTTTGCACTTGGTAACGAGCTTTGGCAACGCGACGATCCAGCGGCGACCTTGGATGGATATGTCGAAACAATTCGGAACAGGTTTCAAAGCTAGGGCCATATTCGAGAACCGACCCAATGCAGCGTGATCCGGCCATACTTCTGCTCGCCATCGGTCAAACACTCGCTTGGGCATCAATTTATTACGTTTTCCCTGCGCTCTTGTTGCGTTGGGAGCAAGAACTTGGCTGGTCCAAGACGGAGCTCACTGCGGCTATAACACTGGCAATTCTAGTTTCTGCGCTCGCGTCTCCCCTTATGGGTCGCCTGATTGACAGAGGTCTTGGTGCGCCGATGATGGGTGGTTGCACAGTCCTTGGTGGTATTGGGCTGTTGCTGCTCTCTGGCGTGACAGAGAAGTGGCAGTTCTATGCCATCTGGTTTGTCATGGGTCTGGCAATGTCGGGCTGTCTTTATGAGCCCTGCTTTGCCCTAATCACCCGAGCACGACAGGCGCGCGCCAAACAAGGTATCATCTTGATCACACTCGCCGCAGGCTTTGCCAGCACGATCTGCTATCCTGTTGTCTTTTCCCTCTCTGAGACCTTTGGTTGGCGATTGGGCGTCGCGGCCATCGCGTTTGTCGTAATGTTTGTCGTTGCGCCGGTGCAATGGCTTGGTGTGCGCAAACTACAAAGTGATGCGTCAGAAAGCGACGCGAAGACGGTGGCCGTTCCGCATTCACGCGCCTTTCTCTCGAAACCCAAGTTCTGGCTTTTGGCCTTTGGCTTTGCCTGTCTTGCCGCCGCGCATGGGGCCGTATTGCACCATTTGTTGCCCTTGATGGATGAGCGCGGTCTTTCGCCGGAGGTGGCCGTGCTCACAGCATCGTTCATTGGGCCTATGCAAGTCGCTGGTCGTTTGGCGATGATGGCAACGGAGAATTACATATCGAACCATGGCGTTGCGCGAACAGCTTTTGCGATGATGGGGTTGTCCATGCTTATGCTGCTTGGGAGCGGTGTATCGCTCGCCTTCTTATTGGCGTTTGTAGTCCTTTTCGGCAGCGCCTGGGGCACGGTAAACATTCTACGCCCGTTGTTAGCGCGAGAAATCCTTGGAGAGCAGAACTTTGGTGCGAAGTCCGGTGCGTTGGCGGTGCCCTACCTGGTAGGCTCGGCGTCTGCGCCTTATTTTGGTGCCTTGATCTGGAGCGTGGGCGGATATGACTTGATGATTTGGGTTTTGCTCGGCTTTGCCGTTCTCGGGCTGTCGCTCTACTCATACGCCTACGCTCTGTCTAAGACCTAAGCGTGGACGGCAACAGAAAAACCGGGCGCGAACGCCCGGCTTTGTTTCAGATGGCTGAGATCAGCCTTTGGAGAAATCTGGGTAGGCTTCCATACCAAGTTCTGCCATGTCGAGACCGTTGATCTCTGCCTCTTCGTCCACCCGGATACCCATAATGGCTTTCAAAATGAACCAGATCACGAGGCTGGCGATAAAGGTGAACACACCGTACGCTACGATGCCGGTCAACTGTGTCACAAGCTTTGCCTCAGAGTTGTAAAAGATGACAGCAATCGTACCCCAAATGCCTGCAAACAAGTGCACAGGGATAGCGCCGACAACATCGTCGATCTTGAACTTGTCGAGCATCGGAACAGTAAGCACCACTATTACACCGCCAACAGCGCCGATCCAGAGCGCGCCGAAGAGCGATGGCGCCAGAGGTTCAGCTGTGATCGATACCAATCCTGCCAGAGCACCGTTCAGCACCATTGTTAGGTCAGCCTTCTTGAACATGACTTGAGTCAAGATCAGCGCCGTTACTGCACCCGATGCTGCGGCCATGTTGGTGTTGGCAAAGATGCGTGAGACATCTGACACGTCTCCTACAGTGCCCATGGCAAGCTGTGAGCCGCCGTTAAATCCGAACCAGCCGAGCCACAGAATAAATGTACCCAGTGTTGCCAGTGCAAGGTTTGAACCGGGCATTGGATTAACTTTACCGTCTTTGTATTTGCCTAAACGTGGACCCAGGACGATACAGCCCGCCAGAGCCGCCCAGCCGCCGACTGAGTGAACAACTGTGGAGCCGGCGAAGTCTTGGAAGCCGGCCGCATCCAGCCAGCCGCCACCCCATTTCCAAGAACCGGAGATCGGGTACATAATGCCTGTTAGTACGACGACAAAGAGTAAAAACGGCCAGAGCTTTATACGCTCAGCGACAGCACCAGACACAATGGACGCAGTCGCTGCAACAAATACGAGT
>JBCDDS010000203.1:0-4647 GCA_039180185.1 Pseudomonadota bacterium | reverse complement strand
GTGCTGGGTAGCTATGATCGGAAAGGATAACCGCTGAAGGCATCTAAGCGGGAAGCCCCCCTCAAAACAAGGTATCCCTGAGAACCGAGGTAGACCACCTCGTCGATAGGCCGGAGATGTAAGCGCAGTAATGCGTTCAGTTGACCGGTACTAATTGTCCGATAGGCTTGATTTGATCCAGTAGAAGCCAGATTTGGCTACTGGAACTTGAAGCCGTACCCCATGTACAGGCTTGGATAACAAGGGTTTTTCTCGGTTTGGTGGTCATAGCGAGAGCAAAACACCCGGTCCCATCCCGAACCCGGCCGTTAAGTGCCTTAGCGCCGATGGTACTGCGTCTTAAGACGTGGGAGAGTAGGTCACTGCCAAACCTAGAAAGACCCTTGAGTTGTATCTCTCGACGATGATCAAACGAACCAGCCGCCCTTTGGGGCGGTTTTTTGTTGGCAAATACCGTGTTTCTCTCGAATTGCTAGTTTTGACCAAACCATGAGCGTAAAGGTAATCACGTGTCACTCTGCTTGATGCTCGATGTTGATGGAGTACTAATTTCCGGACGCCCGTCAGACGGGAAGCCTTGGACCCACGAGCTGAAGAATGACCTAGGGATCGATCCAGAGGTTCTGGTGGAGGAGTTTTTCCTGAAAGACTGGCAGCTTGTCGTCAACGGCCAACAAGAGCTTCGCCTGGCGCTTCTCAACTATCTGAAAAAATTGGGAAATCCTGTAACGAGCGATGCGCTGATCTCATACTGGTTCGAAATGGATTCGCGGATAATGCAAGCGGTTCTTGAAGACTGCCGAACTGTTCGAAGCGGCGGTACACCGGTGTATCTTACGACAAACCAGGAACACTGTAGGGCAAAGTATCTTATGGAGGAGTTGGATTTGCAGTCGGAAGTAGACGGGATCGTCTATTCTGCACAATTGGGGGCATCGAAGCCTGACCCGAGTTTTTACAGTGGCGCGGAGCGATTCCTAGACAAGAAACCTGGAGAGCTTCTTCTCGTCGATGACACATACCAAAACGTCGAAGGCGCGATACAGGCCGGATGGCACGCAGTGCATTGGACGCAAGACCTTAGCCTGGCTGACATTTTGCAGACTTTCGGTCATCCCTAGGGCCCGATTACAAAAACAGGAAGCTCGAGAATTTTTTGCCGCTGATGTAGAGATTGCATTTTCAGCGAACTGGGATTCTCGTGGGATGTCTTCTATATTCTCCTCCATGAGGCTGCTCCGCTCCATATTGGTTCTACTAATGTCGCTGATCCCATCCTTCGTAATGGCCAGTGGGGACGCGTATCTGACCCTTATCGTAAATCGGGACGACGATAGCGCAGTCTACTATCTGGCAATGCCGTCAGAGGATATCCCGGAGCTTTTGGCAACGGACCTGAGCTTGGTTTTCAGTGATGGTGGTGCTGTGCCGATAGATGAGTTTCGGGAGTATGGCAGCTTTGAGCTGGCTGATGAGGTTTTTGCCAATGTCAAAGGCAAGGCGGGTGATCGGACGCTGAATTTCGAGGCCATGTCGATGATGGTGCATCCGCTGGACTCGCCGCAACCCTTTGCCACGCCTTGGGACGGCGTAACGGCCATATCCGTTTGTACAGTCGACTATGAAAAGGACGCGCTATTGCCTGCTGGGTTGCAGCTTTACTATGGCGCCTACACCGACGGTCTCACCCCAGAAGAGCCGTTGTCCATCGCGTTTCCCGCTACAGGTCGGGAAGCGTTTCCGATTGTCATTCACCGTTATCAGGATGGTGTTCACCAAAGTACGGACAGAGCAGTTCTCGAAGATGGTGGGACGCTCGTGATCCCAGCTAACGAAGCGAAAGTAAAGTATCGTTGGCTTTGGCTTTGGCTTTCGGTTTCGGCTTTTTTATTTTTCTTCGCAGCGGCTCTGTTGCGATTGCGGTTTTCCAATCGCTCACCAGAAGCTGCCAGTTAAACGACATCCTTAGAATCTGGCTTTAAAAGATTCATCAAGAAACTTTCATTTTGGCATTGCACACACGCGGGTCCGGATTTACTAACGCGTGGATTGGCGCGGGGTGGAGCAGCCCGGTAGCTCGTCAGGCTCATAACCTGAAGGTCGTAGGTTCAAATCCTACCCCCGCAACCAATTCTATTGAGCAAGCGCCCTCCGGGGCGTTTTCTGTTTTTGATTGGGTCAGTCGGTTGAAAACAACGCTTCGCTAAGTTGTTCCGCGGCGTCGGTGAGAGTAGATCGTCGCGCGATTGCATCTTCTAACGAGACGCGTTGCGTTGGGCCATGCATGGCGAGTGCGGCCACAAATCGACCTGCCTCATCCGTGACAGGCACCGCTATCGCAACCATGCCTTCCATGAATTCTTCTTCGTCGAGCGAAAACCCCCGTTTGGCGATATTGGCGAGATCCTTCAGCAGCGCATCAGGATCACTGTGTGTAACCGGCGTCAGCTTATCTAGCTTTAGTGAAGAAACGATTTTACGCCGCGCCTTTGGCGCAAGACTTGCCAAAAAGCACTTGCCGCTGGCGGTACAATGAAACGGTACATTGGTGCCAATGGGCAGCTGAATTCGGAAGGCCCAATCGGTTTCGACGCGATCCAGGTAACTCATACCGCTTTCTTCAGGCACTACGAAGTTCACTGTCTCCCGAAGTTCTCGTGCCACGTCCATCAGTATTTGTCGCCTAGCGATATGAAATCTGGAATTGTGCAACAGACCGGCGCCTAGATCTCGCAGACGCCGCGCAGCGTAGTAGCGACGCGAGTTACCTTGTCTCGACAGAAATCCATTTTGTTCAAGCGTCGCGCACAGCCTGTGAATCGTCTGCTTTGGCAGCCCCAGACTTTCGTTGATTTCCGTCGCTGTCAGTGCCCGATCGCTTTTGCCAAGTATCTCTAGAATGAGAAGTGTCCTAAGGTTGGTTGGAATACGATCAGTCTTCGGCATTGTTCAGTTTTATAAACTTCAGGATTGTTTTTCTCACGAATCTCTGTAGCGTATTTTTTAGGGAGAAATCGAGAAAAAAAGTCTCATTTTTTGAAAAATTATTCGATGAAGTTCGATTTCATCATAGTTGGGGCTGGTTCAGCCGGATGTGCGTTGGCAAATCGCTTGTCGGCGGATGGACGATATCAAGTTGCTTTGTTGGAGGCTGGACCCAAAGACACCAACCCGTGGATTCACATTCCGGTTGGGTATTTTCGCACTATGGGTAATCCAAAATCCGACTGGTGTTACACGACGCAGAATGATGACGGCATTGCAGGGCGATCGATACCTTATCCGCGCGGACGCGTCCTAGGTGGATCGAGTTCCATAAACGGTCTTTTATACGTACGTGGCCAACCGCAGGATTTTGATGCATGGGCGCAAATGGGCTGCACTGGCTGGTCATGGGATGGCGTTCTACCTTACTTTAAGCGTTCTGAGACTTGGAAAGGCCCGAACGGAACAGACTTGCGCGGCTCGGACGGCCCTCTCTCAGTGCAAACGTCCAGACTTACGCGCGACATCGTAGATCGTTGGCTAGATGCTGCAGAGGTGGCAGGCTACAAGCGCACGCCGGACTACAACGACTATGATCAAGAGGGTGTTGCGTATTTTCAGCTTACCATGATCGGCGGAAAACGTTGTTCCTCAGCAACTGCGTATCTGAAACCAATCCGTGGTCGCGAGAACCTAACTGTGATCACCAACGCGCAAACCGAAAAAATTCTAATCGAGGAAGGTCGCGCCAAAGGTGTGCGCACCCGGCTCAATGGTAAAGTTCAGGATGTCTCTGCCCGTGCAGAGGTTATCCTTTGTGCTGGAGCGATTGGATCCCCGCAACTCATGATGCTTTCCGGTCTGGGTGATCCTGAGGACATTACGCCTCATGGTATTGATATGGTTGCGGAAATCAAAGGTGTCGGAAAGAATCTACAAGATCACTTGCAGGCCCGACCGGTTTTCAAAACTGATCTCAGCACAATCAACATTGAGACCAACAGCTTATTTAAGCAGGCCATGATCGCATTCCGTTATGCACTTACGCAAAAAGGGCCAATGACGATGGCGGCAAGCCTTGGTACTGGTTTTCTGAAAACCGACCCGACCATGGAAACGCCTGACATTCAGTTCCATATTCAGCCCTTTAGTGCTGACAGCCCAGCTGCCGGACCGCACAAGTTCTCTGCCTTCACGGCCTCAGTGCTTCAGCTCCGGCCCGAAAGCACGGGGCACGTGACTCTCAGTTCGGCAAATATAGACGATCAACCAGAAATACATCCGAATTATCTTGCAACAGACACTGACTGCAGGACCATAGTGCGCGGTATTCAGATCGCTCGAACAATCGCGCAAACCGAACCTCTCAAATCGCACATAACTGAAGAACATGCTCCCGGTAACGGAGTTGCCTTTGACGACGAAGAGGCGACGCTCGATTGGGCAAGAAGAACGTCCGTGACGATCTATCATCCGACAGGAACGTGCAAAATGGGTATTGATCCAATGGCCGTAGTTGATCCACGGTTGCGGGTACACGGGATTAACGGGCTTCGGGTGGCAGACGCGTCCATCATGCCCGTCATAACAAGCGGGAATACTAATGCGCCGGCGATCATGATTGGTGAGAAAGCCAGTGATCTGATCCTAGAGGATGCGCGC
>JBCDDS010000202.1:0-4688 GCA_039180185.1 Pseudomonadota bacterium | reverse complement strand
GCGCCCAAATGATCCGGGCGGATTTGTTGGCCATAGCGACAGTCGCCAGCCGGAAGGGCTGTTCGTCAAGCAGCTTGGCGGTCCAGATATCCGCTTTTTCGGGCTTGTTCTTCGCCATCAGCGCGCGTGACGTCATTCCGATGATCAGTATTTTCGGATGGAGCGGTCGCCTTTCTTTGTGATCCGCCCGAGGCGTTCTCGACCCCCACTAGATTTGTTCAACGGTGTCAGTCCCAGCCAAGCTGCAAGATCACGTCCAGTCTCGAACTGTTTTGCGTCGCCAATGGTGGCGACAATTGCCGAGGCTGTGATTGGGCCGATCCCTGGCATACGGATCAAACGCCTTGCATCGGCAGCGAGCCAGGCGTGCTGCTCGATCAGCTTGGTAAGCCCGTCGACGCGTGCGTTGAGCCCGTTAAGTTGATGACACATCACACCAAGAATGCCGTCAGCGATCTCGGGCATGTCCAGCTGTTCCTCGGTGCCGTTTTCCCGGGCGAACTTGGATACAGCCTCAATGCCCGTCGGTAAGATGTGACCAAACTCTCGAAGGATGCTGCGGATCATGTTCACGACCTGGGTGCGCTGTCTAACAACCAGATCTCGAGCGCGATGTATTGCAAGAACGGCCTGCTGATCTTCTGATTTGATCTCGACAAAGCGCATGGTGGGGCGGCGCAACGCTTCGCAAATCGCCTCGGCATCTGCTGCATCCGTCTTGCTGCGCTTCACGTAGTGTTTGACATAAGCTGCTGGCATCAAACGAACATCATGGCTGAGCTTGCGCAGGTCGCGGCCCCAATAGTGCGACGATCCGTAAGCCTCCATCCCGACGACACATCGTGGCAATGTTTCAAAGAAGGAAATCAGCTTCGCGCGTTTGATCTTCTTGTTGATGATCTTTCGTCCGGCGGCTGAAACACAGTGCACCTGAAAAACGTCCTTGGCCAAATCCAGACCCACAGTCTTTACTGTGATTGGGTGGCTCTTTTCCTAGCAGTCGTTGACAACTGCACTTTGGCACGTTCGATGCCGGTGGAGCAGGAGCCATCCACCTCATCCGCTATGGGCCGAAAGAAGGCTATGCAACATTCAGTCTTTCTCCCAACAGACACCCGAATTCCAAGTAACTCAAGATACATTCAGAATGCCTAAGTTTTAGAGTGATGCGACACGGCTTTGCGCACAGCGGCCACCATAAGTGGGGCGAAGGCATTGTGTCCGACACCGTTCAGTTCCACAAAGTTCAGGTCGCCACTTTCACAGTAATCACGAGTGTCTCCAATTGGGCAGATAAGATCATTTTTACCATGAATAATTGAGTGAGGCAGCGCCGCAATTTTCTTGGGTTCGGCTGGCCATTGACGCGGCAAGTAAAAGCTATTCATCCAATACCAAAGATAAACCTTGATGCGCGCCAAATCGGCCTCTTGCGGAATTGGACCGCGACCAACGGCTGAAGGCTCTGGGCCGTGAAAAGCAGCTTCTAGCGCGCCGACCCTTTTTGCTGCCTCCATTGCTTGCTTTTCGCAGTCCGAAAGTCGCGCGAACCAAGCGGCAATCGGAGCCCTGCGTTCTACTACGTCAAGGGGATCGAGAAAAAGATCTAGTGCGTGTCTACCGGCCTTGAATCGCTTTGGCCGCTCATGAAACATCCACCGTTCTAGGCGTTCCCGTGAGATAAGAGAACTCCGAACCACCAACCCGAGTGACCGGTGCGGATAGCTAGCAGCGTAACGAAGCGCGAGTGCGCCGCCCCAGGACCCGCCAAGTACGATCCAACGGTCGATACCCAATGCCTCGCGAATGGTCTCGGCATCCTTTAGTGTATGTTCGGTTGTGTTTTTTTAGTGTCCCAGCACCGGCAGACAATCCGATGCCACGTTGATCGAACATGATCACTCTATGAGTTCCAGCCTCAAAGTAGCGAGTATGGCCCGTGTTCAACCCCGAACCGGGACCGCCGTGAAAAACGATCGCCGGTATGTTGCCTCTTCCCCAAACCTTCACATGCAGATTTGCGATCCTGAGAGTCTCGAAACCATTTATTTTCATGCTGGGTCTCCCGTTGCGAGCAAAGTTTCAGGAAATTCCGCTCTCAATAAGTTCGAACAGCTTTGATGCGTCCTGAGCCATACGTTCACCACGCGCATACGCAGCCAATGCAACTGGTGCGAGGGGTGGCAACTTTGAGCGCTCAGGCAGAATAGTCAAAGGAGGTTTGACCGTAACCTTGGGCATTACCGTTATCGCCAAACCGGACTGCACGAATGCTCTTATACCAATCGGGTGGCGGCTTAGATGTGCAATTCGACTGGATCGACCCGCTTCATCAAGGGCTGCAAGCGCATAATGCCTGAGGTCACGTCCGTCAGACATAAAGGCAAGCGGCACAGGGCCTTGGTCTGGCAATTCCAATCCATCTGCACCGACCCACACCAGCGGCTGTGAATGAACAAACACCCGCCCATTGCGCTTGCCCTGATCGATCATAAACGCAGCGTCGATCTCTCCGCTGTCGAGAAGACCAAGTAGTGCATCGCTCCGGTTACATGTGATTTCGATCTGCACATCAGCGTGCTGCTCAACGAATGCATTCAGCACGTCGCTTACGACTGACATTGCAAGAGTGACGGTCGTCCCAAGTCTTAGCTTGGCAAAAGAACCGGCGCTGTCCATTGAATCGATCGCTTCCTGAGACAGCGCCAGAATGCGACGCGCATAGACCAAAAAAGCCTTTCCCTCGGGTGTAAGTTGCATGTTCTGTCCACGGCCACGCAAGACCAAGGTTTTCCCGGTGCTTTCCTCCAGTCTTTTGATTTGGGCGCTGATAGCCGACTGAACTGTATTTCGCAGATCGGCGACAGTTGTGAAATTCAGGTGTTCAGACACCAAGATGAATGTACGGAGTGCACTTAGGTCAAACATAAATCTGATATTATGTTTTTTAAAGAAAAATGAAACTGTTTCCGGTTTTTCCCTGAAAGCGCTAGCCCGTGTTCAAAGAGAGGAGCGCTCAATGGACCTTTCACTTGCATTTTATGTAGCCGCAATCACTGCCGTCCTTGTGACCGGAACCTCCAAAGGCGGATTTGGAGGTGGGCTGGGTGTGATGGCAGTGCCGTTGATGTCTTTGTTTGCGGCGCCGCAGTTTGCCGCGGCGGTCATGATGCCCATTCTCGTTGCGATGGACGTCATGATTGTATTCCGTTTCCGGAAGAACTGGAGACGCTCCATCGTTTTGGCTTTGCTACCCGGCGCACTGTTGGGTCTCGTTTTGGGCGGATTTCTGTTTGAGGCCTTCGATGCGGATCTCATCCGTTTCGCTATCGGCGTGTTGGCACTCTTGTTTGTCGCACTCTACTCGTTGCAGCTTCGCGGTGCCCATGCGGAGTCAAAGAGCTCAGCGCCAGTCGTTTTCCTGCTGTCCGCTACATCTGGTTTCGCGAGCTACATTGCGCATGCTGGGGGACCGCCCATAAAGGGATACCTGCTGTCGCGAAACCTGGAAAAATCAGATTTTGTGGGAACGAACACCGTCTACTTCTTTCTCCTGAACAGCATCAAGGCCATTGCCTACGGATCAACTGGCACAATGAATTGGGACAGCCTGACGGTCAGTTTGATGCTGTCGCCTTGCTTGGTCGTGGGTGTGTTGGTCGGCGGGTGGCTGCACACGCGCATTGACCAGGTTTTCTTCATCCGCATTGTGTACGGTTTTTTGGCGCTCACGGCTCTCCGACTTTTGTCGACAAGTGTTCCTGTGCTGTTTTTTGGCTGAGAAACCAAGTGCTGGCAAATTTTGCACCTTATTTGTCATTCTCGCTAAGGATTTGGCGCTGCTAGGAAAGGTCGACGCTACCAGGAGTTTGATATGCTGGAACTACGCCCAAACTGTGAGCTTTGCGACCGTGATCTTCCGCCGCAAAGTGAGGTTGCTCGTATATGCAGCTATGAATGCACCTACTGCACGGATTGCGTTGAAGACGAACTCGACAACGTTTGCCCGACCTGTGGTGGCGGTTTTCAGCCCAGACCTATCCGCCCAGAAAGAGCGGAGGGAAATCAAACCGATCTTGGGTTGGCAAACAGACCGGCCGGGACCGAGAGGCATTACTCGTGTTGGACAGAGGAAGAAATTGAAACGGTTCGTTTGCGATTGAAGGATGTTCCGCCGAACAAACGCTAGAAACGTCCAACAGCCAATGAGAAACTACGGCTTACAACAGAAAGATGATGACACGCGATCCAAGCTTTCGCCTCTCAAGGAAGGGAAGAATACCTTTGCCGAACCACAGTAACGGGTTGGGCGTGTTTGTTGTTTGCACATTTGACGGCGAACACCTCTTGATCCAGTCGAAAGATGAGGAAGCCGCGCGCAAACACTTCGAGAAAGTGGGCCACATCTGGACTTAGAGGTGCGATTCTTAGCAAGAACTCAACCGACGGTGGCGACCAAGATCATCTCAGGCGAACATTGCTCGATACTCATTCGGTTGGACACCGAAGCGTCGATGAAACGCACGCCGCATGCGCTGCACATCTCCAAATCCGCTATCTCGCGCGACCAATTTCAATGGCTTCTTCTCGTGCAGGAGGTTTCTAGCGTGATCCAGGCGAACCTTCTCCACGAATTGAGCTGGAGTTTCGTTCAGGTCACTCTTGAAGCGGCGAGTAAGGGTGCGCGG
>JBCDDS010000201.1:0-4847 GCA_039180185.1 Pseudomonadota bacterium | reverse complement strand
CCGGAACAGAGGCTACAGTCTATGTCGCTACCGAAGGCGTGACCCCTGTTCTCGTTGACGGCGAGATTGACCCCCACGCCTGGAATGCACTGACCAATGGTGTGGTCTATGTTCAGAACATTGCTGACGCCATGTCAGAAGCGATGCCGGATCACGCGACCGAGTTTCAGGCGAATGCGGCTTCCTACATCTCAACACTTTACGCGCTGCATGCGGACACGCTGCAACGCCTCGCAGCACTCCCCGAAGATCGTCGGACCGTCGTCACAGCCCATGATGCGTTCGGGTACTTGGCAGACGCCTACGGCATGAACTTCATTGCGCCGATTGGGATTGACACCGAAGCGGAGCCGTCTGCGCAAGAACTTGCATCCTTGATCACGCAAATCCGGGAACAAGGTGTTGCCGCACTCTTTGTGGAAAACATCACCAGTCCCGCCCTTGTCCAGCAAATCGCGGATGAAACCGGCCTGGAAATCGGTGGCCAGCTGTTCTCCGATGCACTGTCTGAGCGCGGTGGCCCGGCGACCAGCTATCTCGCCATGTTCGAGCATAACTTGGGCCAACTGCTGGCAGCATTGGAAAGCAGCTAACGCAAATCAGGCTGGGGCGCGCTCAAGAGCATGCCTCGGCCAATTCTGGCAAAGGACGTAGCCTAATGCTGCTGGAACGGACGATTTCACAACTGGACGTTGGATATGTTCCCGATCATATCGCAACGGAGATGGGACATCTTGGCTACGCGCAATGGCTCGGGGCGTTGAAGGGGGAATCTGGCTATTGCAATGAAGCAATGCGGGCCTACGAGTTGGCGCAACCCTTCATCCGCACCTCACCAGCAGTCGCCGTCTTTTGTCATTTGCTCGTAGAGTCAACTGCATCCCCTCTCAAAGCTTTGGAGTTGAACATGCCTGGACCCGCCCGGCGCGGCGGAGCCAAAGCGCGCCGGGATGTTCTGTAGACCATGCGCAGGTTTCCTCCAGAGCGCGTTGTCTGTTTGACCGAGGAAACGGTAGAAACACTCTACCTGCTGGGCGAAGAGAACCGTATCGTTGGCGTTTCTGGCTACGCTGTTCGACCAAAACGCGTGCGAAAAGAAAAGCCTCGCGTGTCCGCATTTACCTCGGCCGATATCCCCAAAATTCTGGCACTCTCTCCCGATCTCGTTCTGACATTTTCTGATCTACAAGCAGATATTGCCGCGGAACTCATCCGGGCAGGCGTTGCCGTCATGGCCTATAACCAAAGGGACATCGCAGGTATCCTCGCCATGATCCGCCACGTAGGGGCCGCTGTAGGACAAGGGCGAAGAGCCGCCCGTTTAGCGGACCACTACGAACAACGATTGGCGGCCATATCCGTGAGAACGCAGCAGCGTCCCCGCCTCAAAGTGTATTTTGAAGAGTGGGACGAGCCGATGATTTCCGGCATTCGCTGGGTCTCAGAACTGGTGGAGATTGCAGGGGGCCAAGACGTCTTTCCGGATTTGGCTGAGCAAGGTGCGGCGAAGGATCGGTTCGTGACTTCGGACCAGGTTGTCGCAGCGGCTCCTGACGTCATCCTCGCGTCCTGGTGTGGAAAGAAAGTCCGACCCGAGAAAATCGCGGCGCGACCCGGATGGGACACCATCCCAGCAATCCGCGACAACCGAATAACCGAGATCAAATCCCCTCTCATCCTTCAACCCGGGCCAGCAGCACTCACCGATGGATTGGACGCGATCCTGGCTGCCCTTTCCCCAGCAAAAGAGATGCTGTCATGAACATTGCAAGTCCCTGCACAGGCATATGCAAGCTCGATGAAGCCACAGGCTGGTGCTTGGGCTGTGGACGTACCGGCGAAGAAATGGACGGGTGGCGCGTGCAGTCGGAACAAGCGCGGCAAGAGGTGTGGGAGCAAATACCCGTGCGTCTGAAAGAGCTGGGTGTCACGTGTCGAAGGCTGCCTTGGACCACAGACGATGTCCGCGCGTTTGTAGCCTCAACGCTGGAGGCCGGACGCGGCACCTGGGTCATCGGAGTTGTCGGAGCCGTCGCTGAATTTACGGCTGCTCAGAGCGATAAGGTTGAGGTGCACGTCGATGGTGACGACATCACCGCCTACACGAAGAACGGCGCACTACGGGTGAAAATCAACGATGACATTCGCGCGCTCACGTTTGATCTCCCCGACTGGGGGCGTGAGCCTCGGATTGTTCTTGCGGTCAAACGAGAACGCGGGCGCCTGCCTGTGGCTTCTGGCGTCGTGGATTTAGGTCCGGATACCGATGCTCTAGTGCAAGAGCAGAATGCAAAGCTCTACGATCTTGGGTTGGGCCGAAAGGAAGGTCGTTTCTGTGTCCGTTTGGACAAAGGCGCTGCGCAAGAGGCTTTGGATGGTGCAGCGGGTCTCGCGTTTGCGCAGGCGTTACCCATGATCGCTGGTCCATTGGTCGCTGCGAGCCCGACACGCATTGTAGAAAGTGCGCTTGGGCGCATCGAAGTGCTGGGACAAATCCCTCCCCCTGAAGCGACATCACCTGATGGGCCTCACACGCATCTCTTGCCGGATCACATCGAAACCGGGCGAGCGTTGCCAGTTGGCATGGATTTACCGCGCGCATACTTGCCTGGAGCTATCTTCTACCCGCCGAAGTGATCAATGCGCCGCTGCGGGCAAGCCTAGGCTAAACTTATGGTCGGGATAGTCGTAGCCTTCGAACATGACGTCCCTTTCATATGTCATGCCGATCTTCTGCAAGACGCGTACTGATTGTCGGTTGTTTGGATCGACAATGGCCACGACACGTAGAGTGTTTGGCAGGCATGCTGCATGCGCGATCATGGCCTGCGCAACCTCGGTCGCAATCCCGTGCCCCCAGCAATCATAGGCCAAACGGAAACCGAGCTCTGCTTCGCACTCGCTCACACGGTGAGGATCGTTTGCGAGTGAAACGTATCCAATCAACTGCCCGTCCGATTTCAGGCAAATGGCCAGCGTCAGTGGCAGGCTGTGATCTGTGGCGGTTTGCATCGCACGCTTCAACCATTCGCAGCAGGCCGTATGATCAAGCGCGCCATCGTTGCTGAAAGCCATAGCTTTAGTATCGCCCAAGATGGCTGAGACTTGTTGAAGATCATCATCGCGAAACGGCCTCAAGGCTAGACGGTCGGTGTTGATCATGTCTCGCTACTCTGTCCGGACCGAGGCGCATTCCCCAAGCGTACCATGCTGACGGCATCAATGAACGCGCCCCCTCGAAAAGCATAGTCTCGCAACACACCTTCTCGTTCAAATCCCATGCGTTTGTAGAGACCAATGGCGCGTTCGTTGTCCGCGTTCACGGTCAATTCGATCCTGCGCAACGCCCACCAATCGTCGGCCACCTGAAGCAATGACGTCAACAAACGCGTTCCAAGTCCATTACCGACGCAAGCATCGTGAACGCCCATGTCGACGGCACCAACATGTGACCTGCGCCCCTCAAAGCGCGTCAGAGAGGCCATTCCAACTATCTCTTCCGTCGAGGTGGCCACGAGGCATACGAAGTTAGTTCCGCTCGTCGACATTTTTTGCCGCGTTGTGCTGACACTCTGGTAAGGCAGCCGCATCGTGCCCCAACGATAACCAGGCAGGTTCATCAAAGCTGTCACGCCAGGCGCATCTTCCGGTTCTACTGCTCGGATAAAGATTTCGGCTGCCAAACGCTTCTCGGTTATCTCGCAGGCGCTATCATTCGCATTTTTTGTCGTCATATTTTGCTCCTTGGTTTGCCGAAGGAGCAGCGACCCCACTCCAATCGGTGGGGTTCTAAAGAAAGGTCTCAGCCTACGCCGCGCACGCCTTTCTACCCCATACAAAGTGGGTGAAATGATGTACGTGGTTCAGTGCCAATACCATGGCATCAAGTAACATGCCTGAATGATGATAGAAAGCGGCTGCTTCTGCGACCAAATCGAACATTGGCCTTTGCAAGGTGATTGGCCGCTTTGTTCGCGAATTGATCTTTGTATGTTTCGTTGCCACTGTGGATTGCATCAATGACCGCTCTACCCGCCGTGCAGCAGCGTAGAGTTCTGCGCCGTTGCAGCAGTCTCTAAGCTGCGTGCGCACGCAGCGAAAAATCACAATGACCACATTGGGCTCTCCCCTGCCCTTCGCCGCCCGGTCGACTAGCGTCGGCTTTCAGCACTACTTAGATGAAAGCCGGTCGTTTGAGTCCCAAAATTGCAAAACGCTAAGCCATTGAACTTACAGCATGGTCATTCTCAATAAACAGGAGATCCGACAGAATCCCGCATTTAGTCCCCTGTAATCTGCAAAAACCGCCCGTATTCTTCGCTGACTTCGCGCGCCTCTTCAAAGGCGCGCGCACGTTCTTCTTCAAGACACCGAAAGTAGGATTGGATGTCTGCAATGTAGGTTTCGAAGTCGCGCCCGATCAGGTCTCGATACTCTTGAACATCTTGCGGATCGGTCGGAACGAACGGTCTCGGTGGCGCATAGCATGTTTGTGCGACTGCCCCTGTGGGAAAAACAATCAACAAAAATACGGAGACACAGTGCTTGGCTGACCAGCCTGCTTTCATGGCTTTCTGCCTTCAATGCTTGAGAAAATCGCCTTCGCGTGCGTAATAATAGCTCAGGTTTAGGGGCTTATGCAAGACAAAACCGTATCTTGCACACAAAACCGTATTATTGTAACTATGGCTCATCGAAGCAACAGCCTCGGTGCGCCCCAGACATGAAAGAGCGCGCTATGGCGATGGATTTAGCAAAAGAAGCGCCGAATGTGGTTACAGAAGCAGGATTCAAAGACCTCATCGAATCCGGATATCACGTCGAAGTTGTTTGCATGGGCGACGCCT
>JBCDDS010000200.1:0-4860 GCA_039180185.1 Pseudomonadota bacterium | reverse complement strand
GGGCGTATTTCGTTGAAAAACTCGAGCTTGATCGAAGGGTAAGTCGCTGATTCAATTCTTTCCACAGGGAGTGATTGGCGATGATGGGACCAAAGCAGGAAGCGCAGGCGGCACTGTTCTACGAGTTCTCGTTGGCAGATCATGTCCCGCAAGATCATCTGTTGCGGTCGATTGATCGCTTTGTCGATTTAAGCAGCATTCGCGCGCATCTGGCGGATTTTTACAGCCACACAGGTCGTCCGTCTGTTGATCCCGAACTGCTGATCCGCATGCTGCTGGTTGGGTATTGTTTCGGCGTCCGTTCAGAGCGGCGGCTGTGCGAAGAGGTACATCTAAACCTCGCTTATCGCTGGTTTTGCCGTCTGGATCTGACCGATCGTGTGCCCGATCATTCCACCTTTTCTAAGAATAGGCATGGGCGTTTCCGCGAGAGTGAGTTGCTGCGCCATTTGTTCGAGACGACGGTAGCGCGGTGTATCGAAGAAGGGTTGGTCAGCGGCCAACGCATGGCCATCGATGCCAGCCTGATCGAGGCAGATGCCAACAAGCAGAACTCGACGCCAAAGGAAGATTGGGACGCAGAGAGCATTGATCCGGCCGATGCGCCCCGTGCTGTGCGCGAGTATCTAGACACACTGGACGAGGCCGCATTTGGTGCCGCCAGCGAGGTACAGCCCAAGTTCACCTCGCATTCCGATCCGGCCAGCCAATGGACAGCAGCACGCAAAGGCCCTGCGTTCTTTAGTTATTCGGACAACTATCTGATCGACACGGACCACGGCGTCATTGTCGATGTTGAAGCAACCCGATCAATCAGGCAGGCCGAGGTCGGTTCGACCAAAACCATGCTGAAGCGGGTGAAGGAACGGTTCGATCTGCATCCTGAACGTCTGATTGCAGACACCGCCTACGGCACCGGGCCACTGTTGGGTTGGCTGGTTGACCGCAAGATCGCGCCGCACATTCCAGTCTTCGACAAGTCTGGGCGCAATGATGGCACCTGGACCCGGGCGGACTTCGAATGGGACGCCGAGAACGATCAATACATCTGTCCCGAAGGTCATGCGCTGAAGCAGTTTCGCCGCAACTACTCAGACCCGAACCGAGGACCGACCGGCAAGGACACAGCTCGCTACCGCGCGTTGAAGCTGATCTGCCAAGCTTGCCCATCCAAAGCCAAATGCTGCCCCAATGCGGATGCGCGCAAGATCACCCGCGAAGAACACGAAGATGCCCGCCAGGTCGCCCGCGACATCGCCAAGACGCGTCAGTACGATATCTCGATGAAGCTAAGAAAGAAGGTCGAGATGCTGTTTGCCCACCTCAAACGCATTCTCGGGTTGGGGCGGCTCCGATTGCGGGGACCATGTGGCGCAAACGACGAATTCCTCCTCGCCGCCACCGCCCAAAACCTCCGGAAATTGGCCAAGATCTTTCCTGCACCGCAGCAAACGCGAAAGGCCTAAGAAGAAAGGCGCTCGCACACCGTTCAAAACGCCACTTTCTGCGTCCGCACTATGTTGTTTTTCCACAGAATCGGCTCAGAGCAGACCTTCGCCGCAAGCGCAAAGCCAAAGCTTCAGTCGAAGAAAGCGGACCTTGAGCTTTGGGGGCACTGGCCATGTCGCCTCACCACCGGCCAATGTCGGCGATGCGCAGAAGGAAGCCTCACCTAGTTCCTTAAGCTCGAAAGCTTGTTAGGATGAGCACCTTGCACTTCTGGAGGCTGAGCAGGCCCGATGCAAATGCCATCTGTCGCGCTCGGCGTTCGCAAAGTTGCTTCCGTCCGCGCGTATCTCATGACCGCTGCGAGCGGTTCCTTCAGATGATGCAGTTGGTGCTTGCGTGCATAGTCTTCAAGTTCTTGACAGGATTGAATAATCCATTCATCACTATTCATCTTCCGAATCCCCAGTGCAAGTACCAAACAAGCAAAGGTGGAAAAGGTTAATAGAGTCTTAGCTTTTCTAGGTGTTCAGTCTTGCTGTTTCGTCGCATTCGCCTGCCTTAAAACGACCACGCGATAGATACTCGTCATAGAATACGTCTGTGCAATGGGCTGCTGAAAGAAACAGGAACTTATCTTCTCTTGCAACAGCGAAAGCACAAAGGTCCCAGCATAGCTCCGGTATCCGCTGCACATCGTTTGGGAGGTTCGACTTAAGCAATTCTGATCGCAAGCCGCGCCGCTTCTCGAACCCGAGCCTGTTGGTTGCTAAATCGTCGGTTTGCGTCTGCTTAGCATCGGAAATCGTCTTGGCACCCTCCAGCGCCAAAAGAGCTTCATTGAGGGCACATAGGGTCTTCACCATACCGTGGCTCAAAGCAACAGATTTAGCGCGCCGTAAGCGTTCTTTACATAGACCTCGGATCATGCGCCCACCCCTGAAGCTTGACGATTTTTCATACTTGAAGTGCATACCACTGCTAAATCTGTGGCCTACGTTTTAGCTTCGCGCTATTGCTTTAACCAGTGGTGAATTTTGATCGAAATAACCGTAGTTTTGAAGGTTTTCGCGATCCAAGCCAACACGGAAGTGGCTCACCGACGGTGCAGAGGTGGAAACGTCACAACTTTATTCTCCGTGCCGTCGTCTTCGAGCTCTGAGTCAGGAAATCTAGATAGGTCTACATTGCGTTGTTGCAACTCCAGCTCAGCGACTTCCAACGCGATGTCCAAAGCTGATGCGACGCGCTCCATAGAGCTTTGTTGCGCAAGCTGTTGGAGATCTTTCACCGCGCTCACTATCCAGTGTTTTTCTTGCACGGCCTCACCCCTCAACCGTATCGATTCCCGCTTAGGGTGAATATTTGCCGCTGCCTGTCAAATCACTTGTCGTCCCGGCTCATCTCGGCTCCAGCAGTGTTGCTCTCAGAATACATACGATTCTTGAGTGCTGCGAACGGGTCTTTCGCGTCCAATTGCAGCAAACGTGCGACCTCAAGCAAGGCTTTGTAAGTCTGCGTGAAGCCCTCACGTCTTGCGCCATCAGCAGCAACCAAAACACGGGCTTCAAAGTCCAACTCATCGCGCACAGCAAATCTCCCTTTTTTTCGTGAAACCCATCTGACCGCGTTTGGTTAACGAAGGATTAAACTCATTGAGATAAACGTAAACGTCAGCGGTTCTTCGCAAAAACACACGATGCCGTGAGCGGAATTAAGCTGAGATGAATAATTGTGCTTGCAAGGCGCAATACCGATTTAACAAGCCAACTGGTCGCACAAACGCTGACGACGGACAGTTGATTGGAATGGCAGATAGAAGCGGCAGCTTGTTACTTTAACACTCATTTTGTTGTCGATAGTATTTTCGCTTCACGAGCTTTTGGGCTGGGGAGCCTAAAATGCGCTGCGCACTTTTGTAAGACGAACCGCCTAGACGTCCGGCCAGAGTCACTTCAGCAAATGGTTTCGAGGTGTAAGTCAGAAGCAAGTTACGTCCAACCCGGGTTTAGCCAAGATGGGTTAGTCAACGTCTGCTTTGGGCTAGTAGCATTGAAAACCGCAGCGCCGCGCTAGGTGATGGCGTAGCTCTGCGAGCAGACCCAGCGTCTGTGAGGCCGCGCGAACTTACCTCGGTGCGCGGCCTCAGTCGTTCGCGGAAACCTCATGTGTGTCGACTGGACCAAAGCCCGATGGAAGTCTGGGGAGTATCTGCTTGTGAACTCCTCGGAGCTACCGCATCTGCTTGACTGTCTGCCACTTGATCGCCCCGCGCTCTCCACACCGCCCGAAGCGAAATCTATGCTCCATCTCGCATAACCTAACATGTCGTGGGTACAGCACGGCCATTGCAGAAATCAAAACCATGAACGGCCAAAGCCGCGCCGGATTGCCCCGACCCGGCGCGGCTTTACGTGCCAATTGCACAAAATCTGGCGCACTGGAAAAGACCTGAAACACTCTGTAGTCTCGCCGCAATAAACCACAGCGAGGGACACTATGGCTGACATCGATCTGAGCGCATTGTCTTTGGACGAACTCTAGGTACTCGAAAAAGACGTGGCCAAGGCGAGCCTCTGCAGATAAGGGAGAATATGAGTGAAAACTCAACTAAAAATGGCAGAAACACGCAGGTTTTATAGCAAAAAGGTGTAGCTGCTATCGCGCTGTCTACACCATCGTTGGTTGTTCGCTGGTTTTTTTATATCTTTGTGTCAAAGGAAACTTGGATTTTAGAGAGGTTCCATAGGTGATGGACGGCGGCCGGCACGACAACAACAACAATACAGCCTTGTTGAAGAGACAAAATTCTAAGCTTCTCTACGAGATGTTGAGTGCTTTCTGTTCGTTGGCATCGAGTTGCAATCTTACTCTTGCCGCTCGGGAACTTGCTACAACAAGACAGACTGTTCGCCGTCACATTGACCAGCTGGAGAGCCTAAGGGGCGCGAGGCTGTTCAATCTCCAGGAACGAGCGTATGCCTTGACGGATGAGGGTGCTGCTGCATTGCCAATTGCCAAACAAATTTTAGGAGACTTTGACGATTTTTTGAACGGAGCCAACTTGGGAAGTCCGTTCTTGCCTAAGCGTTCCTGCACCGGGCCGGAAGGTTTCTATTACATCCAGGAGCGTCAGTCGACTGAGAGCATTTGGGATAAGAAATCGGGGCTGTTTAAAGGTTCGGTACAGCGTTGGTCGGCTGCGTCAGGAGATGTAGAGCATCCGTCAATGAAGTCTGTTCGCGATAGATCGCTGGTTTGTCGAACAAACAGCGGCTCTTGGATCTGTACAGAAGTTGGGGATCTGTCGTTCTACAGCACTTGGTGGGGTTGGGTTAAGGCTCGGAGTAGCGTTGGTCGGAACATCAACGCGTTTCCGCTGGGCACGAGTGTCGGCGAGATTCTTGAGCGCAG
>JBCDDS010000199.1:0-4956 GCA_039180185.1 Pseudomonadota bacterium | reverse complement strand
GAACTCGGCGCGCGAGGCCTAACCTCTGTTTTTTGCGAAGGCGGAAGCGCTCTAGCAGCATCTCTTTTGAAAGAAGGTCTTGTTGACGAGCTCGTCTGTTTTTCGGCGGGTTTCGCAATTGGCGCAGAAGGCTTACCGGCGATTGGCGGACTTGGGCTGGAAAATCTGGATGCAGCAAAAAGATTTAAATTGGCCGAAGTGAGGCAGCTGGGAGCCGATGTCCTGCACCGTTGGGAAGCATAAGCCCACGACTGATCTCAAGCATCAGACAAGCATCGTTGCTGCTATCGCTTTTTGCCAGCGCTCATACTTTTCATCACGCAGATTGCTGTCCATGCTAGGCACAAAACGTCGCTCTAAAGACCATTCTTTTGCAAAACCTGCTTGATCGGGGCACACGCCTGCCTGCATTCCTGCAAGCCAAGCCGCGCCAACCGCGGTGGTTTCGAGAACTTTGGGGCGATCCACCGGTGCGCCGATTAAGTCGGAGAGAAACTGCATCGTCCAATCGGAAGCGCTCATGCCACCGTCAACCCGAAGTACTTGCTCTCCTCCGGACCCAGTCCAGTCCGCATTCATAGCTTCGAGAAGATCGCGAGTTTGAAATCCAACGCTCTCAAGAGCCGCTCGGGAAAACTCCGCTGATCCAGAGCCTCGGGTTAGACCATAGATCGCGCCGCGGCAGTCGGGTTTCCAGTAGGGTGCGCCGAGCCCCGTGAAAGCGGGCACCAAGATAAGATTTTGGTTTGGGTCAGACGCTTCTGCCAAAGCGTGCGTTTCGCTGGCCGAATTGATGATCTTCAACCCGTCCCGTAGCCATTGAACCACGGCGCCCGCAATAAAGATTGAACCTTCCAACGCGAAAGTCGGTTTGCCATTAATCTGATAGGCGATGGTGGTCAAAAGACGGTTTTGCGATTTTACCGGTGTTTCGCCGGTGTTGAGCAGGGCAAAGCATCCGGTACCATAAGTGGATTTCATCATGCCAGGTGCAAAACAAGCTTGGCCTACTGTTGCGGCCTGTTGGTCGCCCGCGACACCCAGAATCGGGATAGAACCACCAAAAAGCGCGGGATCAGATGAGCCGTAGTCTGCCGCGCTGTCACGCACTTCGGGTAGCATGGCCATAGGAACATTAAGCAAAGCGCAAATATCATCGCTCCATCGGCCCTCGCGAATGTCATAAAGCAGCGTGCGTGCGGCGTTAGTGGCATCGGTCGCGTGTACCTTTCCTCCGGTGAGCTTCCAAATCAGAAAACAATCGACTGTGCCAAATAATAGATCGCCTGCTTCCGCTTTTGCCCGAGCGCCATCCACATTGTCCAATATCCATGCCAGTTTTGTGCCCGAGAAGTAGGGATCCAGCAAAAGCCCTGTTTTATCGGTAATCATCGGTTCGTGACCCGCATCTCGCAGCGCGGCACATGTCGCCGCTGTGCGGCGATCCTGCCAAACAATGGCGCGATAAACCGGTTCACCAGTGCCTTTGTCCCACACGACTGTCGTTTCACGTTGGTTCGTTATACCGATGGCGGCGATATCACCGGTTGATAAGCCGGCTACATTCATAACCTGCACGCACGAATTCAGTGTGGTGGTCCATAAGTCTTCTGGCGAATGCTCAACCCAACCGGAATCAGGAAAATGCTGTTCAAACTCTTGCTGCGAGATGGTCACGACGGACAGCTTTTCGTCGAAGAGAATGGCGCGGCTGGAAGTCGTTCCTTGGTCGATTGCTAGAATATGGGTCATGGGTAACGCCATCTGCATTAAAGTGAATAAGTTGCAAGCTCAGTTTGCCGTATCAGCAACGAACATCAATGACTGTTTTCAGCCGGTGGTGTTGTAAATCGCGCAACAAGCGGTGCAAACCAATCCCAGTTTTGCGCTGCTTGATCGTTTACAATCAGATTGGCCTTTCGCGTAAACACGGGAGCGTCCTTAGTTTGAAAAAGACGTCCTTCGCTGACGTAAGGAGAGGCGAGCGCTTCTGGCAGATATGCGGAGCCTCCTCGTGCTAACATGTGTTGCAAAGCCCAATAGGAGCTGTCGAATCCAACGCGTGCAACGCCAGCATGATGATATGCCTCGTCATGTTGTTGACGGTACGCCTCGCCGTGATCGACAAAGACATACGCAGGATCGTTATCCATCGGCGTGTCCGGTCGATCGGAATAAAGCCGTAGTTTTTCTGGTGGAAGCGAATGTGCTGTCTGATTGCCTCGTGCGGCAATCGCATAAGCGAGTATCACATCGACGCGGCCGTCAGCCAGCCAAGTTTCGAGCTCATAACTGCTGCCTTGATGAACGCTGACGGCCATATCAGTGCGGGTTTCGATGACACCTTCAAAAAACGCGCGGCCGGGTCCGTGCCAAAGTTCCGCTTCGCAACCAAAGGTGCAAACTGACGCAAACCCCTCGGGCAATGCAGTTTCGTACTTTGCCTGCCGCCACAGGCCGGTCATCACGCGTGCATATCGCAAGAGCTTCGTTCCGGCTGGAGTGAGCGTGGTGCCAGACTTCTGCCGGTTTAGAAGCTGCTGCCCAATCTCGTCTTCAAGTGACTTTAGTCGCGCTGTAACGGTTGATTGCGTAACATGTAGCTGCGCCGACGCGCGTACAAGGCTGCCGCTTTCGACAATAGTCAGGAATGTCTGCAAAGCCGATAGATTCATGCATTTATAAAATTCGAAAAAACCGAACTTATAAAGCAAAATTATTCGTTTTTCAAAATTTTGAAACTGTGACAAGTTTGGTGAAGGAAGTTTACGGACTTGCATAAGGTGTTGGGGAGTGCGCGATGCTTCACCTTGAGCGCATTTTAAACGAACTAGGCCGTTGTTGCGGTCCTGCCGAACAGGCGCATAGCTTGCCGCCCGCATGCTATACCTCACGGGATATCACCTCGGCTGAAACGGACCTGATTTTTCGCAAAACTTGGATTGGTGTTGGGCGATACGACCTGGTGCCAAAACCAGGTTCTTTCAAAACTCTGGATGTGGCTGGCCTGTCAATCATTTTGCTGCGCGACCGAACAAACACTGTTCGGGCCTTTGCCAACGCTTGCCGTCATCGAGGTGCGAGATTGTTGGATGGGGAGGGACGATGCTCCACCATCAGATGCCCCTTTCATTCTTGGGTATATGCGCTTGACGGCAACCTTGCCTCGGCTCCGCATATGCAAGATGTGGCGGGATTTGATCCTACTGCATATGGATTGCATACATACCGTGCAGAAGAGCGTTTAGGCTTCATTTTCGTCTGCCAAAACCCGGATGGGCCTGATATTGATGAGGTTCTTGGCGATTTTGCAAATTTGCATGCTCCTTGGCCTTTGGAGTCATTGGTGACCACGCGGCGCAGGGAACTCACAGTGGACTGCAACTGGAAAGCGTTTCTAGAGGTTTTTAACGAGTATTATCACCTACCTTACGTGCATCCGGATTCAATTGATGACGTCTATGATTGGCCTGATCCTGCGGCGCCTGCAACTGGCGCATTTGCTAGTCAATTCGGCGCAACGGAAGGCACTGGCGGGTTGTTGCAGGATCAACAGGATAAAGCCTTACCGGCCATGCCTGGCCTCTCAGGGCGCGCGGCATGTGGCGTTCGCTACAGCTGGGTTTTCCCAAATATGAGCTTTGCCGCAGGCACGGACGCGCTTTGGGTCTACGAAGCTTACCCGCTTGGCGCAGAGCGCTGCCATGTCGTGCAGACTGCCTGTTTTCCACCGGAAACGTTGGCAACGCCCGACGCGGAGTTGGCGGTGGAGGCCTACCACGAACGTCTTGACGCGGCATTGGCCGAAGACATTCCGGCATTGGAGAACCAACAGCGCGGTTTTGCCTGTCCGGATGCAACGCAGGGCCGGTTCCAGCCGCTTCTTGAGGCCAATGTAGCGGCCTTTGCCGATTGGTACGCTGGACGCATGAAATCTAATGAAGAAAAGAGGGAAGCCCCATGAAATTTCACCTCGCGATTAATCTTGAACGCATGAACCCTGAAACAGACATGCAGGCAGTGCGCGATCATACCCTTGAGATGGTGAAAATGGCGGAGGCTGGCGGCTTTGAGGTCGTTTGGGCCGCTGAGCACCATGCGCTTGAGATGACCATAGCGCCCAACCCATTTCAAATTCTGACTTGGTGGGGTGAGCATACCAGTCGCATTCGTCTTGGCGTTGGCGTGGTAAACGCAGCATACTGGCATCCGATCAATCTTGCCGGAGAGGCAGCTTTCCTTGATTTGACCAGTAGTGGAAGACTTGAATTTGGAATAGGATCAGGGGCTTATCAGAGAGAGTTCGACCGAATGAAGCCCGGTCTCGATCAGCGTGACAGCTGGCGTTACATGCAGGAAATGCTGCCTGTAGTGCAAAAACTCTGGCAAGGCGATTACGCCCACGATGGTGAGTTCTGGCAATTTCCGACCGCCACATCCTGCCCAAAACCAATGCAGGATAACGTGCCGGTTTGGGTCGCAGCGCGCGCGCCAATTACCTTTGACTATGCAGTGGAAAATGACTGCAACATTCTGAGTTGGCCCCTCACAATGCCGATGTCCGAGGTGGAAACCTATCGCAAACGGCTTGATGAGGCGGTGGAAAAAGCGGGTAAGCCGTTTAACCAAACCTGGGCGGTTATGCGACATACGGCTGTCTATGATAACGAGGCGGACCGACAAAGCGCGATTGGGTCAATCCGTCACGTCCTGGGACAATTTGGTAATTTGATGATGAAGAAGGGTGACGTGATTAACGGCTTTCCTCAACAAGTGCCGTTGGAAGAGTTGGACGGCAATGCTCGCGTGAATCCTGAGATGCTGGAAACCAATTTGATGTTCGGAAGTCCCGATCAGGTGGTCGAAAAGCTTGGATACCATAAGGAATACGGGGCAGATGCATTCATTTATTACGCATCGATGGGCATGGAGATGGACCAGCAGAAACGCAGTCTG
>JBCDDS010000198.1:0-5171 GCA_039180185.1 Pseudomonadota bacterium | reverse complement strand
TGCGGACAAAGCCGGCATCCACATTGATGGATGGAATAGCAGTTTTCACGCATCCGTTTAGCGACGCTTGTCCAGTGTCTACGCACCTTGAGTAGTCCCACCCTGCTGCATTCTCTCCGAGATGTGCAACGGATCAACTTCCAGACCGGCCAGATCAGCATTCCAGTTGGGCCCAACAAGTCCCTTCTGATCCGTCAAAAAGGGGATGGTTCTCTCAAGAAAGTTCGTAAGCGAAACTTCCTCGACATTAGTATCGAACGCAAACATGGGCTGCGCCCTTACCGCATAGGCGCGATCAGACCAGACCGGTACGACAAAGGTCTCTATATCATCATTTGAAGTGCACGTGGCGGGCAAATCTCTTTCAGTGTCGACGATAAACCAAACTGATTTGCTATCGAGAACTCTCTGAACAAATCGATCATAGGCCGCATTACTATCTGCTCTATTGATAATCATTCTTGGCGATAAAATACCTATAAAGTCTGTTCCAATGCAGACATTGGTTGCGGCGCGGTGAAAGGTCAAGAATTGCGCTCAAAGCAGACGTTGGCAGTAAATCATACCGGCTCCGCCCGCTGCAACATGCCATAAAGGTCCCGCGGATCATCTGGATCAGCAAGCAGGTCAATCTCGACAAAGCAATCCGTGCCTTCGATCCGGTCTCGGATAAACCGTAGGGCGCTGAAATCTTCGATGGCGAACCCTACGCTATCGAAAAGTGTGATTTGCTGCGCATTGCGCCGCCCCTCGGCGGCTCCAGTCATCACCTGCCACATCTCAGTGACGGGGTGATCGTCGGCCAGTTGCTGAATTTCACCCTCAATCCGGGTTTGCTCGGGATATTCAACGAAGATGTCACTGCGATGCAGGATCGCCTCGGCCAGCTCCGTTTTGCCCGGACAGTCACCCCCGATGGCGTTGATATGCACGCCTTCGCCGATCATGTTGTCGGTCAGGATGGTGGCGTATTGTTTGTCTGCCGTGCAGGTGGTGATGATTTGTGCGCCTTCCATACTCTCCTCTGCGCTCGCACAGGTCACGACATTGAGTCCCGTGTCCTTCAGATTCATCGCGGCTTTTTCCGTGGCGTTCGGATCAATGTCCCAAAGACGTACGGTTTTCAGCCTGCAGAGTGCTTTCATTGCCAGGCTTTGAAATTCCGACTGCGCTCCGTTCCCAATCATCGCCATCGTATGGGCGCCCTTGGGCGCCAGATATCGTGCCACCAGCGCCGAGGTCGCTGCCGTGCGTAACGCTGTCAGCAATGTCATCTCAGTGAGTAACACTGGGTAACCTGTGTCCACATCAGACATGAGCCCGAAGGCCGTCACCGTCTGAAGCCCTTCGCGGATGTTCTTGGGGTGGCCATTGACGTATTTGAACCCGTAGGCCTCACCGTCCGAGGTGGGCATCAGTTCTATTACCCCGACATCAGAATGGCTCGCCACGCGTGGGGTTTTGTCAAACGCTTCCCACCGTTTGAAATCGGCCTCAATATAGTCTGCGAGCCCGATCAGCATGTCCTCAAGCCCGATCTGATGCACCAACCGCATCATATTTGCGACGGAAACGAAGGGCACGAGAGCCTTATGCGACGGGTGAAGCGTTGTCATTGTTAGGTTCCGGTTCTTGGTAGCTATCCGAAGGCTCGGGTTGGACGATCAAAGACGCGACGACCCATGGCGGAGGCGGCGAGTTCCACCATGACATTGGCAGTGCGTCCGCGTTCATCGAGAAATGGGTTGAGCTCCATCAGATCGAGAGAGGTCATCAGCCCGCTGTCACAGATTATTTCCATTGCCAGATGCGCCTCGCGTATGGTTGCGCCACCTGGCACCGTGGTGCCAACCGCGGGGGCAAAGCTTGGATCAAGGAAATCGACATCCAGCGAGACGTGCAGCGCGCCACCAGATTTGGCGACGTGATCGAGGAAATCTGAGATGGGACGTGCCACGCCTTGCTCGTCAATCGCGCGCATATCGTAGTAACGCGTCTTGGCATCCTGGAGAACGCCGCGCTCTTCAGGATCGACAGAACGCAGGCCGACGAGGCAAATGTTCTCCAGTGGCACCGGATTGCGTACCTCCGGGAAGCCGTGAAACCCATCTCGACCCGTGACATACCCTAAAGGCGTGCCGTGGAGGTTGCCGCTGGTGGTCGTGAATGGCGTATGGAAATCGCTATGAGCATCAAGCCAAAGCACGAATTGTGGACGGCTATTGCGCGCAGCGTGATTGGCCACGCCCGTGATTGAGCCGAGCGACACGCTGTGATCGCCCCCAAGGAAAACAGGCAGGCCTAAATCCATAGCTCGTTCAGCTTCCCTCGCTAGAGCACTGGTCCAACCAATCGTTTCTGCGGGCTGGAAGAGATGGGACGGCAAACTGTCTGGAGCTGTTGCATCGTCTGCTATCAGGTTGCCCCAATCCTCCACATCATGGTCCAATGCGGTCAATGCGGCTGAAAGACCAGCAACGCGAAAGGCGTCCGGCCCCATCAAACATCCGGGCCGATCTTTGCCGCTATCGACGGGCGCGCCAATCAAAATGACTTTGCTTTGTGTCATGGAGAGTCCTGTTTTTCGTTTTGGTGAGAGAATGCTTGCGAAACGTGTTACCAAATAGCTATCATTTTGATCATTACGTGCATAGTTTATTCAAAGAGATACTTAAAACTTTCGATATGGATGATCTGGATCAAAAGCTTCTCTCTTTGCTGCGCCATGATGCCCGTGCCTCGTTATCGCAACTCGCTGGGTTGCTGAATGTTACACGAACAACGGTGAAGGCGCGAATTGAACGACTTAAACGAAGTGGCCAAATTGTTGGCTTCACCGTCGTTTTGAAAGACGATGCGCGCCGTGATCCGGTTTCGGGTCTTATGATGCTTGGTATTGAGGGCAGGGGGACAGACCGCGTTGTCAGGCAGCTAAATGGCATACCTTCCGTACGGGCCGTTCACACGACCAATGGGCGTTGGGATCTGATCGCGGAAATTGGAACGGATACGCTGGAAAGATTCGACGCTGTGTTGGCCGATATTCGTAAGCTGGAAGGGATCGCCACGTCGGAGACCAGTCTTTTGCTAAGCACCAAGAAAAGCGGAAGTTAGTTATATTCGAGTTTCATCGTTCGCGCTGCCATCAGCCACAGTAGGGCGAGAGCCAATGAGCCGAGCATGTTCCATGAGGCCATAGAGAGACCAAACATCTGCCAGGCGACCTCATCACATCTTACCAACGGTGCGTTGAGTATCTGATCCATGAGCTGGTCTACGGTAAGGCCAGATGTGTCGCCCGCCGAGCAAGTTGATGGTCCTTCCCACCACCCACGCTCAACGCCTGTATGGTAGCCGCCGATGCCCGCGGTTACCAAAGCAGCAATCATACCGAGCCACGCTAATCCTCGGGCAGGGATAACCAGGGCGATTGAGCCCAATGCGATCGCAGCGACATGCGGCCAGCGCTGCCATATGCACATTTTGCACGGCGGCAAACCGCCGAGGTGCTGAAACGCGAACGCGGCCATCAAAAGGGCAATCGAACCGCCAAAAGCCAAAATCAAGTACATGCGCGACGTCATAGGAACTTCACAACGTAAAATCCGCCAAAGAGTAGCACTATAAAGGCCAGCGCCACCCAGCCAAGGTAACGTTCGATAAACGCGCGCACTGGCGCGCCAAACTTCCATAGAAGTGCTGCAACCAAGAAGAAACGTATGCCGCGCGCCAGTATCGAAGTCGCAATGAATGTCCCGATGGGCATGCCTGTCCAGCCGGACATGATGGTGATCACCTTGTAGGGAAACGGTGTAACACCTGCTGTCAAAACGGCCCAGAAGCCGAAATCATTGAACCGTGTGCTGAACTCTTCCATCGAGTCTGCCTTGCCAAGGCTTTGCAGAATCGGTTCGCCGATTTGCTCATAAGCAAAGGCACCAATCGCATATCCAAGCACGCCGCCCAAAACTGAAGCGACCAGTGCAACAGATGCGATCAGCCATGCGCGGGACGGGCGTGCAATGATCATTGGGATCATCAAAACATCGGGCGGGATAGGAAAGACGGAACTCTCGATAAAGGCCACGAATGCCAATCCCCAAAGTGCCTTCGGGTGATCGGCAATCGCAATGCACCAATCATAAAGTCTACGTAACATGATATCGTTGCTTCGGTCGTTTCGTAGGGTTGTCTGACCATGCGCTTAGCGAAGGGTCAAGCGCTGAGAGTAAAGAAAACCAATGCGCGGCATCTTGTATCTGGACGTTGATTGTCGCTTTGGATAAAGCTCTCCGCGTGCCCAAGTGGCGGAATGGTAGACGCAGGGGATTCAAAATCCCCCGCCTTCACGGGCGTGAGAGTTCGAGTCTCTCCTTGGGCACCAAGAAAACAATGGCATGCGTCCTTGTTTATAGGTCTGATGCTAGGGTCGATTATGACCAGCATTTAATCCCCACACGGTTTTTCCTCTGAATTTAATCAGCCGAAGATTGTTGTGATCGGTTTCAGTCCCAGCTTGGGGTTTTCGCGATTTCGCATCGCTCTGCTTTAAAAACGCTATCGCGTCGCCAGCGCACTATTGCTTGACATCGAACTATTCGGAAGCAGCAATGATCTCGAATAACGTCTCCAATGTTCTGGTGACTGTTGTATCATGTCGCCAGATCAGATGCGTTTCTGAGCGATCAAAGCCCTCAGTGAGCGGTGCCCAGCGCAGGGTGTCGAGTGCATTATAGGTATTTATCGCGCTTTCTGGGACTATCGCAAAACCCATTCCAGCACCGACGCAACCAAGAATGGCGTCCAAGGATCCCAGATCACGAACCGGCGTATCGCTTTGTCCTATAGCTGTCAGCCACTGGCGCGCGGCGGCGCGATAACTGCAGCCCTCCGGAAATGCCAACAATGTCTTTGCCTCGTTTGAGGGTTCGGAAGCTTCGGTTTTGACCAGTGTTTCAACGAAAGCTAACTCGGATCGAAATCGGTCCAGATCGACGGGGCCAACGACGAAGGCAGCGTCAAGTTGACGATTCCACACCTTTTGCATCAACATACCGGACGGCCCGGTGTTTAAAGTTACCAAAGCACGGGGGCATTTCTGGTTCAGCGCTTTAAGGATCGGTGGTAAGCGACTGCCTGCTGTCGTTTCCAGAGCGCCGAGACGAAGCGGC
>JBCDDS010000197.1:0-5222 GCA_039180185.1 Pseudomonadota bacterium | reverse complement strand
GCATCCCTTGACCGACAAGCACATCAACTTGCCGCAGCTTCTGAACTATCTCCTCGGGCTTGTGCCGCTTGTTCGCCATTCTCTGTCCTCCGTTCCCTAAACATAACGGTGGACCAATTCAGAAGGGGCATTCCAATTCTGCGCATATCACTTTATTCGAAGCCGTCTGGCAACACTGCGAGCCCGGCATGTCTAGTGCGACGTGGATTTCGGAGCTACAAACACAAGCCGTTGCTTTGCGGGCCCCACCAAACTTCGCGTGCGCAGCACGGCGGGTATGCCGCATCGGATGCGTCAACCAGAGGTTCCGCGCAAGGGTTAATGAATTTTGCTCGGGACGAAGCGGAAATGCCCGTTCTCGCCGCAGTGGAGGCTTCGGACCTAGACTTCGCGGAGGACGAGCAAATGATGCCTTGTAGGTGAACGCGAATTCAATCCTTGCTTTGAACCACGGTTCATAGCGTAGGAACCGACCCGTCAAACAGGAGGTCCCAATGAAAGCTACTTCGCCCGAGATTTTCTGCACCCTCACTGAACCCGAATTGCGCCAGCGAAAGCTGGAGGTCCGTGAAAGCTTGGGTCCCCACGTTCTGGCTTCCTCCTACGCGGACGGCGTGTCAGAGCTGGTCTTCGCCAGGCCTGCGGTGTCGCGCGAGCGGCTTGAGCACCTGATCATGCTCGAGCAAACCTGCTGTCCATTCTTCGAGTTCGACTTGCGGCAAGCTGACAAAACGTTCACGCTGGTCATTTCGGGGCCGAAGGGAAGCGAGAGCTTTGTCCGCGACCTCTTTTCGCCTCAGCCGTCCGCATCTTGCGGATGTTCCGGGCAATGTTCGAAAGAAGATCGCTGTTAGCACTCCCGCCCTGCGAAAGATGCCTGCACTTTTGCGAAAGGCCCAGAACTCCTGCAATCTAGGAGGAAAGCACGAAGTCCGACTGTGGGAAACATGATGCGCATTTCAGACGTCGCTAGAGAGACAGGATTGTCCATTTCCGCGATCCGCTACTACGAGAGGTGTTCGGTCGTTCGCAGGCCCAACAGAAACGGTCGAAACCGTGACTATTCTGAAGACGATGTCCGCGCCCTTCGATTTGTTCGGAATGCACGAGCGCTCAAGATACCCGTGCAAGCCATCGCCGACATTCTGCAACGACCAAGGAAGAAAGGCGCGATGGCGGCTGTGATCACGGATCATCGCAGAATGGTGCAGTCCCAGATCGACGCGCTCAGACAGGTGGACAGTTCTCTGGCTCAACTAGAGACCTGCATGTGCGAGGGCGTTCTTGATTGTGAATTGGCGGATGGCGATGATTGAAGCTTTTGGCTTTCTCGCAGTCTGCTTCATGGTTCTGTTTTACGCCCTGGAAGGCAGAGCGCCCGTCTACACCCTCACATTCGCCGGAGCCTGCTTGTGCGCAGCGATCTACGCGCTCCTGATAGGGTCGATTCCGTTCATGGTCGCAGAAGGCGTTTGGGCAATTGTCGCGCTGCGAAAGTGGGCCCTTCGCTCTCCGATTGGGCCTTAGAGGCGGACGCTGATGTAATATGCTTCATCAGACATCTTCCGCTGGCTGCAGACGTCTGCGCGTTCAGAAAGTGAGTTTGGGGCCCTTGTTGCACAAACCAGCGGTTGCGCACGGCTGGAGCTGGTTAGAAGCCGTCCAGAGCCGTACCAACTCTTCGGGAGGTTTCTGGCCGCGCGAAGTCGCTGATCCTGCGAAGCGCGGGAACACGGACAGAACCCACCGTTTTTTAGCGCATAGGTTATGGCAGGGGTTTAAGTCCGGTGTGCGGAGAGGCTGTGTGGAAACTAATCGGTCTTTTGCAGCTTCTTCGATTTTTTGGGTTTGGACGCTTATTTTGCCGAATGACCGTCAGATTTGGGGTGAATGGTGTTGCTGAGACGATCTGTTTGGCCGGTCTGCCAGAGTTTAGGCCCTCATCGCGGCGATTAAGGCTGGGATGCCGATAATCTTCATCACACGGGTCATGTTATAGGCGAGAACGTGCAAAGCCATTTCGGTGGCGACGTTCTTCAATCTGCGCATCTTGAAGTGAGTGGCTCCCATCCATGACTTGATCGTGCCGTAAGGGTGTTCGACTGTCATACTCCGCACAGCCAGTTGCGTGGGGTCTTTGTCCAACCGCCGCTGCACACGTTCCATAACATCTTCATGTTCCCATCTGCGGATGCGCCGTTCTTTGCTGTTTGTGCATTTGTTTTTGATGACGCAGCCCTCGCAATGGCTGGACCAGTACGTCCGGATAGCTTTGTGATCTTGCTGGCCCGTGAACCGGTAGATCAGCTCTTGGCCAGCCGGGCAGATGTAAGTATCGGTCTCTGCATCATAGGCAAAGTCAGCTTTGTCAAACTGCCCCCGCGCACCGGCATTCGATGTCCGAGGCTTGGGAACAACGACTGAGACACCGGCTTCTTCGCAAGCCAGGATTTCCTCGCTCTTATAGTATCCCTTGTCGGTGATGGCCTCGATCCGATCCGGGGCCATGACATTGCGTGCTGCCACTGCCATCATCGACAAGGCGTCCCGGTCATAGCCCTGCATGGTCACCTCGTGTGCGACGATAAGGTGGTTCTCGGTCTCAACCGCGGTCTGCACGTTGTATCCAACCACCCTTGGCATGCGGGGCGTCGTGGCCATGGATCGTGCATCAGGGTCGCTCAGCGAGACTTGTGTCTCGCCCGTTTCGTCCATGCGTTTCTCAATTGATCTATAGCGCCGGGCTTCCTTTTGGAGGTGCTCCAACTTGCGCAGTGTGCGTTCCATGCGCGCCTCGGGCAACACTGTGCCAGTCTGCTCAAACACCTCATCGGCACGATCCAGTTCACCCAGATAACGCTCAATGGCTTTGTCGATCTCACCGAGCTTCTGGCGCAACTTGCCACGCGTGTAGTTCTTGGCCTTGGCGTTCACGGCTTTGAACCGGCTGCCATCAATGGCCACCAGGTTCCCGTCCAACAGATTGATATCGCGGCATAGCGCGACGAACTGCTGGCATACCTTACGGATCGCAGGTCCATTGTCTTTCCGAAAGTCGGCAATCGTCTTGAAGTCAGGCTTCAACCGACCGGTCATCCAAATGAGCTCAAGGTTCCGCCCGGATTCCCGTTCCAGCCGTCGTGACGACTGGATCTGGTTTAAATATCCGTATAGATAAATCCGCAGCATCAACCCCGGATGATAGCCAGGTCGGCCCGTCGCAGCCGGTGCTGTGCTGAAACCGAGCGTGGTGAGATCAAGCATCTCTACAAAGGCATCAACCGCTCGAACGACGCTGTCTTCGCCAACATAATCGTCCAAACATTCAGGCAACAGCACCGTCTGATGACGATCTACGCCCTCGATAAATTGCCCCATAGAATGCCTCCGCCGATCTCGCCAAAAGCATACCATCATTCAGATCATCAGGGGAGTTTTCACACAGCCTCCGGACGTTCCTGCCATTGAGTGAAGTACCAACAAGGTCCGCATTGCCGATTTCGCGCCCAAAAACTCAAGCGCCGCACAACACTTAGGCAGGTGTCTTCAGAGACATACCAACCTGATAAGCACGCCTGAGCAAGGCATCGCGTCTTACGTCCGATCCTTTCGATCCATTGAGCAACACCAGTTCTCGATTTGTAAAACCAAAGTATCCAAACGTGCCGTCCATCCACGCTGTTTCAATGGCTGCCCTGTATCCATGCTTTTCCATTTCAATTGAACTTGCACCGGCGGGTACAAGTAAGAGGCCCGTCCGTGGTCTCTGAAGGGATTTTTCTGGGTCATCCAATTGATCATAGGCCCAACCCCAAGACCAAACTCGGTCTATCCAACCCTTCGTCATTGCAGGCATCCCCCACCAAAATAGCGGGAACACAAACGCAATTGCATCGGAACGCCCGATCCGTTCTTGCTCTGCTCGGATATCAGCCGAAACCTGACCCAAGGTGTCTGCTTCAATGTCAGACATTGACCAACGCGGATCAAATTGCTCTGCGTGCAGGTCGGCTAACTCCGTAGTGTGGCCTGCTTCTGCCGCACCTGCGCAAAACTCGCGCGCGACTGCTGCACTGAATGAATTCGGATCGGGGTGATCAAGGATTGTAAGAACGTGCATAGGATTTTCGATAGATTTGAGGAATTCACGTTGCAACGAATGACGTTAGCAATCTCATTGAGGTCTCAATATCGGGTCTCGGCGTCTCGCTGCACACATTGCCAGTTGTATCATTCGACGGTTTGGGCGCCTTTCACTCACTAACGGATGCTGTGGTTTTTGGTGGCGGCCCGGCCCAAAGCCACCGTTGCTGAGCAGGGCTGTACGGCAACTCTGAAACCGACCTGCATGCTTTGAATGTGCTAGTTAGACCGTCAGCAATTCTATCAATTGGATTTGCCCACTAGCCTTTGCAAGATCCATAAGTGCCCGACCGTTTGGATCACGTTGGGATGTGTCTGCGCCCCTTTCCAGCAGATGCTTTACTGCGTTCCATTGATCACTCATCGCTGCCCTCCAAATTGGTGTCACCCAAGTGCTGTCGCAAGGTGCGGAACAAGGTTGAAGCACGTCTTCAAAGCGCGCATTCAACCACTTTGGATCATCTGCCAAGCGCGCTTCGATCTGAGAAGTGTTGCCGACTGAAGCTGCGGTGAAGATATCCATCTCCGCTTCTTTCAGGATTTCGATGACCGCTTGTTGTTGCGCGTAAAACGCATGACCGAGTGGCGGCGAATGATGTTCGGGATCACGGAGCTTCGCATCTGCACCAGCCGCGAGAAGGAGTTTGATCGCCTCGGTTTGACCTCGCCATGCCGCAGCGTGTAGCGGCGTCTGACCGCCTGTCGGACTCAGCTCAAACCCGAGTGCGACCATCGTCCGAACTGCTTCGAGCTGACCATTTCCTGCCGCTTCGCGCAGCAACTCGGCCTCAGTCTCAAGAGAGTGACCCATATGATCCGGTTTCAGTCTCTGCGCTGTCTCCTCGTCCCCGGACATGCAGGCCGCATAAAACTGTGCGCGTTCGGGCAACGGCCTGGCATCACCGCCCTTCGCTTTGATAAGGTCGGCGATCTCTGGAAGCCCTCGCATCAAAGCCGACTGGTAAGGCGTGAACCCTTCAGTAAACGTTGGATAGCTGTTGTTGTCGGGTGTGTTGATGTCGACGCCGTGTTCAATCAGTAGACGCGCCCGTTCGGCGAAACCCCAGCGTAGGGCGATG
>JBCDDS010000196.1:0-5301 GCA_039180185.1 Pseudomonadota bacterium | reverse complement strand
GGCAAAGCCTTATAGAAAAGGCGCTCGCACCCCATTCAAGACGCTACTTTCTGCGCTCGCAACACGTTGTTTTTCCACAGAATGGGCGGGAACCGGTCATTCGCTGCAATCGCGAATTGTGTCGGGCGCAACGCCAAAGCAGACGCTCAGAAGTCCTAGCCAGCGCCTTAATCTCCCTCGTGAAGACCAATTTGGCGTTCCGATCTACGCGCCCATCGTTGCCCAAAACACAACCCAGCAATCCTAAGAGACACAATTCAAAAACACCGGCAACTATCGCGAGTGCTTTCTTTCGTTGATCTCTTGAAATCACAATATCGTGTGCATACCTAGGCAAAATGTCGCAGATATAGACGATACAGAGGCGAGTATGGCGTATAGAAGAATTGATTGGTCACCAAGAAATTTTAATAAGATTCCACAGAAAATACTCAAAGCCCTCGAAGGCATAGACGAAGAGATAATTTCTGTTTCGGTTAGCAAGTTGATCAAGCCATCCGAGATCGGTGCTCGATATGGACATGTAAATTTTCCTGAAAATCTAGGCGAGGTTGCAACCACCCTTCCACCTCTTGATATGGGAAAATGGTCGGAACGAAATCGTACCGGATGGGAATACCCTCGAAGAGATCTACCAAAGATTACCAAGACGCGAACGTTTGAGACTCCAAATTTCGGGGACGCTGCGACCTACGGGACCCACACGCATTACTTGGACCAAGAGGTGTATCCGCGTGAGCATCATGAACCTCGCATGTACCAAATTGAAACTGAAAAGCTAAAGGAAGGCACCGGTGACGACGCTGTGAGCGTTTATCGGGTCGCCATAGATGCGCCGATTGATCGTGCGAGCGATTCATTCGAGTTGGACCTTCTTTGGGCGCTTAACATCCTTCAAGAAAACGTGGGGGCTGTCGGCGTATTTCCGAGCGATGCAACCCGCGCCGACTACTTGAACACTGTACAGCTTGATTGGCAGTTCTTTCCGCCCGGAACACGCGACGAAGTAATCGCATTCTTTACTGGTAACGGCGGCGGGGCTGGCCAGGTTGGCCATACTGTGGCGGCTCGCGTTGCACTTTTTGAGAAGCTTCAACCAACGAGGTATCTCAAAGGAACCGGTGGAATGAACTCGTATGTCGGGGCTCAGTTTGCCAACGACTTGGTTGTTTTCGAGAACGTTCGGTATGGGAATGCTCTGTATGTTCTTTACGATGACTGGCAAGAAGTATCACAACGTTCGCGACTGGCCTTGCTGAAAGGCACCGATGAGAGCTTTGACAGATTTGCCCATACTGAAGGTTGGGAGGGGCGCTTTCTCGAGCTTCTGAAAACCAAAAAAGAAGAGCGTGGGATTTGACGATGGCTGACGAAAGCCGCGAAAAAGCCAATGAGGTCGATATCTCCAAACTGAACGCACAAAGCGAACGCTATGCAGCGGAAGCAGCCAAGATCGCGGAGCGATTCGAGGATGCGAACCCACATCTAAAGGGTATGCAGGAGGCGTTAGATAACAGCGCTGTCAACGCTGCTATGAAGGCCGCACGAGGTATATCCGCTCAGCTTGATCCCTTACGTGAACAGGCTGCGAAGATGGCGCAGATTGCTGCCCCTGCGCAGGAAATGGCGGAACGACTAAAGGCGACAGGCATACATGACCGATTGGGTGACATTTCAGCGCGGGCGGCGGAGGGATCTCGTTTAGCCAACGCAATTCGAGGCATCGAAAAACAACAGAGTTTGTTGGATGATCTTTCAGCATCGACATTGGAGCCAACAATTCCATCTATTGCTGACATGCCGATCATCGAAAACCCAATCGTTGAAACGAACCGAAAACTTGATCGTATCGAAAAACAGTTCTCACAAATATCTGTCATCGCAAGGGACTCTGCGCAAGTTGCCACGGATTTGCAGGCTTATGCGGCGGAGTTTTTACAGAAATTCGAGAAAGCCGCAGATGACGCCAACCAGTCGGGCAGCAAAGCGATTAAGGTTGGCTGGCTTGCCTTGGCAATCGCAGTTGTAATTGGTGCAGGTCAGATCTTTGTGCCGACACTTATCCGAGATCAAGACGGAGAAGCTTTGCGGCAGACAGTGGTTGACCTAAACGCCGAGATTTCAACGTTGCGAGTGGAACAGCGAGCTGCAAATGATCGAATGATAGAAGCACTGGTGAACTCTGATAGAACGGTGGCAATCGCTATTTCAGAAGCGCTGGCAGCGACCACTGCGGAGACGGTTGAAGTAAGCGACTAGAAGACTCTCTAGATCACAATTTCATGGTCCGCGTCTGTCAAGCAGTGACCGCTGCCAAGAGGGCAAACTTGTAGTTTGTTTAGATCACGTCCAATGTCGCCGGATTTGGTAGAATTGCAATCAGCTTTGAGTGACGAGTAGAACGTCTCACGTATTGCGTCTCTGAGCATTTGGAGGAAACTCGCCATTGATCGAAAGTAGAGGACGAACTACAGCAACAATCCTGTACCTGATTGCTCTTGCGGCGGTTCAGTACTTCGTCGTCGGTCACGGCTTCCCAATCACCGAGAAGCTGCTCTGGCTAGCCAACGGCGCAGCGGCTCTCCTACTAGGAAGTCGACTGCTCAACCCTCACTTCGTCCCGCCAGCCGACGTTGCTACGAATTCGTTTTTTGCCGGAGGAACTTTAATCGGCGCCTTGGCCGCGCAACCTGGCAGTGCGAGCGACGTGACCCTAATTTGGATTTCCTTTTCGGTTTGCGTTACCTGTTTCCTCGCCGCGGTATTAGTACTACTGGTGCGCAAACCGCACGGCCTGGAGGCAAGACCATGGCTTCTTGCTCTTGAACGTGGCGCTCGTGCATTCGGTGGTCCCCGAGTAATTTTTACGATTGTCATTCTCGTTCTTGCATGGGTGTTTCACCGTTCATCTGCCATCGAAATGTTCGCCATTCTTGCATCATGGACGCTTATTGTTGCTCTCGACCCAATTGAGTCTCTCTTCCAATTCGTCGGTTGGGTACGAGCGCGACGGAAACGCGTTGAACCTGAAGTCCTTGGTATCGTCGCGGCGCACCAAGCTCCTGGTCTCGTGTTAATCCGTCAAACAGATGAAGTGAGGCATAAACCGGGAACGCTCATGGCGCTATCGGACGATCAGGGACCGACGACGCTAGGGGTGGCGCTGAACTATGTCGGCCGAGACGACGGAATATTGCTTAGGGCGCTCTCTCTTCCCGTACCTGCCGCATTGAAATCCCGTGCCAACGAGACTGCAATCGGAAGTGCCGCTGCGAGCTTGCTCCATGTTGATGAAGAGCAAGAACGGGAAGTTAAGGTTCTCCAACGCATCAATGCGCTGTGCGGAATTGTGGATAGTGAATCTGACCTCGAATTTATTGAAATCGAGGTCATAAACGACCAGGAACTCGCTGAAGGTAGGCTCGTCGACGTCGAGTTTCGCGGCGAGAGGATCATCTACCAACTGATAAATGGTGTGACACGGGAAGAGTCCGTTCAGCAAAAAAATAAATATGGCTATGTGCGCGCAAAAGCGCGGAAGATCGGCAAGTGGGATGCCGATGCGGGAAAGTTTGCACCAACATCGTGGCTCCCACGCATCAACGCGCCGGTCTTCGTCAAGACAACGGAAGAGTTCGTTCACAATGCCGAAGCCATCGGACACTTTCCCGGAACGGATTACCAAGTCTCAATCGATGTTTCGGATGCCGTAACACACAACACGGCGATCCTCGGGATACTCGGCGTAGGCAAAAGCTACTTATCGATCGAACTGGTAGAGCGAATGATTCACCAAGACATCAAGGTCATTTGCCTGGATCTCACGGATCAATATGCGACAGAGCTTTCAGGCTTTGTGGATGAAGCGTACCAAAAGCAATTTGATGATGCACTTTCCGAAGCTGCTAAAGGCAGAGAAACGGCACGCGGAAAAGCCGACGGTGGATCAATCGGATCGTTCAACGCAGAAGTGATCAAACAGATTGGCAGCTTTTTGGATGAGAGCACGAAGCAATCGTTGTTGGTCGTCAACCCGTCCGCATATCGCGTCAGCAGGCAAACCATTGATGTTTACAAAGAAGGTGAGGCGGGAGCATTTGTCGACCTCACAGCTTGCGAGATTACGGCGATCTTTTCGAACGCGGCCCTTAGAGCGTGTCAAGAACTCGGAATGGTCGATACGGCGCGAGCCTGCTTAGTGTATGAAGAGGCGCATAGCCTCGTACCGGAGTGGAACTCTGTGGCAAGCAAAGGCGATCAAAACGCGACTGCCGCAAGTGCAAGGGCTATACTACAAGGACGAAAATTCGGGCTGGGGTGCCTCCTCATAACTCAGCGGACAGCCAACGTCACCAAGACGATCCTTAATCAATGCAATTCTATATTTGCCATGCGAACCTTTGACGATACTGGCAAGGAGTTTTTAGGAAACTATATTGGCTCTGAATACGCGCGAATTCTTCCAACAATCAAAGAGCGTCATGCTGTTTTCTTTGGCAAGGCATCGTCATGTGACGATCCAGTGCTCATTCGGCTGAACGACAGGGACAAGTTCCTTGAGGCGTTTCGTGAATCGAGTTCGCTTGACGGCGTCACGGACGGCGTTGGTGCAGAGTAGATCCATGTAGATTGCCGCAATATTCACCGTACGCAGTACAGTTTTTGCGCCCGCGGCGAACGACTGGTTCGACGGGCCGCACCGCAGCATTGCAAAGGGTGAGTCAATGGGAGCAATGGGCCGGTTCCTCATCTTTGAGATCCAAGCCCACCATTAAGATGCTGCACCAGGATCGACGGCAGGAGTTAAGCCCGCGTTGGGCACGATCAAGAGATTTCTGGTCAGATGTGTCATCCCGCAGGGTACCGTTCAGTCCGGCGTGACGTGCGTCATCTCAACAAACAGTCCGCGTGGACACGGACCTCGCGTCCGCCGCTAGAGTTGCACATCAATCTATCTTGATACGTCGATGATCGCCGCCGCTACGCTGGTGTCCAAACATGTATAGAAGGCGGTTCGCATGCACAGTGTTTTCTACCTCATCGGCTTGATCGTGGTCGTACTCGCGATCCTCAATATCATCACCTAACCCGCAGGAGGCTCGAATGGCGACGCGCAGTTCCTCATCAAAGACGCCGTCGAAGGATGGCACAGTATCCGCTCACCGTGAGACCGGGCAGAGCGTAAAACGAAAGACACGAAAGACAAAGGAGATGGCCCAAGCCGTATCTGAAGAGGCCATGGGTCACGCCGAGACTGCAAAACAAGCTGCGGTCTCGCATGCAGAGGACGCCAAAGATGCG
>JBCDDS010000195.1:0-5327 GCA_039180185.1 Pseudomonadota bacterium | reverse complement strand
CTTCGCCCAGCAGCACTTCAGCTTCACGCAGCTTCGAGATAATCTCTTCGGGTTTGTAGCGCTTCGCGCCCATCTCTCTTCTCCTTTGTACAAGCCATTCTTTCACTCAGAGCGGCTGCGTTCAAAGGGGACGGGTCACTGCGACTTCGCCAAAAAATGGCCCTTTGATGAGACAAGTCGAAACATCTCATGATGCAGTGCGTCAACCGACCAGAGGGTACGATTACAGAGGCGGCCTGTTTTTTGGTAAACTACACGCGTCCGGAGCACGAATTGCAAAGACAACTCCGTTTAATTACAACTATGATTATGGCTATGGTGATGGTGAGGGACTTGGCCATTCCTTTCGTGCTCGGTCGAACTCCTCTGCGTAAGCCTTCCGCACGAAAGGAAAGAACTGCCTTGCCAAGTCTTTTCCTGCCTCGGTATCACTTTTGAAGTGAACGCCCGCGTACTCGCGATTCTCTGAAACTCGCGTTGCGATGTCGAACAACCGTTGCTGGTATTGCGGCGCAAACTCAGTCAGAGCCATCGCGATCATAAAGTGCTGGTTTGCATGACCACTAGGATATGCTGGATGCTCAGGAACATCGATCACCGGAGCAATATCAGGCCGTAATTGGGATGGTCGCGGACGCTGGAATTGCTCTTTGTAGTGGAAGTGGGCTAACCGGCCCGCGATCACAATAGCATCGATGACTTCCGCAGTAGCTGGGTGGGAGACGTCATTCATTACAAGTGCGCGGCTGAAGTCCTTGGTGAGAGCATCGGCTTCGTACAAGATCTCTGACAAACGCTCTTCGCGACCAGTCAATTTCTTCTGCATTAAATCATCGAGCTCTCGGTCAACTTCGATTTGGTCCTGCGGTGGTTTCTGAAGCTTGATCAAGCTCTTCCAAGCTGGATCAACATTCGAGAGGTTTACAAACGACCGAAACCGTTTATTCCAATAACTTCTCGGAAAGACGGCGTCCATTGTCGAACTCCTTTCGGTTTAGTTGACCGTGATACCAATTTGTCGAAGCTAGTTCAGCGGTCTTTGATGATCAAGGAATGCCTGTCCCTCTGAATGCCTCCTCGTAAAGCAGGACGTGTCTTTGGTCCTGAAGGGGATAAGTACGTCTGAACTTAGCAATTGTGAAATCCGGTTCCTCTGCAAGAATCCGGCTAGCGAAATATGTCGCTTCGTCTCTCTCGCCCAAATGCCAGAGGCTAACCAGGAGCGGCTTGTAGCCGTTGACGAAATTCGGGTTCTCGCGAAAGACCTCGCGGCCAATTTGCACAGCAGCTTCAAACTCGTTGAGCAGTGTGTGGGCAATGACGTAAATCGTCCGGAAATAACACGACGCAGGATCGAAAGGGCAAAGCCGCTCGTAGATCTCCATTTGGGCCAGCGCGTCCGTGGGTCGACCCAAGTAGCAGAACAGCACAGCATTGAACGCCCGCGCCAAACCAGAGTTTGGGTTGATTGAGATTGATCGGGCAAGCAGTCTCTTCGCGTTTTGCAGCCGTTGATGAAGGAATGCTTCGACATGACCCGCGACGGCTAAAGCGAGGGCATTGTTGGGATCCAGTCTAATTGCTTCTTGGGCACGGTCAGCCGCCTCGGCAACACCTAGGGCCACATCCTGCTGCCACCCCTGTCCAATTGAGTGCATGCACCAAAAGGCACGCCAAGAATAAGCATCTGAGTACTTTGGATCGATGTCAATTGCTCGTAGAAGCAGCCGTCCTACATCGTCGAATGACGTTCGATCAGACCGATAGATTTCAGGCATAGAACGAAGTACACACTCATAAGCTGCAAGGCTTTCAGGTCGCTGTCTTGCGACTTTTTGATACTCCGACCAAACAACATAGGGGTCGACGCGTCCGGCAATTTGAGCCGACATCTCTTCTTCGAACTCGAATAGGTGTTCAATGTTGCCGTCGAAGAGATCTGCCCACACCACGCGCTCGTTTGAACAGTCCACGAGTTCGATCGACACTCGGAACCGGTCTGCAAGAGTACGGACCCGACCCTGTACGAGGTAATTCACATTGAACAAATGACCGATATCTGCCGGCCTCAAACCTTCGATCGCCTCTGACAACCCCTTAGTGCCGGGTGAGACCACGATTAGTGATCTGAATCGGGACAAAGACGTCCGAATTGCTTCTGAAATGCCGCCTCCCAAAGATCGTGAAAGCTCTACAGAAACCGTGCCTTCTTCGAATGGTAATACCGTGATCGGTACGCCGCGGCTATGCAATGCCGGTGGTCTTGTTTGAGCGGAATTATTTTGGTGGGTCTCCGCCATGCTAGCGTCTGCTTCTGATGACGACTTAACTAATGAGTTGGGTTCGCGTTGAGGGCCTGGTGCCTTGGAACGACAAGGCTGGTGGTCACGGCATTCGCGCAGCCAATCTTCTAGTGCGTCTGCATCAGGTAGGTCGACGCCTTCTAGGAAACGCGGCCAGTCTTCATTATCTCCGTCGAATACGTCGATCCAGACTGAATCTCTCTTAATCCTGACCGCATCGCGATCGATCTCAAAGAACACAGGATCGAATTGGCTCATTGCTTTACGCAGGGAAGAAAGCTCCTTGCGCAAGCTGTTTCTCACGAGCTTTGGCGTCCTCTCGGGCCAGAGAAGTGTAGCTAGTGTTTGACGGGCGCATTGGTGTCGAGGGGACAATGCGGTGTAAGCCAGTACGACTTTCGAGCGCTGGCTTGAGATTCTGATCTCGTTTCCAGAAGCGTCCCGGATCTCAAAGGCGCCGAAGAGACACATCGAAGGCAACAACACTTTTGGCCCCTCCAAATCATGAAATCCAACCTTCAAAGTCATTTCGCGATAGTTACACGCATGAGTAAAGCATGTCGAATGTGCGGGTATCGGTGTAAGTCACGCTTCGTACGCTCCAACGCCTTTGCTGTCACAGAGTGCCGAGTTTCATCAGTCACATGCTCGGAAGATTAGGCGAACGATCGCCCCAAAGGCGCGCTTGCAGCCATTGTCTTGACCTACTAAAATCCTCAAAATTTAAACACTCTTGGTCCGAGCCTTCATTGATCTTGCCGAAATATCGTTGCAAGCCTCATAGAGCAGGCGAAAACGTCTAAAGACATTCAGTTCCAGTATCCGCGCATCCCTGTTGGGGTTCGATTTCTCTCACCCAATCCTGCTTGAACAATCACCAGACGTCACGATCAGCAATCGGCGTGCCGCCTTCAACGCAACGTATAGCACCCAAGATCTCCTGATCTTCTTTGGAGTTTTCACGGAGCTTTCACGATCAACGAACGCTGCTAGGACGCTTTGGATCGATAGTGCGAGTCGTCGGCAGAGAACAGCCGCACGACAAAAGGAGAAACTGATGTCAATTTTCGAACGTGGAAACGCCCGACCGTGGGCAGCAATGCACAACAACATCGTCGAGTTCATGGGCGGGAACCAAACCGGTGCAATTGTCCAGCCCCTTGCTGTCGCCGAGCGTGCGTCTTGGGACACTGACAACCCGTTTTTGAACGCTTACCACGAGAACCGTATCGCAAACGCAGTGCCAACGTGGAACCCTCTTTACATTCCTAGCGGAAGAATGGTCCCCGACGAGTATCAGGCTTTCCTCGATCGGCTCAATTCTAGCGTGATTGACGGAGCTGGTGTTGCAGACCCTGACCGCTTGAAGAAGATCAACAAGGAGCGCTGGGACGCCCAAGACAAGCTTCAGAAGAACGAGTACTTTGTAAATAAGCAGTGGGAACGCTACCTCGCGAACAACAACGGCAATCCGCCGCTCTCGCGAAAGCAATGGGAAGTCGACTTTGGGTTCTCGGCAATCCGACGGAGCTTGCAGCGTAGAGTGCAGGTCGCACTAGCCGCTTACATGCGGGAAGTAAATGATGCGGGTGGAGAGCTTTTGGAGATTGGACGGGCGCTTGCCGCATTGTCCGATCCTCGCCAACAGATTCTACTTCCACAAGATGAGCTTGATATCCGCTTAGGTTCAGAAAACTGGCAGAGTGTTTATCGCGCTGGTTTGGAAGATAACCTCCCTGACTTCTTGCGCGATGAGTTCGCGCTTGAAATGAGCATCTCTGATGCGAGCACCCATACTACTCGGTTTGAGGAGCGCTGGTCGGCTTCCGCTTCAGCTGGCTGGTTCGGTGTGTTTGGCGCAGGTGGTGGTGCTTCAAACGAAACCATTCGGAAGCGTTCTGAGGCTGATACGAACTCGGTGAAGATAAGCTTCAAGAATATACAATCGTTTCCTGTGTTTCGAGGAAATTGGTTCAAGGGTGGTCTGGTGTCACAGTTCCGCGACAGAATGCCACCGAGCTTTTGGGGACGAGGAGGACGACTCAACCTGATCCCAACCAGCGTGATTCTGGTGCGCGGTGTGAGGATCGAAATGCAAACCTCAAGTGAGGTCAGCACTTACTATTTCAACAAGAGGGTTGCTGGTGGTCGTGCTGGTTTCAAGATCGGGCCCTTCAGTTTCGGTGGCAGCGGTAGTAGGACTACAGTTCATGAGGAGACCACCTTCGAGCAAACCGCGAACGGCCTGGTGATCGAGGACAAGTCGGAACGCGCCCAAGTTTTGGCTGTGGTATCAATCCGTCAAAGCGACCTACTGCGCGATGGGGCTGATCGCCTAGAAGCCGAGTCCGAGATGATGTCTGAGAACGATATCAACGAGGGCATGCGCTTGGTGGAGGCAGCCCGACGGGAGCAGTCTACCTCCGAGTTCATGTCTCTCGTGAGCACTCAATGATTTGAAGGGGCGCCGCCGTCAGCTTAAAGTCGGCGGCGCTGTGCCATTGCATAGCACTAGGGGAGCAAGTCACATGTTTTGGTACTTCCCGCCTATCGCAGACTCTGCAAAGTCTCCGCTTCGATCGAGCCCGCTGACGGTCTCACAAGAACTGCTTTGGCAAACTTCAGTGATCGGCGCGCTGGCACAGAACGTCTCGTATAGCGCGAGCACTGTTGTCCTAAGGCCCGACCGTCCACCATTCATTGGGAGGATCCGTCCCAGCGAAAATGGCTGAGCTGATCCGCTGTTCTCTGCAAACGTCAGCGGTCGAGACACCGCTTTCATGCTGCGTCAGAATCGCGATGATCTGCTCTTCGCTGAAGCGTGATCTCTGCATAACCCGTCTACCTGACCAGGACGGATTCTACCTCTATATGGAGGAGCAAATGACGAGACCCCGACAGCGCAGCCACTCGTTATGTAAGCATGGCGCTGCTCCCGGTGGAAGGCTGATCTGGCTGGAACCTCCACATATTGGAGGCCAGATCAGCCGGGACAATCGCTTCTGGGGCTGGGGGTTGGTAGCG
>JBCDDS010000194.1:0-5433 GCA_039180185.1 Pseudomonadota bacterium | reverse complement strand
GGCTTTGTTGCACAAATCGGTTGATGAGCAGATTCCCCCTTTTCCCAGGCGGATTTATCCCACAGGCTGTGTGACGGGTATGCCAAGAGCTGTGTAGAGATTGAGCACCGCGATCCGGACCTGGAGTTCCGCAACCTGCCGGTCGAAGTCGCGGGCCATGGGCCTTGGCCAAGTAATTTGACGCAGTTCATCTTTGTCTCTGCGCGGCTCCTGCGGTGATATCCGGTTAGCTTTCGCCACAACGCGCGACCGAGATACTTGCAGGCTCTGACGGCTTCGTTGCGCGCGATGGCACCCGCGGTCGTTGGCTTCCAAGCTTGGGCATTTTTGCGCGGAGGGATGATGGCGGCGGCTCCACGAGCGGCAATCACATTGTGACACCTGCGCGTGTCATAGGCCCCGTCAGCGGTGACCGTGGCAATCTCTTGGTCGGGAGGGATTTGTTCCAGCAGGTCAGGCAGCATCGGGGCGTCACCGACGTTGCTAGTGGTGACGCCGACTGCACGGATCTCCAGTGTTTCCTCATCCATACCGAGATGGAGCTTGCGCCAAAGGCGTTTCTTTCCTCCGCCATGCTTGCGAGCGTTCCACTCTCCTTCACCTTCGGCTTTGATCCCGGTCGCGTCTACCAAGAGGTGCAATGGCCCAGTTCCACCGCGGTAAGGGATGGCGACATGCAACGTCTTTTGGCGACGACACAGAGTGCTAAAGTCCGGCACTTTCCAGTCGAGCCCTGCCAGACGTACGAGGCTTTCGACAAAGCCAGCCGTCTGACGAAGCGGCATGCTGAACAGCCCGGGGCTCGGCCCGTTCAGGGCTGAACCAGGCCACTGGCCTGTTTCCGAGGCGCCCTTCACCCTTCATCGTGAGGCAAACCTGGATCGCTGCATCGCTGAACTCAGGCTGACGCCCACGCTTGCCCGTCGGTGGCGCATGCCAGGGCATCTCAGGATCAAACCAAATCGATAGTGAACCGCGCTGCTTCAACGCTGTATTGTACGAAGGCCAATTTCTGGTCTTATACTTCGTAGGGGACCAACTGCTCATGCATGCCAAATATCATATTGGATTCATGACATGAATCCCTCAGGCGATTTGTGCAACAAATCCGATCGCTCGAAGCAAGACCAGCAAGAGAACGTAAATCATCACCAGTCATGGCAGACACATCGTTCTCGGCTACGTTGCCGTGAAAATGTGAATTAGCTCTGAGTGTCTGACAAGCTTTCTGATCGAGCTCAACTGACGCTTTAACCTCACAACCTGCGTCTGTCGCTTCAATACTCAGTCCGCCAGCGCCTGCAAACAAATCAATAACCGGCAAACTCATCGCTCGTGCTATCCCCTGCGTTCGCTACTCCTCTTGGGTGCGCGACCTATATCTTGTGCGTATCTCACGTTTACGCCCGTAATCTGGAAGTATGGTCAAGGATTCTCATCGTGATGACCTACCACGAATCCAGTTAAATGTTTCTCTTTTGTTCTGATCTGGCCGGAGGGTAGAAAAGAAACGCATAGCTAGACGTCCCTACACTGCCGCTCGCGAGCTATCCTGCAGGCGTAGCGGAGTACGGCAAGGGATTCGCCCCCTCTGGGACGAAAAAACGTAATAAAATCAATGATTATGGTGCCCGGGGGTGGAATCGAACCACCGACACGAGGATTTTCAATGCGCGTCACGGCGGGTTAAGTCATTGAAATTGTTGAGTGCAAATCGAACTGTGCTGGCGTTGTACTAATTGGGTCATGAACACGCGGACCAGTATTTTGGGACCATAGAGCAGCGGACTGAGTATACTTCGGCATGTGATACGAGAAATCAGCGTCATCTTGACATGTACGTACATCGTACGTTATATGGGCATTGAGTTAGGAGTGTCCTATGATCCCCGCAAGCGACCCAACATCTGCATTCAACGAGCCCAAGTCTCAGCGCAAAGACCTGCGGTTTAAGCCATCGGTGATTGATGCAATCGAACGTGCATCGAGTGCTGTTGGCATGGACAGCAGCACATTCATAACGTCTGCAGCATATCGTGCGGCTCAGGAGGTTGAAGCTGCGCAGCACAAAACAGTTGTTTCATCAGAGGCCTTTGACGCGTTTGCTGCTGCTGTTGATCGTCCAGCGCAGGCCAATCCCGCTTTGTCCGCTCTGTTCGAAAAGCGAAGCGAACTGCTAGGCGATGACTAAACCGAAGTTCAGCGTTCAGAAGTTCGACAAAGCCTCGCATGATCGCGAGGCTTTTTCTTGTGGCGTTCCAGCCATGGATAGGTGGTTTAGGGAAGGCATCTCAGATCAGATCAAAGCCAACCGAACTCGAGTTTGGTGCGCGGTTGACCAGACCGGCAAGGTTGTCGGTTTCTATGCTCTGTCCGCCCATGCTGTCGAACCTTCCAGTTCACCTGCTCTTGCAACTCGTAGAGATCGGCATCCGATTCCCGCCGTTTATCTTTCTGCTTTGGCAACTGATCTTTTGGTTCAAGGACAAGGGCTAGGCAGCGCACTCATAGCGGATGCAATGACCAAGGCACTCGAGATTTCAGAGATCATAGGCGCTGCAGCCTTGGTTTTGGATGTGCTCCACGACGACGCTTATAACGAGCGTATGAAATTCTACACTGACCTTGGGTTCACACCAATCGATCCTGACGTAAATCCGAATAGAGTATTCCTATCAATCAATGAAATCTCACAGTCTGCCGCGATGCGGCGGAAACTCAAGTAACTGAAATATAATCACTTATTGACGGATGTATAGAGATGTATAGCTTGCAGACAGCCTTGGACGGATCACATAGATGACGAACGCTAAAGTTGATGAGCAGCTGGTTGAAACGCTACGAGACCGCCTCAAAATGCCTCGTTCAAAGTTCATCGAGATGGATAGCGGTGATACTCTCTTCGAAGACCTTCGGCGCATGCTGAGACAGCTCGACGAAGACCAGTTCAGCGAGAAACTTGATTAAATCAAGTTTGCATAGACCCGTCGAAAGGTGCCGAGCCACCCAATTCCAAGACCTCGAGCTGCAAACATCAGGTTCATATTCCAGAGCGGAATTTCATAAGTTGGTTTGGAGCCAGCCCATGACAGAGTTGGCACCGATCATCGGTGTATCAACCACCTTGATCTCTGCTGCATGCAAAGAACACTGTGTGCCAGCTCCGCCGCGCGGATACTGGTCAAAGGTCCGTGCCGGAAAACCAAAATCAAGAATCCCATTGCCAACTCGCCCACCAGGAATGTCAGATTGCATCCGCATCGGTAGGCCAAGGAGTGATCTAGATTTATCCCGACCTAAATTCGAGATGTCGATTGATGACCTGCGCGTTCAGGTCTTTTCGGCGGTGCGGATCGACCAACCCGTTCCGACGAACCACGGAAACCCCACAAAACGCATCAAGCGCACTTGGCGCGCTCTGTCCAACGCACTTGCTGATTTTGGCGGTGTAGTCATCCCCAAATTAGATGATCCCACGTCGGCGATCATCCAAATTTACCACCAGAACGTGTTCGTGGACTTAGAGGTTTGTGGCGAGTCAGGGGACGAACAAAAAAGCGAAACAACCCCATCATTGCTTATGTTGAACATGAGCAAGCAGGTTGGAACCAAAGAGCCCGCCAAAATCTGGAAAGACGCCCAAGACGCCGCCTTGGAGACAAAGCTACAAGAGATCATAACCGAAATTGTTGTTCTGGCAGAGATCAAAGAGCGGGATGCTCAAACTGCCAGATATGCATGGCAAGTTGCGCAGCTAAAACATGAGCAGACCAACCAGGTTGAATGCGATTCTCAGCGCCAAGAGGAAGTTGAAACACAGTCTGCTGCGCGCATTTCATCTCTTCTGGAGATTGCTAAACGGCATGAACAAGCCAATACACTGCGTTGCCTGTTGGCCAATGTAGACGCCATGCACCCCTCAGGCTCTGACCTAGAAATCCAAAGGTGGCGCAGCATGGTTGCTTCAGAAATCGAACGCTTGGACCCACTCGTCGACAAACGTTTCTTGACCGTCCTCGAAGCAAACGCCTGTGCTTCCAAAGCAGCATAGTCCCGTTTCACGGATTTAAGTGCATCCGGCATCAAACGGCGAGCTGGCGAAAAACTTTGAGAAAATTTCGTGAGAAAAGTTTCTTGAAGATATTTCCCCGGAAAGACCGGCTACTGCGCTGCGCACGCTGGCAAATTTAGCACAACGGTGGAGCAGTGGACGTTATCCGCGTGTCCGACGATAAGTTGTGCTTGGGTTTACATGACACACTTTTGAGACGAAATCCTCAAATTTTCAATGCGCGTCATAGTGGGTTAAGTCGTTGATATTGTATCGCTGAAATCAAGCTGTGCTAGCGATGTGCTAAACCAAGCATGGACACGCGGATCGCGGTTTGTCCCAACCCCGGTGGATGCGCATAGTGCGCCCGCAAATATCGCAGCTCGCCTCGTACCAAACGCACTCCTTGAGATAGTCCGGGATTTCATTCCAGTCTTCGTGGTACTTAAGTTCACGGCCACAGGGTGCGAATGACTTTGTATGCCATTTCGCGGCCCTTTCCGCTCGGCACTCTTTGTGAGCGGTGGGCGGGTTGTCCCAAGCTCGATGAACTCGCATTGATCGACCGCAGATATCGCAGTCTTCCTCATACCAAGCACATTCCTTGTGATACTCGGGCGGATCGTCCCAATCTTCATGAATTGGTAAGTCACCGCCGCAGTGGCTACACGACGATACCGTCCAACCTGACATATGAGTTTCCCCACATCACTCGGTTCGAGGTTGAGTATAGGCTCTTGCATCGGAAATTTAAACCGCGACCCATACCCCAAGCAGACTTCGACCAATCATAGGAGCGAGTATGATAAGCTCGTTCGAAGGCGTAGGCCCCGCTAGCGTCGACCATCAAGATAAGCTTAGCGTGAAAAGCCAATCAACTCGGACTCGAGGGTGACGGTTAGCCTAACTCTTCCCAGTTCACACAGTTCATTGGACGGCCTCCAGAGAGAAATATCTTTATCTCCTCTCCGATCCGCAGCTTTCTTTTCGGTTCAAAATCTGAAGTAATCGAAGCAATGTGAGGCGTCACGGTTACGTTCGTTATAGTAAGGAGAGGACTATTTGCCAAAAGAGGCTCGTTTATGAAAACGTCCAACGCCGCTCCTGCAATTAGCTTCTGATCTAGGGCGTGAAACAGCGCCGACTCGTCAACTGTCGATCCACGGCCTGTATTTACAAGTATAGCGGTCGACTTCATTAAACCGATGAAATGACGGTCTACTATGCCAACGGCCTCCTGGTGGTCATCCCCACTGGAGTGGTCCAATTTAATTGTTATTGCATGACCGGCCTTGGGTCCATCTGGACGATGGTTTCGGGGGCCGGTGGGCGATAACCTAGAGCACTGTGTGGTCGTTTGGTGTTGTAGTGTTTCCTCCATT
>JBCDDS010000193.1:0-5433 GCA_039180185.1 Pseudomonadota bacterium | reverse complement strand
TGCGAGAATTGCATGGTGAACTGAGCGCGGCCCGAGGACATCGAGCGCAATGTGTTGATGTAGCCAAACATATTGGCGAGCGGCACGTTTGAGTTGATCGCGATTGCGTTGCCGCGCGGCTCTTGGCCAGAAACCTGCCCACGGCGGGAGGTCAGATCGCCGATGATACCACCAGTGTATTCTTCCGGCGTTACAACTTCGACCTTCATGATCGGCTCCAGCAGTTTCGCACCAGCCTTTTTGAGGCCTTCGCGCATGCCCATACGTGCTGCGATCTCAAACGCCATCACGGAGCTATCCACATCGTGGAATTTACCGTCGATCAGTGCCACTTTGAAATCGATCACGGGGAAGCCCGCCAGCGGGCCGCTATCCATGACGCTTTCGATGCCTTTCTCAACACCCGGAATGTATTCTTTCGGGATCGCACCGCCCACAATGCGGCTCTCGAAAGAGTAGCCTTCGCCTGGCTCGGTCGGCGAGATGATCATTTTCACCTCAGCGTACTGACCAGACCCACCAGACTGTTTCTTGTGGGTGTAAGTGTGCTCAACCTCGTGACCGATGGTTTCACGGTAAGCCACCTGCGGTGCGCCAATGTTGGCCTCAACCTTGAACTCACGCTTAAGACGGTCAACGAGAATATCGAGGTGTAGTTCGCCCATGCCTTTCATAATGGTCTGACCGCTTTCAAGGTCAGTCTCCACACGGAAAGATGGATCTTCTGCCGCCAAACGCTGCAGGCCCTGAGACATCTTCTCCTGGTCGTTCTTGGTTTTTGGCTCAACCGCGATCTCGATCACAGGATCAGGGAAAGTCATGGTTTCAAGAACCACAGGCTCTTTCTGATCGCAGAGCGTGTCACCGGTTGTAGTGTCTTTCAGACCGGCAAGCGCGATGATGTCGCCAGCGAAAGCTTCATCAATCTCGTCACGTTTGATCGAGTGCATCATCATCATACGACCGATGCGCTCTTTCTTGCCTTTGGTGGAGTTCAGAACCGTGTCACCCTTGGTCATCGTGCCGGAGTAGATGCGTGTAAAGGTCAGCGAGCCCACGAACGGGTCGTTCATAATTTTGAATGCAAGACCGGAGAATGGCATGTCGTCATCGGCACGGCGAGCAATGTTACGCTCTTCCGTTTCGTCGCCCGGCGCGAAGCCCATGTAGTCGACCACGTCAAGCGGGCTCGGCAGGTAGTCGATCACAGCGTTTAGCAAAGGCTGTACGCCTTTATTTTTGAATGCAGAGCCGCCCAGAACCGGCACGAAGTTCAGCGCCAGCGTGCCCTTGCGCAGCAGTTTGCGCAGGGTTGGGATATCGGGCTCATTGCCCTCCAGGTACTCCATCATAGCGTCGTCGTCTTCTTCGACGGCCGCTTCAACCATTTTACCGCGCCATTCTTCGCACAGCTCTTTCATGCTGTCGCGCACAGGGGCTTTGACCCAGGAGGCGCCAAGGTCTTCACCCTGCCAAAGCCATTCTTCCATTGTCACAAGGTCGACAAGGCCCTCAAGGTTGTTCTCGGACCCAATTGGAATACCGACCGGCACGGGGCGCGCACCCGTGCGCTCTTCGATCATCTTCACGCAGTTGAAGAAATCAGCGCCAATCTTGTCCATCTTGTTGACGAAAACCATCCGCGGAACCTTGTAACGGTCTGCTTGACGCCAAACCGTTTCAGTCTGAGGCTCAACGCCAGCATTGCCGTCCAAAACGCAAACCGCGCCATCGAGAACCGCCAGCGAACGTTCAACTTCGATGGTGAAGTCTACGTGGCCCGGAGTATCAATGATGTTCAGGCGGTGCTTTGGCGTGTCAGCAGTCTGGCCATCCTCGGTGCGCTCCCAGAACGTTGTGGTCGCGGCAGATGTAATAGTGATGCCGCGTTCCTGTTCTTGCTCCATCCAGTCCATGGTGGCCGCGCCATCATGGACCTCACCGATGTTATGCTCTTTGCCTGTGTAATACAGGATCCGTTCGGAACAGGTTGTCTTACCGGCGTCGATATGTGCCATGATGCCGAAGTTGCGGTAAAGCTCGAGCGGGAATTCGCGTGCCATGATTTAAGCCTCTAAGTGCGCCGACAGTGATCGACGTGGTTACCAGCGGTAATGCGAGAAGGCCTTGTTGGCCTCTGCCATCTTGTGGGTATCTTCGCGTTTCTTAACAGCCGCGCCGCGAGAATTGACGGCGTCGAGAAGTTCACCTGCAAGGCGCTCCTCCATGGTATTCTCGTTACGACCACGGCTGGCCGTGATCAGCCAACGAATGGCCAACGCTTCGCGACGTTCCGGGCGAACCTCGACCGGCACCTGATAGGTGGCGCCACCAACCCGGCGCGAACGCACCTCAACGGCAGGTTTGATGTTGTCCAGCGCTTCGTGGAACAGCTCCACCGGCGCACGTTTGACTTTGTCTTCAACCCGGTCGAGCGCGCTGTAGACAATACGCTCGGCGACGGACTTCTTACCGTCAATCATCAGGTTGTTCATGAATTTTGTAAGCACGACATCGCCATATTTGGCGTCGGGCAGAACTTCGCGTTTTTCAGCAGCGTGACGACGAGACATCTCTAATTCCTCTTACTTAGGACGCTTGGCGCCGTATTTCGAACGACGCTGCTTACGGTCTTTGACGCCCTGGGTATCCAGAACACCACGCAGAATGTGGTAGCGAACACCGGGAAGGTCCTTCACACGGCCACCACGGATAAGAACGACCGAGTGTTCTTGCAGGTTGTGGCTCTCACCGGGGATATAGCTGATAACCTCAAAACCATTGGTCAGACGGACCTTGGCCACTTTTCGCATCGCCGAATTCGGTTTCTTCGGTGTCGTGGTATAGACGCGTGTGCAAACACCGCGTTTCTGCGGACAGCCCTGCAGGTGCAGGGATTTGGTGGTTCTGACTTTCGGCTGGCGCGGTTTGCGGATCAGCTGTTGGATCGTTGGCATTGGGTCTCTTTCCCCGCTTCTCAACTCATTGTCGTGCACGAGACATTCCCATGCGGCTAACGTGTTGCGCGCTTGGCGATGGCCCAATGCGCAAATGCCGCAACCGTTCCCATTCCGAGGCGAACGACGCGGCGGTTTATCCAGAGGATCGGGATCATAGGGATCCGGATCATGTCCACTTCAATTCTGATGTCGTCCACAGGGCACCCTGCGACGAGATGAGCGGCGTATAGGAGGATAGGGATTCGTTGTCAACAGCGCGAGTTACAACCTTGGATCCTAAGACACAAAAACAGCGCATCTATCATAAAATAATAACGGAAGCTGCATGAATTATCGTATTTCAGTAGATGCCGCCTTTCACGAACCGTTTCCTTGTTGCGATTTTATTGCCGAACCTGTTTGCTAATGTCATTAACTCTTAGGCTTTTGAATGTCGGACGCCAGCGTCAAACTTACCGAAGGCAGCGTCATGCGGCACGTAACCGTCATGTCGTTCACCGCGAGTATCGGCATTATGGCGATCTATCTGGTCGACCTTTTCGATATCTTCTTCATATCGCTTTTAGGACACGAGCAAGTCGCCGCGGCCGCTGGCTATGCCACCACAGTGCTGTTTTTCATAAGCGCGTTGAATATTGGTCTTTCGGTGGGCGCAGGTGCGCTCGTCGCGCGAGAACTGGGTGCAGGTCGATTATCAAGCGCACGAGATTACACGACGGCATCCTTGGTAATAGCTTTGGCGATCGGGGTAGTTCTGCCAATTGTGACCATGCCTTTTTTACCATTCTTCGTCGGCCTTATTGGCGCCACGGGTGCGGTCGCGGATATGGCTGTGGGGTATCTTCAGATTGTTGTTCCGGCCACAGGACTTTCGGCAATGTCAATGGTTTGCGTCGCCGCCATTCGCGCGAATGGTGCCGCAAGCTGGGCCATGTATCCGTCATTGCTCGGCGCGCTTATCAATTTAATAATGGACCCTTTGCTAATCTTTGGACTGGGTCTCGATCTTTATGGCGCAGCGCTCGCGACTGTTATGGCCCGTATTGGTACATTTGCCCTGGCAATCCACGCGATCATTGTTCGTTTCAAATTAGTGGCGCCTCCGAATTGGGAACGGTTGGGACAAAACGCAAAAGACATTATGGAGTATGCGATGCCCGCATTGATCGCAAACGTGGCAACCCCTGTCGGCACTGCGATCGTTACCCGTTTCATTACAAATTATGGTTCAGAAGCCGTGGCAGGAATCGCTATCGTCGGCAGGCTAGCTCCTGTTGTCTTCTCAGTCGTGAACGCGCTGTCCGGATCTATCGGCGCGATTATCGGACAGAACTACGGCGCTGAACGCTTTGAGCGCGTCCATGAAGCTTATTATGCAGCGCTGAAGTTTCTCGCAGTTTATGTTGGAATAGCTATCGCTTTGCTGATGTTGTTTCAGGATGCGATTGCTTATGCGTTTGGAGCGAAGGGCTTAGCAAAAGAAATCATTTTCATATATTGCGGACCATTTGCGCTCGTCGCTTTTTTCAACGGCGCACTCTTTGTTTCAAGTGCCGCCTTCAACAATCTTGGTCATCCAAGGCTTGCTCCCTTGTTCAATTGGGCGAAGAACACCATTGGATTGGTTTTTTTCGTTGCGCTTGGGACCTATTTTTTCGGCTTTCTGGGCTTGCCCTATGGGCTTTTGGCAAATGCGGCCTTGTTTGCCTTGATAGGTCACGTGGTGTCGCTGCGAATAATCCGAAATCTCTCACCTGAACGTAAACCCGATGAACGCGTGGTGTTCCCGGAACGAGATAGCCATACGGCTATGTCACATAGTGAATCGCTTCACTCGTAAAGTGCGTTTCACATAAGATCATGGATCGTCTCAACCAACGCGCTGTTGATCGCGCGGGGACCTTTGTCGAGCCGGTTTTTGTGGCGTCTTTCTCCTGGCAAGCGAACACCGTCCAAACCTGCCAACCTCGCTATAAAACTTTCTGCATGTGCCGCCCATCCGCTGCCCGCAATCATTTCAGGCGACAACGCAACCACCATCTCACCCCCGCGAGGTGGACCGCCATCTTTGTTATCATTTTCTGCGGCTTCAAAGCTGAAGGCTTCCCCTGTTAGGCCTGCCGCCAAGAGCTCCACCATCATCGCAATCGCCGATCCCTTGTAACCGCCGAAAGGCAGAATAACGCCGCCATTTGCGATCTTGGACGGGTCGGTGGTTTCCGCCCCGTCCGCATCGAGCCCTGTTCCCAAGGGCACCGATTTGCCATCGCGTGCGGCAATCTGAATGTCCCCCATCGCCATCGAAGCAGTCGCCATATCGTAACACACCGGGGTCTTGCCCGGTCTTGGCCAAGCAAAGGAGATCGGGTTGGTGCCAAACAGCTTCTGCGTGGAACCAGCAGGTGCAACAGCGGGCATATAAGCGGTACACGCCAAACCAACGAAACCCCGATCCGCGAGATACTCCGTTTCC
>JBCDDS010000192.1:0-5473 GCA_039180185.1 Pseudomonadota bacterium | reverse complement strand
TTCCCAGCCATCGCTGATCCTCCAATTTGCGGGACAAAACTATCCCAGTTGGTGGACCACTTTCAGGGGGCTACTCCAGTAAGTCTCAATGTCCACGAATTCAGCGCGAACTCCTGCAGCCTTCGCGCCTTCCATTAGCGATGCGACGCTGACAATCGGCGTCGAACCCCGCATTTTCATCCAGTAGAGTCCGTGCGGAAACGGGTTGGGTGCTTCCATTATCGCATGAAACAGAGCCATGACGCTCTCGTCGCGACCCGAGTATCCGGCGACCACAAAACCAAACCGCGCCCCAGCCATTGTCATGCATTGGGATAGCTGAGAGTTCTGCGTTGCCAAATCTGACGACAGATTCTTGATGCTGTCGTACTGAAAATCTCCATGTAGCTTGCAATAGATGGGGAACTGCTCGTTGTTGAGCGCTGATACAACATTGTGAGCGCCCTCAAGGTGATAGGCTGACAAAGGCTTCCCAGATATCTCCGCAACGGCCTTTTCGACAACCGGGTCAAAATTGGTCGTGAACGCCATGCGGCACAATCCGCCCGACAACAAAGCGCCGAATACGCGGTTGCCTACAGCCAACCTAACGCGGTCTTCTGACAGAATACTGGAGATATAGTTCCGTTGACGCTCGCGATCTTCGCTGAAAATCGTCTCAAAATACGTTGTGTATTCCTCGGAAGACCAGCGTTCTGGAAACCCACGAGAGCGCAAGTAGCCTTCAATCTGCGCCCTTACCGCGTCGTTCTGCAGATCTTTTGTCGAAAAGCTTTGGTTCTCTTCACTGCAATAGTACCGTCGTTTTAAATCTGTGATGATGTCTTCCGCGGTCGGAAGATTTGCATTGCGCGATGCGCCCGCCCCAAGGAACCATGCGAAGCTTTCTGGGCGCTCGCAAAATATTCGCGCAAACTCAGCTTGGTTCATAACATTCCGCCCAATACAATATCGAAGTAAACATAGGCACGTACGGACATCAGTTCACCCCAATGATTTCAGGCAAACCCAAGGTCTCAGCCAGCTCATCAGTTCGCGCCCACCTTTCCCCGGGGATCAAAGCAATTACTTTGGTGAAAACCCTTAGGAAGGCCGCGCGACCAGCAGCAGTATCAAGGGCGTCAGCACGATCAGGTGTCAGCAGCGCGCGCATGTCACCCAGCAAGTCGGGTCGTGCGAACTTCGCGAGCATCCGCTGCTCTGCTTCTGCGCGGGAAACGGTTTGATCTTGCTGGCCAAGATACCGGACAAACAACTCCACAACCCGATGGAGGTTGAGATCGGGAAGCGCATCGAGCGCATGATCGAGATCAAAAAGGTCGCGCCCTTTGTCGCGCTGCAACAAAGCCCGCAATTTCGTCGCCAGCAATTCTTCCGCGGAGAAGGATGCGATGTTCGTGTTCCCCGTAAACCATGCGTTCTCGACAGCGTATGGGATCGATATCGGCGGGTCGAAAGCCTCGATCTCAGCGATGTTGATTTCTACCTTTAACCGTATCTGTGCTTCAGGATCGTCCTCAGCCGGAACGCGAAAACGCAGCTTCGGTGCGACCTGACTCGATGCAAAGTTTGCTTGTCCCAACCAAGGCTCCAGCACGTCGCGCATGGCGTCAAGGATGGGGCCAATCGGTCCGGCCGTTGTGCGGACGAGATCAATATCCTCCGAATAGCGCAAAGGCTCCGGGAAGATGACCTTGTTGAGGGCTGTGCCTCCTCGAAACCGCAGTTCGGCGCCCAGAAAATCGTGATTGAATATCTCGACAAGCGCGCGAGAGATAATCAAGTCCTGCTCGACTTGCCTTGGCTCGGCCCACGGCGCGATCAAGCTCCAAGCTGTGATGTTGGTTTCCGGGATCATTGTTCATCGACTTCAATTGGGCGGCGGACAATGATGTGCCAACGTTCATTTCGCTCTCGCTCACCGAAGTAGGTGACTGCACTTGCTTCTCCAGGATCAAGCTCGACCCACGGTACATTGCCGTTTCGGATATGCCTCTCCAAACCGGACGCAATCTCACCATGTCCCAAATGCTCGAGGACATAGCCGAGGCGTTGGACGACAGACCGCTCAAAACTCGGTGCGAGGATATCGAACTCGATCGGGTCAATATGGACAGCAAGCTCATTGAGAACGCTCGCCGCATGATCGACGCCACCGCTCGCATGCGGATAGCGTATCAAATCCAACGCGGTGAGAGCCGGCGAAGACACCCGCATCGAGCCGGTGTCGGTCTTTCGTTGCTTAACGCCTTGCCCTACGCGTTCAATGTCCTTGCGGAAATAGAAAGCGAGCCTTGAACGTCCGGCCCTGATCGGTTTCCACTGCCGGTCAGTGACAACCTGGAACTCCATGACTGCTTGATGCGATGCCCCATGCAGCTCTGCGGCTTTCAGGAGCGCCACATAGTAAGGTCGCCCCGCATCCTTCATCATGGCATCGACGTACCAGGTTGGTGGCGGGGCACCCCACTTCAGATACCGTGTGGGCGTAATGACGTAGAAGCCTCGGCGCGGCGCAAAAATATGACCCCGCTTTTTGAGGCGCGCGGCCGCATCGAGAAGCGCCCCATGGCTGACGCCCAACGCCTCTAGCGCATCCTCGCGAGTGAAGCAGGTGCGGCCGCTCGATGCGAGCTCTTCCACATAGGCCGCCAAACTGGAGGTGCGCTGAGATATCATACTTGAAAATCCGCTCTATCCGCGGACTTTCTATTATGATATTGCAAGTTCAGCAAGCTCAATATGGCTAACTCCGCATCTGAAGCGGATTTACGAATATGATTCTAGGTGCGCAAATGACGGAGACAGACGATAGCGACCGGCTGATTCAAGAAGTTCTCTCAGAGTTCGGTTGGGATGACGACCCGAAGAAAGTCGCCGACAAGGTCAAGCGACTGGACCAAGGTCTGCCCGCTGAAGACGAGTTTACGGCCATCTGCAGCTGGCTCGGCAAGGCGCGTCTCCTTCATAAGCTCGACCAGCATCAAGCACCATCAAGTTCGCGCGACATCTATCAGGTTCCCGACTTGTTGGCCGAGCTTGAACATTCTAGCCCCGTCCTCATCGAGGTGAAGTCAAAGACGAAGCAGACGCTTTCCTTTACGCCGCGATATCTTGATCGGCTCCGCGCCTACGCGCAGCTCGTCAAGATGCCCCTGCTCATCGCCTGGAAACACCACGGCATATGGGTGCTCTTCGACATTCAGCACCTCACCAAGGCTCAGACAAACTTCAACATCACGTTCGGCGACGCCATGAAAGAGAACCTACTTGGTATCCTTGCAGGCGACGTCGCTTACAAGATCGCCTCCGGTGCAGGTCTGCGTTTCCGCTGCAAAAAAGAAGCACTCGTCGACCGAGAGGAATCCGAAGGTACAGTAACTGAGAAATGGAAAATGAGGATCGACGAGGTGGGCTTTATGATCTCCGGCGGAGAGACAGTGGATGATCTAGACCCGGACGTCACGACGCTTTTCACAACGTGGGATCTATCCGAACAGCAATCTCACGGCGATACCCACATCGACCTTCGCTTCGTCGCCGGTGATGATAACGGTATGAAGTTCGGCCACATGGCGCTGACACACCTCCTGCATTAGACCTTACCGCATGGGGAGGCGATTAACTGGCGCCATACGATTAGACGCGACGCGGTCGTCAGCAACATGACCAATTTCCGGCGCGCTCTAGAACGCGCCCTAGAACAGCGGGTCGTACACATCATCCTCCATCAACAACCGCATACCTGGCCCGACTTCGTCCCGAAGCCCGGCGGCACCCCAACACCTGAAAGCGCAGCAGAGTCATGAAGCGGCCTGCCAAACAGTATGGCCGAGCGTCCTTGATGGACAAAACGCTTGGTCTGGACGAGGTCACCGCGCCGAAGGTCGCCTCAATCATCGTTCACGCTGGGAACATCGAACATCACCTTGAGCGTGCGATCTGGATCTTGGAGAAGATCGATCCAAAGGGAACTCGTCCAAAGACAGATTCCGCACCGATAACCAACTTGATTTCGATGTTGGAAAAGTACGCTGAGACTGTGCCTGAAGACAATGTTCGCACCTTTCTGCAAACTTGGTCGGAGGCGACCCGATCCGGGTTCATCATTCGCCACAACATCGCGCACGGCGTCTCATTCAAAATGGAAAAGTCTCTGGTATTCACCCGAAACCCTCGATGGCACGGCGAACTGCGAAAACGAGAATATGGCGACTTATGGTGTGAGCCATACATCCTTGATCTAATTCGAGAGTCCTTCGCCACATTGCTGCGGGTCTGGAGTAGCCCCCTGAAAGTGGTCCACCAACTGGGATAGTTTTGTCCCGCAAATTGGAGGATCAGCGATGGCTGGGAAACGAGAGAAGCCCGAAGAGATCGTGTCAAAGCTTCGGCAGGTTGAAGTTCTGCAAGGACAAGGCATGACGATAGCGGATGCGGTGCGTCAGATCGGTATCACACAGCAAACGTATTATCGATGGCGCAAGCTGTATGGCGGTATGGGGCGTGATCAACTTAAGCGGCTGAAGGAACTTGAGAAGGAGAACCAGCGGCTGCGGCGCGCGGTATCGGACTTGACGTTGGACAAGTTAATCTTGACCGAAGCTGCACGGGGAAACTTCTGAGCCCTTCACGCCGCCGCCGGTGTATCGACCATGTGCGGCAGGAGCTTGGTGTGTCTGAACGCCGCGCCTGCCGCACACTTGGTCAGCACCGATCCACACAGCGCAAGGTTCCACTTGGTCGCTCTGATGAAGAGCAATTGACTGACGATATCATTGAACTGGCCCGCCAATATGGGCGTTATGGATATCGGATGGTCACCGGTCTGCTGAACAACGCAGGCTGGCAAGTGAACCACAAGGGCGTGGAGCGAATTTGGCGGTGTGAAGGGCTGAAGGTCCCGCAAAAGCAGCGAAAGAAAGGGCGGCTTTGGCTGAACGACGGCTCCTGCGTTCGTCTCAGGCCAGAGCGGCCAAATCACGTTTGGTCCTATGACTTCGTCCAGGACCGAACCCATGACGGGCGTGCTTATCGGACGCTCAATATCATCGACGAATACACAAGGGAGGCGCTGATGATCCGCGTGGATCGCAAACTCAACTCAACTGATGTGCTGGATGCACTGACCGACTTGTTTATCCTGCGCGGCCCGCCAGAATACATCAGGTCCGACAATGGCCCGGAATTTATCGCCCAGAAAGTGAGGGACTGGATTGCTGCCGTTGGTGCCAAAACCGCCTATATCGAACCGGGATCACCTTGGGAAAATGGCTACTGCGAAAGCTTCAATGCCAGGTTCCGGGACGAATTGCTCAACGGTGAAATCTTCTACAGCCTGCAGGAGGCACAAATCCTGATCGAGCAATGGCGAACCCACTACAACACGGTTAGGCCACATAGCTCATTGGGCTATCGTCCGCCTGCACCAGAAAGCACCGTTCCGATGGAACAGAGGCCCACGATGCACTAA
>JBCDDS010000191.1:0-5473 GCA_039180185.1 Pseudomonadota bacterium | reverse complement strand
TCTTGTCGCCACGCAGCGCTTCCAACGCCACCTTGGCTTTAAACTGATCGGTAAAGTTTCGGCGCTTCGCCATTCTCGTATCCCTTCAAAGGTTTGGGATACACCTTAGCCGACTGTCCAGTTTTCTGGGACCACTTCACAACATTAACCAATGTATCCATCCCGTTGTCAGCGCCCAATCGGCGGACAGTTAATTGGATGTCGGCCTGCTCACCTGTTTCGTCGTTCCGCAGAACGAAACGCCGCACATATGGTTTCTCAGAGTCAAGCAAGACCTGTAAGTCTCCGGTTTCGTCGAGCACAGCGTTCAAAATCTGAGCGGAAAACTGATAGCGGGCATCATCATCTTCAAGTTCTTCATATTCGTCTGCTGAGTCGCCAAGCGGAAACATCAAGACCTGCGTAATCACCACGTAAGGAAACTTTTCGCTGTGATCTACGAACACCCATTCCATACCGTTTTGGTTGTCTAACGACACGTGGGTCATCGCCCAATCAACGTGAAAATCTGGCGTCTCAGTGCGCCCTCGCGCTGGATTTGATATGCGATCCAGTGAACGAAGTAATAAGCTAAGTTGTTCGTCGTGGTTCTTGCGAAGGTCGATCCAAAGCTTTTCCCGGAGAAACAGCGGGATTTCGCAATCGTCCAAAACAATGGGAATGACCAAGACAGATTTATCTTCCAACTCACGAAGTAGCCCAGAGCGTAGTTCTTTCTTGCACCATTCCGACTGCGTAGAGTTTTTGGACAGCAGAACCAAAATTGCATCTGCCCCACCCAACGCATCTTCGATCCTCTCGATCAATGAATCCCCATTATTCAATTCCCACTGGTCAATCCATACGTTTTTCTTGGCTTCCACTAAAATCCTTGCGAGGGATTCTGCGGCAGATTTATCTTTGTGGTTGTAGCTTATGAAAATGGGCATTGGTCGATACTATTGTGTGGTGTCACTAGTAGAATCCACTCGAAGTTGGCTGGCGTACGGGGGTGCTGTGAAAACGAAACTGATGCTCTCTATCCGTTTGACAGATTTTGAAATCTCCATTGCCATCAACATAGCTGATTAGCTTGTCGCGCTTGAGGCAAACAGGACAAACATAGTGTATTGGCTCAACATCGGCTTCGCTATCCCTGAGGCGGTAAATCATCACATTTTGACCAGTTTGAATTAGTTCGTACCTTGCTGCTTCTGCCGCAAATTCATCCTGCCGCTGCAATTCTTCTGTCAAAGTCTTGAGCATCGCGCTCAACTGAACATTCATCATGTTGGCGGACGTCAATTCTGCCGCGAGCGCATTCAAAAGCTTTGCTGCCTCGCTACTGTCGGGTGCTTTATCACCGTCGAACAATTCTTTGATGGATGCGACGGTTGATGTGGCCTTGTCCGTCAATCCCATAGCGCTGGTTGCCAGACCGACTATTTGACTAAGTTGAGTAATGTCCATTCCCGCAAGTCCCTTCATGTGCCTCTACATCTATAACGTGTAAATTTAGAAGAGGTAATAGCGTCAAACTGGCTCTCAGAAATCCCGGTTATTGAGGGTAATATTTTGAATTTATCTTGGTTTGTAGAACCAAAAAAACCACTGGGGCTTCTAGGTGTGCCGCAGCTACACTAAGAAGGTGGGGGCTTTGCTGTATCCCGGTATTGAGCTGAACCGCGAGAAGTGGCGAAGAACCGTTTGATCTCGCCACCCTTCGGCCAGGACAGTCTCCACCTTGCTATTCGCCGAGTAGCCAGAGCAGCCGCTTCTAGCTTGTCGATGATGGATTGAATGTTTTCATACCGAGTAAGCCAAAACCATTCGGTGCCACGCCGATCACCATGTCGAAAGGGATGGCGACGCAGACGGCGAAGTATCAGCGTTTCACACGCGCGCGCCCAAGGCAGAGATACTGTGTAGACGACGGCCATGTTGTCTCCGGCCACGCGATTAAGTTCTGCGCGCCGTTCTTTCACAAGACGCTTAGTGAAGCCTACTTTGAAGAGTCGCGGTTGTTGACGTGATGACAATAGATAAACCGTCCCGCGTGGCGCCCGGCGATTGCGGAACCAAGGGATAAGCGGCCGTGATCGCCACCTCTTTTTGCGTGATCCTACTAAGCGGCCCAGGGGGCGTTTGGTCAACACAAACATGGCTCAAACTCGCCCCTCAAATATCCCCTGCATCTGCCGATCAAACCACGGTCTTGAGACGGTCGCTTTGTTGCCTGCAATCCCGTGGTAAGCGCTCTTTCCTGAGCGCAGTGGAAGGCCTGCCCAAACCTTCGCCAGACGGTCCTGGAACGCCTCTCTGGTGAGCTTCCCGGCCTGGAACTCAATGTACCCCGCTTCGATCAAAAGAACGCCTGCGAGGCGGTCCTGTAGGGCTGGGGAGAAGCGGCTGTTGGGAGCAACATCAAGCGACTTCAAAACACGCGCCAGTGTCGCAGGAATAAACTGGTACCGCCCTATGGCGTGATGCTGCCCTGGGGTAGCTTCGATCCACGCAAAGATCTCCGCAACGGTCATCTGGGATGGAGGCTTGTTCGGCAGGCGTGACGCTGAGTGGTGGATGGCGTCATAGCCAAGACGCGGGCTTTCAGCTTTGGCGATGAGATCGAGTAGTCGGTCTGTTTTCGAAGAGCGGGGGAGGGCAAAGGACTTTCCAAAGGGCGAGGATGTCTTTTGCTTGGTGACCCCAAAAGCACTGACCTGTCGCCAGCTGGACTGATCCGGTTTCGCCCAACCTTCGGCGGCCAAAGGCCCAGTAATCAGCACCCAAACCAAAGCGGAGAGAAAGGCGGCATAAGGCAAATGGGGCCGGCTGCGCCAGCCACGATAAGCGAGCCTGTAGGTCTCGCGCTTTGCAACCTGGCGGTTCAAAGCATCCCCTGTCGGCCCGATGGGCCGACTCAAGGACCACACACTACGCAGCAAGCTGAACCCACTGTTTTCATTGGATTTTTTGCTGTTAGAGGGAGTGACGTTCCCAATGTGTTTTTTATTACACGTTTTCAATGGGTTACGTCTTCGTGACGCGATGATGACCCATTTTGTGACGCTCTGCGTCACTGATCGTGACGCGCAGTGACGTAAAAATGACGTAGATTTTGACGTGATTGCAAGGGCTTTTCTCGCGCTCATCTTTCGCGTTCCCCGTCGTTTGTCTGCTCAAACTGGTTGCCGCTCGCGAGGACGGGCTCGTTTGCCGTGGGGCTCATTTGGCGTTCTGCCAACTCGCGTTGCTCGCGCCGTTTCCGGCGTGTGCGGGCAGGGTCATAGCTCTTGGCTTTCATCGGTGTGATGAGCGCATCGATCTCTGCCATGACCATTTCGGTTTGCTCCGTGAGGTCTTCATCGCGGAGTGCTGCGACGACCATGACGAGGAAACTGCGCAGGACATTGATGGTGGTGTGGGTGTCATGTAGCTCTGATTTGAGCGCTGTTAGTTGCCTTGTGATCGAGGTGAAGCCGTCTTTGATAAGCTCGTCTTGCATCGCAGCGCGGTCATCGATCTGCGTTTCGATGTGCCAGAGATTTGGCATCTCTTCGCCTGGCTCTTGAACGTCTGAGCCTGCCTCTTCTGCGGCTTGATTAAGGACGGTTTCTAAGGCGGCATCTAAGCGTTTTGCGAGGCCCCCGGAGACGTCAGGCGCGTGCTCCTCTAGGAAGGCTTCAGCGATGGGGCCGAGATGAATCCGGGGCGGTTTTTGTGGGTCTTGTGACATGTGTTTTTGGTCCTTTGATTAGAGGATGGGTCCGCTGCGTTCGCGGATTTTTTCGAGCTGTTTTTCGATGCTGGCGAGGATGCGTTCCTCGCGCTCTTTGAGGTCCGCTTTGTGCGCCTCATATTCGATTTGTTCGGGTGTCTTTTCCGGCTCGGTTTGCGCACGTGATTGGGAGTTTGATCGCGCCTTCAGGAGGCCCCGATTTTTCTCCGCAAGAGCGTCTAGTGCCTCGGGTCGCTCGCCGGTCATTTGGCCTAAGCGGTCTGCCAGTTTCTCGCTGTCATCGGTGACAAGCGTGATGGCATCGCGCGCACGACTGACGGAGACGTAGAAGGATTTTTGATCGCTCAGATGCTCGCGCGAACCCATACCGATGAGGATGCGATCGACGGTTTGACCTTGGAAGGCGTGAGCAGTTTGCGCGTAAGCCGGATCGATCCCGCTGGCGGCCTGCGAGGTCTTTGGGATGGAACGCTCCTGGCCGTCGGTATCTTTCACCTTGATGGCGTCAGCTCCAATTCCCAGCACGGTTGCCTGGAGACCATTCGTGATCTGGTGATCCACATCAGTCATCGTGAAGCGGATTTTGTCCCCTGCGGAGATGGCTTTTTCGACAGGCTCAAAGGCGTTGATGACGCCCGTGGCTTTGTCGTTTTGCTTGAGCGGTAGGGTGAGGCTCTGGGAGCTGCGCGGGTCTAAAAGCTCCAAGGCATTCTTGGAGAGATCCTGCCCGATCACGCGATAAGGCACACCGGCCTCAAGGCCTCGGGAGGGGAGGTTTTTGAACGCCATGACCACATCGCCAAAAGAGTAAGACGAGGCGTCACCTTTCTCAGCGCGGGTAAAGCGGAAATCATCGAGACCGCGATACTGATACTCAGCACCACTGATTGTGCCCTCACGCTTGAGCCCATCGCGAATGGCCGCGTTGGTCTCATGACGCGCTTTGTTTGATAGAATGATGACCCCAGTTCCGTCGCGGATCGACTTGGGCAGGGCGAGATAGGTCTCAGCAACCGTCTCCGTCACGCGGTCGCTTTGAACCAGCGTGTTGACCTTCGTGAGGGCTTGGCGGACTTCCCCAGCAATGGCGTGGTTCACGGTTTGCAGCGCATCCGCGTTCCGCTGTCGCTGGATGTCATCCATCACGGCCGACGGCATGCCCGCGCGCTGCAGAGCGGCGAAGGGACTGCCGGCGCCCACGGCGTTGAGCTGTTTTTGGTCACCCACCAGAAGAACGCGCGCAAACTTCTGAGCGTTGGCGTATTCCATCAGCTCGCGCATCTGGGAGGTGGAGAGCATGGAGCTTTCGTCCACAACGAGAATGGTGGATCGTTTGTCTTCTGTCTCCGGTCGGTAGGACTGCCGGTTTAACCGCCGAGTGATGGTCTCAGCCCCGGGGAGGACTTTATCCAACTCCTGGGTGGCGGTGTTTGAGGGGGCTATGCCTTCGACGGCGTAGCCACTACGCGCGGCATAATCGCGGAGCTTTTCGAGCATGAAAGTTTTGCCGGTGCCCGCATAGCCTTGCACACCCACGAACCGCCCACGGCTGGTGAGTGCGATCGAGATCGCGGTTTGTTGGCTGGGGGTGAGGGAGGAATTGGAAAGCGATTGGGTCAGGTAAGCAGTGCCTGTATTTTTTGCGCGGCCTTTTCCATCGGTCGTTCCGACTAGCTTCAACGCCGGCACGCGTCTGGCCGCGCGCTCTGCTTTGAGAATGGCGCCCTCAAGCTCTAGGGTTTTCGCGGTGGCGAG
>JBCDDS010000190.1:0-5514 GCA_039180185.1 Pseudomonadota bacterium | reverse complement strand
CCTGTTTTTTCCGCTTTACCCTCAATACGCAGGCGCAACTACTGCGACAGCGAATGACGAGTTTTTCAGAGCGCTCATCGGCGAGAAATGGCAACCGCAGGTTCGCACCGTACCCGCCTATTTTGATCGGCCTTCATACATTGACGCTTTAGCGTCATCCGTCGAACGCGCTTATGCTGCCAAAGAAATCAAGCCTGAAATTTTGGTCTGCTCGTATCACGGTGTTCCAAAGCGGTACCTTCTGGAAGGCGATCCCTATCATTGCCAGTGCCAAAAAACGACACGGCTGTTGAAGGAGCGTTTGGGCTGGGACGATACGGAGATCGTGACGACCTTCCAATCGCGCTTCGGGCCGGAAGAATGGCTGAAGCCTTACACAGTTGAAGAAGTCGCGCGGCTTGCAGAGGCTGGCAAAAAGAACATCGCCGTCATCGCGCCTGCTTTCTCAGCCGATTGCATCGAGACACTGGAAGAGATCAACGAAGAGATCAAAGAAAGCTTCGAAGAGGCCGGTGGGGAGGAATTTACCTATATCCCCTGCTTGAACGAAGACGACGCGCACATCGCCGCTTTGGCAGAAGCGATCGGCGACACGCTAAACGGCTGGCGCGCCTGATTTAAGCGCGCCGACCTGCAAATGTGAAATGGGCTGCCAGCGCAACAGCAGACATAATGACCATCAGCGGAGTGACATACTCAACGCCGCTTTGAACCGCGACGCCCATAACGATGGGGGCGAAAAACATCAGAGCAAGAATGGAACGCATGGGGGCACCTATGTAGAGACAACTTTTGAACACATTCTTTGTATCCGAGTTTTCTCGAGTTTTTAGGTGAAAAGTGCTGTTAACCTTCATTTAGCAGTGATTTCGACATCTTTGCGTCACAATTCGGCCCTGCTTTAGCAGATTTGTGACAAATGAAATCGTGAACCAAAAAACAATCCCGGCCAAAGGCCGGGATTGTTAAAAAGAATGCCTAAACTGGTTCGACTCAGATGATGAGAACCTGCGTTCCAACCTCCGACAACGCGAACAGTTCAGAGATGTGGTTGTTATAAAGACCAACACAGCCATTGGACGAGCGGCGTCCGATCTTGCGCGTGTCATGAGTGCCGTGAATGCGATAGTAGGTCCAGCTTAGGTAGAGCGCGTGTGTCCCAAGCGGATTGTCTGGGCCAGGACCGACAAAGTCAGGCCAGTCCGGGTTGCGCTTTTTCATCGACGGTGTCGGGCGCCAGGATGGGCCTTCGACCTTTCGCGTCACGCGTGTACGACCGCGCCGCGTGAGTTCTTCTGACAGCGGGACGCTTGTCGGATAGAGTTTGTAGACGGAACGATCTGAATTCCAATAGTGCAAGGCACGTGAAGACAAGTCGACCAGAATTGCGCCGTTGCGCGTATCATCGAAATAGGGCTGCCAATCCAACGCACGGAAGCTGGACGCATTGCGCCGCACCGTGTTTGAGATGGTACCTCGGTATTCTGTACTGTCAGCGTTTTGAGCAACCGCCGGCGCGGCAATCGTAGCCACTGTGCCAGCAAGGAAGAGCCGACGGGTCGATTTCGTCTTGTCGGTGGACATGGGGGCCTCGTAAGAACTCGATTTCTCGCCATGCACTTTATGAAAACGGGTCACACGTCGCAAATCAAACCAGCGTTAGATTGCCGATCTGGTTTGAATCGTTAAGAACTTGCCGCTAATGCTGTCGCCAACACAACACTTACAGGCCAACATGTTGCGAATAATCCCCTTTCTTGCCTCGCTCGCGGCGCTCGTCGCCTGTTCGACCCCCGAGCCTCGATTCGGGCCGGATGGACAACCGCTCGCCCAAGTTTACCGCATCAATGATCGCGACAGTGCAGAAATCCAGTTTCGGATGCTCGACGGCGTGAATGCCTTGCGTCAGGCACGTGGAACTGCGCCTTTGAGCCTGAACTCTGAATTGACGGCGGCGGCAAAAACTCATTCACGTGATATGTCGGTTCAAAATCGCCCTTGGCATTTTGGGTCCGATGGGTCGAGTCCGTTGGATCGTGTGGCCCGCTCCGGCTATCAAGGTACGCTTATTGGCGAGAATATCTCGGAGACCTTCGAGACCGAGTTAGAGACGTTGTCGGCCTGGATGGAAACGCCGGAGACGCGGGATGTTATCCTAGACCCGCGCGCGCGAGACTTGGGCTTTTCGTGGTTTCAGGAGCCGTCTGGAAAAATCTGGTGGACCCTAATCTCAGGGCAGCCGGCAAACGGCATACAAATTCCGGCCAGTTAACCCTGGATTAGGATCGGGGTGCCCGTGCGCACCATGGCATAAATCTCTTCCATTTCATCGTTCGTCACGGCGATACAGCCCCAGGTCCAATCGCGAACCAAGGCGCCGACAAGCGTGCCACGCCCGTGAATGAAAATGTCACCGCCAGGGCTTTTGCCCAGCTTTCTGGCTTCGGCTACGTCACGTGCATTCGGATAGCTTATGCCCAACGACAAATGGAACTCACTGTCGGGGTTGCGCCGATCAATGCGATACCATCCTTCGGGTGTTTTGCCATCGCCCTCAACCTTCTTGTCGCCAACAGGGGCAAATCCCAACCCTATCCTATAAGCCTTCAGCACCTGCCGATTGTGCATCAGGTACATCAACCGCTGCTTCTTGAGCACGTAGATTTTAGTGACGGCTGGGCCGTCATAGCCGCGGAACTTTGAACCACAGCCAGCAAGAAGAAGGCTCAAGCCGCTTAATAAAAAGCGTCTGGTCACTGCGCGCATTGCTGCCTCTTTACGATTCTTTTCAAGAAAATAGCTTGAAAACAGCGTCTTGTGAATCCCCGTCGTCGCGGCATGCTTACCAAATTGCTATTGAGCTTTGCATACCCGATTGATTAGTTTTGCGAACAACAATTTCCCGTTACAGAGGCATAAGACCCTGGACAAGCCTACCATTGCATCCCTGTGGCTCGGGCCACGTCTGACTTTTCTGGAGCAGGTCTGCCTAAAATCGTTCTATGACCATGGTCACCGCGTGATCCTGTATGCCTATGATCAAATAGAAAATGCGCCAAACGGCATCGAAGTGCAGAACGCATCGCCCATCTTGCGAAACGACGAGCAGATTGTGAACAAGCAGTCGGGCTCGCCTGCTGCAATCGCTGACAAGTTTCGCTATCACATGCTGAAACAGACGGACTATGTTTGGGTTGATACGGATGCCTGTTGCATCAAACCATTTCCATCTCAGCCTTACTTCTTTGCACGCTACTTCAATTATTCTGTGAATAACTCAGTGCTCAGGCTTCCAAAGGATTCGCCTACGCTTGAACGCCTGCTCGAATTTACATCGACTTCAAACTATACTGATTTGCCGCCAGGCATGTACAACAGTCCTCCCAGCCGAAGGCTTATTCAGGAAAGGCAGCGCAAAGGCGAAACAGTGCACGTCAGTGAACTGGACCACGAAACATGGGGACCACTTGCACTGACCCATTTTCTGCTTGAAACCGGAGAGTATCGCGAAACCATGAAGGATGATGTGCTGAATCCGCTTTCGGCCGCGCGCATTGGAAAGACGGTTCGGCCAAAAGCCAAAGTTCAACTTGAATTGCCAGAGTGCTGCCTATCCGTTCACTTTTACGGCACACATATCAGACGCGTGCTACGAGCATTGGGCGGTCTGCCCGCAGAAACTTCTTTTTTAAGTGAACTTTGCCTCCAGCATGGCATTGACCCTAAGCAAGCGCCTATCGTTTGACGCTTTTCCGCCTGGGATAATTGACTGAGCTTTCTTGCTGCTGCAACCTGTACAGGCGTAAAAGGTCGCATAGTGTCATCGTCGCAAAGCGAATTCTGAGAGCAAAGGGCCTCTCTATGAATATTTTGAACGAGGTTCGAGCCGAAGCTGGCAGGGATCTAGACATGCTGGCCGAGGTAACGAAAACGAACCTTGGTTGCGACATGGTTTTCATTAGCATTTCTAAACACGACGAACTTTACTCGGTCGGACTGGATCAAAATTCGGCGCAAGTTCCAGCAAACCGGTTTCGCAAAGAGCTCGATACCGTTTGCAGCGCAACCGTAGGAAAAAATAAGACAATTGTGCTTGAGGATGCCTTAAACCACCCAGCATATAAAAGCTTGCCATACGTATCCGATGGACCGATTGGAGCTTATCTTGGAGTTCCTTTGCGGACATCAGCAAACCGGCCTTTTGGTGCTGTATGCGCGATTTCCAAGAAAGCCCGCAAGTGGCACGCGTTCGAGAGTACATTCTTGGAGCACCTTGCTGTTGTCGTATCCTCTTTGATCACTAAGGAACTTCAAAAGGGTGAAATGAACCTGCTACATGAAACGATCCGCGAGAACGATCTTGTTTTGATGACTCTGGCATCAGAAATTCCGGATTTGGTCAGCGTACACGGGAACAATGGAGAGCTGCTTTTTTCAAGCCTTGGCCTCTCCAGATTTTCAGAAGAACATGTCATCGAGGAAGCCGCCGAAAAACTGATTAGTGACGCGGCTTTCGGTGAAGACACTGCTAGCTCAATAATTGATGAACTGGCGTCGTCCTCTGCATTTGCCACCTTCCTTCGCACCCGAAACGGGCTTTTAAAACAGTTCGAAATCACGGTGACGGCTTCCAACAATGGTACGTACTTCTTAAAGTGGTTGCCGTTAGAGATAGCGAATACGCATTAAGGGGCTGTTTGTTTTGCGCGCTATTGTAAGCTCGAATGAACTGGATCGCCGCAACCAACCGAGCGCATTGCGAGTGGTCGAGGAGTTGGCTACGGCAACCGGAACCGCGTTGCTAGAAGACGACTTTCCAAGCTTCGCGAGGCGTTTCCTCTTCCCGCATTTCGTCGTGACACAATCCGGTGACCGACAAGTAAATAGCCTAGACGAACTGCGCATTACCTTCGACCAAGTGATAGACCACTATCGGCTCTCGGGTGTTGATCGTATGGAAAGGTACTGTGTCTACGGCAGATTCAGCGACATCGAAACAATTGAATGTGCTCACGAGACCCGACTTTTCCAGCAAGACAAACTGGTCCAACAACCGTTCATCGCGCAGTCAGTGTTGAAACTTCAAAGCGGCGAATGGAAAATATATAGCACAGAATACATGATCGCAGATTCATTGCGGTATCTGCGAGCACTTACTCAGTAACGACGGCTGAAGTTTATCACCAACGGTGCAACCGCGGAGTGGCGGCAAGCCGCAGAGGTTGAAACCTTGCGGCCTGCGTAAGTGGCTCACGATGCGCGAAGCATAATCTGTTTTTCGTGAGACACTTGTCTTGGAACAGTCGCAATAAACTGCTGTAGGTCCGCCCGGCTCATCCAAACGAAGGCCTCCTCGGCCACGATCTCATTTCTCACAAGCCAAGCGCCGACTTCGCATCGCGAATATCCGTAGCGAAATGGAATGCCCTTCATCGCCAATTTTTGGGGCACAAACCCAAAGAAGAAGTCAGGAGACCAGATTTTAAGAGCGATTTCTAAAAGTAGGCGCGACAT
>JBCDDS010000189.1:0-5567 GCA_039180185.1 Pseudomonadota bacterium | reverse complement strand
CTTTGCGAGGCCCAACGATGCCGGCCTTGCGCTTGTCTTTGAGGCGATAACTCTCGCCCTGGATTTGGATGACCTGGCTGTGATGCAGCAGGCGGTCGAGCATGGCGGCGGTTAGAACGCGGTCACCTGCAAAGGCCTGGTCCCAGGCCCCAAAACTCAGATTCGAAGTCATGATGGTGGAGCCTTTTTCATATCGTGCTGCAATGATTTGAAAGAAGAGATGCGCCTGATCTCGAGCAAGCGGCAGATAGCCGATTTCATCGATGATCAGCAGACTCATCCGGCTGAGATGTCGGAGCACGTCAGCCAAGCGCCCCTGTCTCTGTGCCGTTTCAACTTTGAGGATCAGATCAGCAGCCGTGATGAACTGAGTTTTGATCCTGGCGCTTGCCGCTTTATGACCGATCGCAATGGCAAGATGCGTTTTACCGACACCAGACGGCCCAAGGAAAACGGCATTCTCCTTGCGCGCAACGAAGGCAAGTGAGGCGAGTTGTTCAATCTGACGCTTTGGCGCCGCACTGGCAAATTTGAAATCATAATCCTCCAGGGTCTTGAGAGCTGGAAACCCTGCCATCCGGATTAAGGTCGCAGCCGAACGCGCCCGTCGAAAATCTCGCTCTGCACAAAGTGCATTCTCGAGAAAATCGGTAAAGCTATGGTCTTCTTCAGCGGCGGCCGCCGCAAGGGTGCTATAGGCATCCAGAACACCAGGCAGTTTGAGGTCGTCACAGAGTTGCTCGATCCGGTCGTGGGCTAGATCACTCATACCAGACCTCCAACGGCATCATAGATCGACAGATCGTGCTGCGGGACTTTGATGTCGCGCAAATTGGCTGGGATTGCAGGTGTAAGCGTTTGCCAGGCGGGGCCGCGTGGCAACAGGTATGGGAGCTCATCTTCAAATCGTTCGTCTGGACGCGACTTCGTCTCAGCATGAAGCCGGGCGTTGGCGACATCCCGCAACCAGGTCCCGACATGAGCGTTCGCGGTGATCGCATCGAGCACCAAGCCTTGCCCGCCCAATCTACTCTCCAGTGGCCAGACAAAGCTGTTCTTGAGATACCGGATGAACCGCTCAACCTTGCCTTTGGTTTGCGCGCGATACGGCGCGCACATACGCGGGCTAAACCCGTGATGCTTGGCAAACTCCCGAAAACCAGAATGGAACCGGTGCTCGCCTGGGCCATAGGCATTACGGTCAATCATGACCGTCTTCATGTTATCAAACAGAATGGTCTGGGGCACACCACCAATCGCGTCGAAGAAACGCTCATGGCAATCGATGAGTGTGTTGAACTTCTCATCCTCGGTGAACCAAACAAAACTATATCGGCTAAATCCGAGCGTCGCGATAAAGGCAGATAATCTGTTCTTGCCGCGCCGTATAACGGTCCAATCAACCTGTGCCTGGCGACCTGGCGGCGTCTCAAATCGAATGACTGTTGCCGGTGCCTCTTTGGGATATTGTGCAGCGAGCCAGGTCTTTAGGGTCGTGATGCCGCCCTCATATCCTCGTGCTTGAATCTCTCTCAAGTATACCGTCGCAGGCAACCGACGCGGTGCCGCTTCGCCGATCCGCATCAATAGGTAATCCTTGTACGGATCCAGCTTCGAACCTCGCTGCGCCCGCGGTCGGTAAGCTGGCTCCAAATCTGGATCACGCAAATATTTGCGAACCGTCTTACGGCTCATCTTCAACTCTCGGGAAATCGCGCGGATGCTCATACCGCGCCGGTGCAATACCCGGATCTCCATTACTTCGTCTCCTGTTATCATGGGCTCCCCGAAATCAACTTCAGAGAGCGTAACAGGTGGGTCCCTTTTTAACTGGCAAACTGGGGGACTTTTACATCGGCGCTAACACAAGACCGCACGCATGATGGAACGGCGTTCCGCATGCTCACACTGATCGATGAATACACTCGAGAATGCCTGACCATCGAAGTGCAACGTAAATTGCGCTCCGGTGACGTCTTGTACACCCTTGCTGATGCGATGCTGCAGCATGGCGTGCCGAAATACATCCGATCCTAAAATGGCCCAGAGTTTATCCCTTCGGCCTTGCGCGAATGGTTTGAGCGGATCGGCGTGCAGATGCTCTTCACCGAACCGGGAAGCCCATGGGAGAATGGATACAATGAAAGCTTTAACGGCAAGCTCAGAGACGAGCTGCTCAACGCGGAGGTTTTCTGCTCGATGAGCGAGGCCAGATTACTCATCGAGCAGTGGCGTCAGTACTACAACACTGTTCGTCCTCACTCATCACTCGGCTATCGTCCGCCAGCAACGGAAACGAAATCGCCTTTCCAAATGCACCCCCAGCGCCCGGCAAACAAACTCGCTACGCTATTGGAGGGGGCGGGTCAGGTTTGGATCGTAGTCCGTGAGGTTCCCGCTTTTCGCTGAAAGCGAAGCACGTTCGAGAATCTGGCCATCCAAAATCACGTGTGTGATGGTGTCATAGGCTGCAGCACTAATGAGTGGATTTTCCTTCAAGACTGCGATGTCTGCTTTCTTGCCGACTTCGATGCTCCCTAGATCACGATCAAGATTAAATGCTTCTGCATTTCTAAGAGTGAGTGCCGCAAGAAGTTCCGGAAGCGGAACACCAATGTCGGCCCAAGTCTGGATCTCCCAGTATCCTGCAAGCCCTGGTGGAGCTCCCCACCCAAAACCTCCTACTGCGGTATCGGTCCCAAATAGCAAAGATCCACCTTGATCACTAAAGCGAGCTATCAAACGCTTGTATCTTTCATTGAATGCAATTTGAGCTTCGGCTAATGTATCGCTTGAAGCGCTTTGCATAATGCGGCCAGCAAACATGCGTTCAAAAGATAAGCGTTGCGACTGCGCGTCGGTTTTTAAATACTCTAGATACGGTTTTGGAATGACATCCAACCATCTGGGGTCTTCGAGTACAGTAGGATCATACATAGACTTGGTGTTAGCGATCGTGGTGAACGTCGGTTGCAGCTTGACGCCACTTAAAGCAAGCTCATCCATTATCGCCTGATACTCTGGTAATGGAGTGGCCGCATCAAAAGGCTGCCTTGGCCACTCCCACATACCGTGGGCGAGGATGTTCACATCAGAGGTGATGGCAGCTTTCATACCATTAGGCGTAGTGGCATGTAGCAACACCGGTAAGCCGCCCGCATTGGCCACCTTAGTAACATCTTGTATAATTTTGCTAGATGGCAGGTGGAAAGTGGGCTTGCGAGGCCCCGGCCACCATAGTGCTTCTTCGAAGTAAAGTTTCAAACATTGCCCACCAGACTGTTTTACATAGTTCACCGCAGCCTCGGGTGTGTGATCACTGGCATTTACATTTTCGGGAAGTGACCGGCTGCGATAATGGTCATACAAAAAACCCGGGTGGATTTTGGTAAATTGTTCTTTCGGTGTTTCTAATGCCATGAAGCCGTCAGGCATGATTACACCCTGCCCGCAGTGAAACAGCCGAGGGTGTAAAGGCGCAGCTAAAATTCGACTATTTGTTTCTCGATCCGTATTTAGTTCAATAACAGATGTAAAACCAAAATAGAGGTAACTCTTTGGCATTTGCGCCATATAATCATCGTAGAGTTCATCATATTCGTCAGTGAGTTGGGGTTTTAAACCAGTCGCGTGATAGAGATGAACGTGGCTGTCTATTAGGCCTGGTATAGCATATGCGCCATCAAAATCATGCCGGACCCCGCCCGCAGGCGGGGTTCCCGTTCCAATCTCAGCAATTCGGTCATCACGTACGACAATCCATGCATTTTCTATTGGAGCGTAGAGATGAGGTGAAACAATAGTCAGGTTAGTCAGAACCTGCTCTGTATTTGGATCAGATTTAGAGATCGAGCAAGCTGTGATCGCCAGCGAAAGCATGACCAGCAGAGCAGAAAAGTAAACGCGCATTGAGTTCCTCGCAGATAAAACGAAGATAGACTATGTTACGATTTGAGAGACACGGGCGACCGGAAACGTGATTTCGGACGTCGTCTACATAAATTCATACCAAGAGTGTTCGATCAAATTAGGGTGGAGCTCATGGATGTAGTTTTTAGCGTTGCAGCGTCTTTGTTGATTATGGCTGCAATTTATTTGACCTCGCTTAAAACCGCTAATGCTGCCCATTTCTGGTTTGCCAGCGCGTTGCTGATCCAGGCGTCGTCTTACGTGCTGATCGTCTGGGCCGCTGAAGCTAACCAAACTTGGATGCTTGGCTTTCGACCATATTTAGCGGGTATTTTGCCCACCGCAGTCGTTTTTCACGTTGTAAGCGGATGGACGAACGATGCTTTACAAGGGCGCTTGGTTCGAAATTACTCTTTGCTGCAAGCAACTAACTTATTGATAATTGCATTCTCACGCTGGCAAGCGCCAATATTGACCGATCTCATTCTATTCTTGGTATGGAGCGGTCATGCGTTTTGGCTACTTGCTTATACTCCGCGACAGACGTCATCGCTTTTGTCTGGCAGAAGACAGATGTTTTGGAAGCATTGGCGACGCGTTCTAGCGTTATGGATGTCGTTGTCCGCAATCATTGACGCCTTCAGCGCTTACGAAATTGCGATCTATTCGACAGATGCAAGAGCGTCGAACATCCTTGGCATGGCTGGTGTCTTTTCAATTGTCATATTTGGAATCGGATTGATTCTTGTTTTCAACCTGGACCGATTGCACCGCAGATTTTTCAAGTCTCGAATAGAAAATGATCAGGATTTAAGGCATTTGTTCGAGCGGCTTGAAAGGGACATGAAATCGCAGGCCTTGTATCTCAATCCCAATTTGACGATTTCGAGACTGGCTCGTCATGTAAAACTTCCGACCCGGAGCGTTTCATCCGCTATCAATGCAATCGCGGGCGAGAATTTCAATCGCTGGGTTAACAAATTTCGTGTTGAAGAGGCCAAGTCTTTGATGTCGAGAAAGCCAAACCAAAACCTGTTGAATATTTGTTTGGATGCAGGGTTTCAGTCAAAGTCGACGTTCAATGCTGCGTTCAAAGAAGAAACGGGGCTGACGCCGTCTCAATGGCGGAAAATGTCTGTTCGGGAACTTGAGAAGCTCAATACTCACAAGTCTTCAAGATGAAGGTATTGAAGCGCGATTTCGGCTGAAAATGAGCGGTTTTCTCATGTTACTGGTGCACCAAAACACCTATTACTCATCAGTAGCGGAAAAGAATGATAATGTCGCTCATTCCAAAAGCAGTACGCGAAACATCGACGACAATACGCCAGCAGCCGTCAAATAGCAGATGGCCAACAATCCTAATTCCTTTGATAGCCGCAGGTTTGAAATACGTAGCACACGCAAGTTATTCTAGCGATTAGTCCCTTTTTGAGTTTCATGAGCGGCTGTTTTAGGGCGTCTTAAGTCGCTTGCCTTCGTTGGTTTGCACGGTGCGCAAACGCCTCGTAATTCAAAATTATGGATTACGTTGTTCGTCAATGGTTCTTATCCGACACTGTGCATTTTGTGTCGCTATGGTTTCGGACTATAAACCGGACATGAAATCACCTATATTGGCTAGTGAAATCTTTATAAAATCCTTTTATTGTTGGTGG
>JBCDDS010000188.1:0-5616 GCA_039180185.1 Pseudomonadota bacterium | reverse complement strand
CCGCTACATCGACTATGCCCGCAAACTGGCCGACGAGCTTTTGGCCGCGCGCGCACAAGGCATGTTCAAGATCAGCCACTTTCTTCACCTGCGGGCCGAGATCTGCTCTGAAACCTTGCTTGATGAATTGGCAGCCTTTGGCCCCGACGACCGCGTCGGCATTGTCAGCCTGATGGACCACACACCTGGGCAACGGCAATTCCGTGATCTGACGGCGCTCAAGACCTACGTCGCCAAAAAGCGCGGCATGAACGATGCAGAATTTGCTGAGCATGTGCAGAACCTGCTCAGTCTGCAAAAGCGGTTTGGCGCCAAGCACGAAAAGGGCGCAGTGGCCGAGGCAACGCGTCTAGGGGCCGTTTTGGCCAGTCATGATGATACAACCGCAGAGCATGTCGCAACATCAGCCACCAACGGAGTTGGCTTCGCGGAGTTCCCAACGACGGTCGAAGCCGCCCAGGCCTGCCGGGAAAAGGGTATCGCGGTGATGATGGGCGCGCCGAACCTGATCCGGGGCGGGTCACATTCGGGCAACGTGGCGGCCGAAGAACTGGCGAAGAAAGACCTTCTGGACATCGTCTCATCTGACTATGTCCCTTCGGCGCTGCTACTGTCCGCCTTCCATCTCGCTCAAATTTGGGATGACCTGCCGCGTGCGGTAGCAACTGTCACACGTAACCCGGCGCAGGCCGCGCGCCTTGACGACCGCGGCGCGCTACACGTCGGGATGCGGGGTGATGTCCTGCGGGTTCGCCAAACCGAAGCGGCGCCCCTTCTGCGTGGGGTGTGGAGCCAAGGAACAAAAATTGGCTGAAATGGGTGTCCTCACCCAGAGAACAGTTTTGATCGCGCAAGCAGCCATCGGGTAATCTCTGCTTCAGAGGCCCCCGAAAACTCAGCGGCCTCGTTCAGATCGAATCTATCCTTGGCTACGTCAAACACTCTGGGCGACTTTCGCCCCTTCGGTTTGAACCAGATGGCAGCAATGGCGTTTCTGCCGTCGGTTTCGGCGATGTAGTGAGTGATGTTCATGGCAAGCAGCTTTGTAACAGTTTAATGAAGGTTAACCGCGCTCAGGCCGCATGCCAACGTTGGATCATTGATGCCAATTTTTGCTTGTTTTTTCGGGGCTAAACTCAATCGGGTCGATTGAATTTCGAGCAGATGCGTCGCGAATCGACCTGTTGTCTGAAGGTCGCGTTCTGGAAGAATCGGAAATGGCCGCGTAACTAAGACAAATCAGCCTCCGACAAACCCGTGTCTTAGCCCCCTGAAATCAGGCCAATGAGGTGTTAGTAATCTGTCCGAGCAAAGAATGGACTATGAAACGCAGATTTTCAGATGAACAGATCATTGGGATGATCAAGGAATACGAGGCAGGCGTGAAAGCTCAAGAGCTGTGCCGGAAGTACGGGATCAGCGATGCCACGTTCTACAAATACAAAGCGAAGTTCGGGGGCATGAACGTCTCTGATGCGAAGAAGCTGCGGGCACTTGAGGACGAGAACAATCGCCTTATGCGGATGTTGGCGGATGCGATGCAGGAAAACGCCGCGCTGAAAGATCTCGCGACAAAAAACTACTGACGCCCGATGTCAAAAGGCGAGCCGTGTCGGACGTGATGGATCGGCACGGCCTGTCAGAACGTCGGGCGTACGAACTGGCTGACCTTCACAGGTCAGTCTTCCAATATCGGAAGCAGGATCGGGGCGATGAGGCCCTGCGAAAACGATAGCGCGAACTGGCCAATGAACGTCGCCGGTTCGGATATCGCCGTTTGGGCATCTTGCTGGCCAGGGAAGGTTTTGAGGTGAACCACAAGAAGCTATTCCGGCTGTATCGCGAAGAAGGGCTGGCAGTCCGTCGCAGACGGTCGCGCAAGAGGGCCTTAGGGACGCGCAGGCCTATTCTGGTGCCGGATCGCGCCAACCAGCGTTGGTCACTGGACTTCGTGTCCGACGCATTCGCAGATGGCCAGCGGTTCCGGGTGCTGTGCATCGTGGATGACTGTACGCGCGAGGCGCTGGCAACCGTCGTTGATCGTTCCCTGTCTGGTGCTCGGATGACGCGTGAACTGGATGAGTTAATCCGCAGGCGCGGCCAGCCGGACAAAATTGTCAGCGACAACGGAACAGAAATGACATCGCATGCTGTGCTCCGATGGTGCCAGGATACCGGTGTCGGGTGGCACTACATCGCGCCGGGCAAGCCGATGCAGAATGCGTTCGTGGAGTCATTCAACGGCAGGCTCAGGGACGAGTGCTTGAATGAACACATCTTCGGCAACCTCGCCGAGGCCAGGAAGATCATCGAAAACTGGAGGATCGATTACAACACACAAAGACCACACACATCACTTGGCGGGCTGGCTCCGGCCGTTTACGCCAACCTCAACCGTAGCGCTCGGCCTGCCTCGCTCGAGCTCCGCAAAGGCTCCGCTCAGCAGGCCTTGACCCTAAAGCTATCAACAGAAAGAAACAGGAACGAATTCTACACCTAAACGGCTCGGATCAGGGGGCTGGGTCAGCGTTTCCATGTATGGGCGGTGCACAGAGCCAAGCATGACTGACTTGAAGGCACCACATTTATCTTCAGCGCATTTTCTCGTATCAAACCTCATCTAATATTTGGCTAGGAGTACCACATGCGTGTCTTTCTTCTCGGGGCAAGCGGGTCCATCGGCCAGGGTCTGGTCCATGAGATGCTGGCGCGAGGCTACGAAGTCACTGCTCTGAGCCGATCAGACACATCGGATTCGCTTCTGACAAAATGGGGCGTCACACCATGCAAAGGAGATCTAAGAGATCCTTTTTCATGGGCCAAGAAGGCTGTTGGGTGCGCCGCAATCGTTCATGCCGCGGCCGTACCATTTGACGATATGCCAGCAGTTGACCGAGATGTGACCAACGCCTTGATCGCCGCAGCGAAGAAAACTACGCACAGACCGCGTCTCATCTACACAGGCAGTTGTTGGCTCTATGGAGAAACTGGGGATCAGATCGCGCATGAAGGCCCGCCATTTGATCCGCACCCTTCCTTTGAATGGATGATCACCAGCGCAGAGAAGCTTTTAGCTTGTCGCGCTCTGTCTACGGCCATCCTCACACCCGGCATGGTCTATCATCGCGATGGCGGTGTCTTTCGACGTTTCCTTGAGCCTGCTCAAGCAGGCCGACCCATCGAAATCTGGAAAAGTGGAGAAGTGCGATGGCCGCTGATCCACCGGGATGATCTGAGCAATGCCTATTGCAATTTGATCGAACGACCGCATCTGAGCGGACATTTCAACGCCGCCACTGAAACTGGGGTTCGGGTTGCGGAGATCGCGGATGTGATTGCCAGTGCCCTTGGGTCATCGGCAGACCACAGAGTTCTCTCAGTTGACCAAGTCATTGAGCGCTATGGCGCTTGGGCAAGCGGATGTACGATCGATCAACAAATGGGCAGCGAACGACTGCGCCAAGAAGCTGGTTGGGCCCCCAAGGCCTTGGACTGGCGTCGCTCTGATCTTATGGAACGACTGTCAGTGCTTTAGTCCTCTGCTGGCAAAGCCACACAGGCAAAACCAACCCGTGCATCAGTTGGCACCCCAAACACAGCTGTATGGCGGGCCGGAAGTCCGTTTGGAAAGTGCTTCACGTACTCCGCATTCAGCGCGGCATAGTCTTTGCGGTCAGAGATGAGCATTGTCGCTTGCACCACAAGGTCCAATCGGCTGCTCGCCTCCTCCAGAAGGGTGGCAATGAATGCCAGTGCATTGCGCACTTCCTCGGCCGGTGTCTCACCGCGATGGATACCGTTTGCAGGATCATGGGGTGCTGAATGCCCTGACACGTAGACCTACCCACCGGCTCGCACCACGCGGCTGAAGGGGCGTGGCGATCCGGCTTCCGGCTGACCCAGAAACTCAATGCGCTCGTCTGACATATTCTGTCCTTTTCCTCCGATTGAAACTCGCCGCACGGACAATCCTTTGAGTGGGCCTCTGCTAGACCTTTGTTGTGTCATTTGCTGCAAGGCTAAATCCCGCGTAAGTCTGACACCAAGTCACGCACGATCCTGTAAAGATTGGACCTAACTTGCAATACTCAGACCTGTTTCCTGTAACCAAGCATTCCACCTATTTGATGAATGCAGCCCAATCCCCGTTGAATACTCGGAGCGAAGAAGCCTTGCAGAGCTACCTGCATCTGGCCGCAACAGATCTCAAAGCACGCCCGTCTGTGCGAGAGCCGATTCGACAGAGTTTATCGGCACTGCTCGGTGGAAAACCTGAGGACTACGCCCTCACTTCCAGCACAGGTGCCGGGATCAGCATAGTCGCTGCGGGTTTAAACCTATCGCCAGGCGAGAATGTCGTTCTGCCAGCGGGAGAGCACTGGAACAACACCTTTCCCTGGCTCAGGCTACAGGATCAGGGCATCGAGGTCAGATTTGTAGAGCCCGATGCTGACAACAGGGTCTCAAGCGAAGCCATTGCTCAGCGAGTAGACGCAAACACCCGCGTTATAGCAACGACGGCCGTGCGCTTCGACACGGGGTTTCGCGCCGATCTCAAGGCGATCTCAAAACTTGCGAACGACTGTGACGCGCTATTTGTTTTGGATGGCATCCAGTGTGCAGGCGCACACAGTACGAATGTCGAACAAGACGGCATCGACGTTCTGGCCTGTGGAGGCTTCAAGTGGTTGCTTGGAATGGCGGGCACTGGGTTCTTATATGTCAACGAACGCGCGCGCGACCGGATAAGTCCCGTATTACCAGGGATGTTTGCAGCCAAACATGACTTCAAGCATCTGAGCTATCATGACGATGCGCGTCAGTATGAGACGGGATCGCTCGCCTACTCCTTGTTCCACGGATGGCAAGCGGGTCTTGACCTCCTACAGGAGGTCGGAGTCCCAAAGATTCAGAAGCGCAACCTTACTCTTACAGACCAGATCCTATCTGGCCTCCATGCCCTGAACTTCAGAATCCTGTCGCCGCATGATCACCCAGACGAACGCTCCGCTATTATCAGTTTCACAATGGGTTCCTCGGACGCAAACAAGCAATGCGCGGAAAAGCTGGAAGCAAGGGGCATTCTGGTATCACATCGCGGCGATAGCCTTCGTGTGAGCCCGAATTTCTACAATACAGCGGAAGAAGTTGATCGCTTCCTGGATATGCTAGCGTAGTGCCCTAAGCCACGGATGGGTTGAGACGGTTGTGAGCGATACGTGAACTGCACTGTAAAATTGCTTTCGACCGTGGCTATGTCGACCTGAGCAAGTGAATGAAGCAAGGATCAAAGTCCGCTTGGCTATTGTGCGATCATTCTGCTCCCTCAGTGATCATGCTCACACAGGCCATGATCCGACAAGGAAGCAAGGACATAACAGTCTTCGGACACGCCTTGTCCGTTGCAGCCCTTGGAAATCCGAACCAGTTCCTTCTCCAGCGCCCGGAGGCGTTTGATCTTTGCTCTGACATCCGAAAGCTGTGTGACGGCAATATCTGTCGCGGCCTGACACGACCGATCCGGGTATCCTTGAAGCCCGATTAGCTCTGAAATCGCGTCAATTGAGAAGCCAAGATCACGCGCATGTTTGATAAAGTTCAGGCGCGCCAATCCTG
>JBCDDS010000187.1:0-5622 GCA_039180185.1 Pseudomonadota bacterium | reverse complement strand
GTCGGAAACCGACTTCGAAGTGCGCATGCTCGCACCTTCTAGCGGCATGGCTGAAGATCCAATCACCGGCTCGCTTATTGCTGCAATTGCTGAATGGCTCCGCGTCCAAGGCCGTCTGACAGACAAGATAGCAGTGTCTCAAGGCGTTATGGCCGGGCGATGCGGGAGAGCATTCGTTAGTCCAGGACAGGACGGGTCTGTATGGGTCGGCGGTGGTGTCAAAACTATTACGGACGGTACGCTTTACTTGTAGTTCGCCCTAATGACTTGACGCATGACCTTGTCTCGTTCGCAAGTGCAGTTTCGAACCCTTTTCGCCGTGTGACCTTGGTGGGTTTTGCGATCCTCGCTGAAGTATAGAGTAAAGACGGCCGAGCCAACGTTGCCCATACGGCTAAAGAGTCATTGATCCTGGGTGTCGCCGCACTGAGCGTCAAATCAATCCGAAATCCTGATCTGCCAATTTCAAAAATGAGTTTAGCAGCAAACGGCAAAGTATGAATACCGTCCAGCAGCCCGGCATTGAGGGAACTTTTATGGATGTGACCACCATTGCGCTGTTTGCATTGACAGAATTAACTCTGTCTCTGGCTCCAGGGCCTGCAGTGGTTTTGGTCGTGAGCCTTTCTATCCGGCAGGGGCGTCACTTCGGTTACGCTGCAACGCTCGGAATTCTTGCGACCAACGCCCTTTTTTTCTCACTGTCCGCAATCGGCGTTGGTGCCGTCATCATCGCAAGTTCAAACCTGTTCTTACTGCTAAAATGGCTCGGGGCCGCCTATCTCATCTATCTCGGTTTCGGCATGCTGAAGCCTCTTGTCATTAGGGTTTTTCGGAAAGACTTCGGCCAAACAGTTGAGCAAGTCGCAAGAGGTAAAAACTCCAAAGCAACTCAGAGCGAACAAAGCCATAGTGTGCTCAAACAGCATGCATTCTGGAAGGGCTTCTCAATCCAGGCGTCAAATCCAGGAAACCTTGCGTTCTTCGTCGCTATTCTACCCCAGTTCGTCGATCCGAATGCTGACGTGGTGACACAAATGGTTGTTCTTGGCGTCATCTCTGTAATGATTGAACTGCCCGTTCTTGCTGCGTACGTCGTCGCCAGCGCATACACCGCTCGGCTCTTCAAAAACCAAGCGCTTCATTTTGTAGACGGTCTAGGTGGGGGCATTCTCTTTGCCATCGGTGTAACCCTGGTCACGTCGCAAAGGCCAAATTGACATGGCGCTTGGATACGACTGGCACTTGTTTCATTCCAAAGACACCCAGAGCGCAGTCAAAGTCAATCACTCATCGTTCGGACACTCCTATTGGAATACTGCAAAATTTCTACCTAAAACGTCGTGGGATCAAGTGCGCTCTCTAACCAAGTCTGTTCAATCCGAGTGCCATGAGGATTTGGAAGGACCCTAAATTGAACATACGCCAAGCCAATCGTAGTGATCTTGATGCTCTCTATGAGATCTCCCTGAAAACAGGCAATGCCGGTGCAGATGCCACGGCGCTGTATTCCGATCCAAAACTGATTGGTCACATTTACTCGGCTCCATATCTCCTCTTTGAGCCAGAACTGGCTTTTGTTGTTGAGCATCGGCAGACCGTTGCCGGATTCTGCGTGGGGACCGCAGACACGAAAAAGTTCTCGGCGTTACTTGAAGCTGAATGGTGGCCAAATCTCAGAAGAAAGTTCCCTAGGCCACAACCTGCGCATCCAGACACTATGTCTCCCGACGAACGTCGGTGGCAACTCATCCATGACCCAAAGGTGCCGCCAAGCACGGTTGTTGATTCATACCCAGCACATGTTCACTTAAATTTGCTGCCAGTTGTTCAAGGGCGACAGATCGGCCGGCTTCTTCTCGACCATTGGTTGTCACATTTGGCGGAGAGAGGCGCGCAGGCGATCCACATTGGCTCAAATCGACGAAACAGTCGCGCGATCCGTTTTTGGAACAGTCGTGGATTTGTGACGCTTGCGTCACTCGACCATAGTACAACTTGGATGGGAAAGTCGCTAACCTAGTCTTCGTACCTTTGGAGAGTTTTGGGGCCGACAACACCTCTACACTTGCATCACGAAGAACGGAGTATTCAAGGCTTGGTGACCGTTGCCGTCGAAACCGCGTTAGAAGGATGTTTGTTGCCTTATTCCAAAGCCAATCATTTGGCTTTGGAATAGGACTTTGCCCGGGCACTTACGTATCATCAACAGGAAGTTGACATCGATCAAGGAGGGCCAACAATGGCGGTAGACGCCAGACTAACATCGCAATCGACGGTATCTTTCTCAGGGATTGACGCAAACATTCTGTTGGGTGGAGCGGACTCGCCTTTCACTGTTATGTTATTGCGCGTCCAGCCGGGTCACGGTGCTCCAAACCACATTTCTGAGTTCGAGGACAAACTCTTTAAGGTCGATTCCGGACGCTTCAGATTTGTCGTCGAAGACGAAGTTCTGGACGTTGAGACTGGAGACCACGTGTTTGCACGCAAAGGCGCGGTGCACGGATTTGCAGCGATTGACTCTGTGTCAATGCTCACACTTGTTTCGACGCCTTCAGGGCATGAAAAGTTCTTCGAAGATCTATCAAGGCTGCCTACACCACACACACCCGAAGCTGTATCGGCGGTTAGCGAAGCTAACAAACAACTTATCGTTGGGCCTGTGGTTTCGGTTTGATCGATTTCATGGAGCTCAACAAAATCAGATGCTATGAAGTTTGCGTTCGAACCTCAGATTTTGAGCGCTGTTTCATTGGATCCGAAAAAGGAACTAAACCCATAGCGAGAGGGTTGAAGGTGTTGGGAGTTAGCCGGGTCCAATGAAACGACTAAGTCTTAGATCGCCTAAGTAAGGTGGCATTACATGCTTGGCGAAATCAACTTTATCTTAATTCTGCTGGCTGCCTTCATAGCTGTGGCAAGCCCCGGGCCGGCAACTTTAGCCATCGCAGGAACGTCGATGCGTTCAGGTCGTCGAGCCGGGTTGGCTGTGTCGAGCGGCGTCATGACGGGCTCTCTCTTTTGGTCGGTTTCAGCTGCATTTGGCTTGGCCGCAATCATTAGCACAAATGCCTGGGTACTTGATGCTATGCGCTATCTCGGCACGGCATACCTGATGTACCTTGCCTTCAAATCAGGTCGCTCAGCACTCGCACAAAAGGAGCTTCAGATTGCGCCGATGGCCGGCTCGATGAAGGTGCTTTATCTGAAAGGCGCAGCGCTCCACTTGACCAATCCGAAAGCAGTTTTGTTTTTTGCTGCTCTTTACTCGCTTGGTACGCCAACCACCGCGACCGTTGGTGAACTTGCCCTCGTTATCCTTGCCGTCGCGATACAGAGTTGCATAATTTTTTTCGGATACGCCTTGCTCTTCTCAACCGAAAAGATGACGCGCATCTATGTGAAGCTAAGACGCTTATTTGAAGCGCTGTTGGCTCTTGGTTTCGGATACGCGGGCATCCGGATTTTGACAGCTCGTTTGTCGTAGGCTCTGACGTCACAATGTCATAAATTTCCCGTTCGCCAGCGACATAGGACTGGTGAAGTACCAAGAAGAATCGGTTTCTCAAAAGTTCCGGATTGGAACTTCCGAACCGGACACAAACGTCACTTGAGATAAGCTCAGCATGACTCAAGACATCAAAATCGACCCTGAGAGGAACCAATGTGCCACTAGGCTCAGTTGACGTGCTCATTCCGGCAATAACGACCTCAGCCATTCTGTCCGCTTGTCAGAGTAATCAGGTTCAGGTTCGTCGTGCGCCAGCTACGGTCAAGAGCATTCGTCCTGACATGTTCTGTTCGGGGACCGCAAAACTCGTTTGTGACCCTCGGGACGCAAGCTCGCTTCTTGAAGCTTTCAATGGCATTGGGCCTGGCGATGTTGTCGTCGTCGACAATCGTGGGCGCATGGACCATGCATGTCTCGGCCAACTTTTGGTCCTTGAAGGGATGGCAGCCGGAGCATCCGGTTTTGTCGTCTGGGGATGTCACCGCGACCATCTGGCTTTGCTTACCATGGGATTCCCCGTTTTTAGTTGTGGCCCGGTTCCAAACGCATTTCCGATCGACGGTCGGAACGAACAACAATGCTCAAGATCAGTCGCTCACTTCGGTGAGGCTGTTGTTACCGACAATGACATTGTCTTTGCCGACGAGGACGGAGTTCTCTTTCTTTCTGAGCGGGAGCTGGACTCGATTTTGCCACTCGATCCAGTCGGCTACTGGCCGTCGGTCAAAGTCGGCTACTGGCCGTCGGTCAAAGTCGGCCTGGAGAGCAAGAGTGAAGACCGCAAAGGGGTGTCAAAATGAACGAAGTGGTAGACGTCATTACCAGAATTGATCACTTTGTGCTCACAGTTTCCGATGTCGCCAAAACGTGCGACTTCTACAACGCTGTGCTTGGCATGGAAGTCGTGGCGTTCGGTGAGGACCGCAAGGCACCACAGTTTGGTGGGCAAAAAATCAATCTCCACCAACAAGGACATGAGTTGGAACCAAAAGCGAGGTGTCCAACTCCAGGAAGCGCAGACATTTGTCTTGTGACAACGTGGCCAATGTCGCAACTCACGGAACACCTCCAGGCGCTCAAAATTGAGACCGAAGTCGGTCCGGTACCAAGAACAGGCGCACAAGGGGATATCGTTTCAATTTACATCCGTGACCCTGACGACAACCTGATTGAGATTTCCAGTTATAGGTTTGTCGATGAGTAAAGATGCTCCGATCAAAGTTCTCGCAACGTGTATTCTGATCGCCACCCAGGCCTTCGCTTTAACTTTCGCAATGGTGACCACGACGAAAGCGCAAGTAGGCCCTCTCCAGGGAGCCATCTCCGACATAGAAGTACTCCATGACGCTAGAGTGGGCGTTGCCATTCTTGACGTGGAAAGCGGAGCTGAATGGCTTCATAGAGGTGACGAGCGCTTCGCCATGGCAAGCACATTCAAAGCTCTGCTATGTGGTCTTGTACTTCTTCAGGTCGATCGAGGCCAACTTTCGCTGGACCAGCCAGTTTCGTTCTCAGAGAGAGACATAGTACGATACTCCCCCGTAGTCCGGCTACGAGTTGGTTCTAGTATCACCATTGGTGAATTGTGCGAAGCAACGCTAAACGTCAGCGACAACACAGCAGCCAATCTACTATTGCAACACTTGGGAGGACCCGCGGGGTTCTCAGAAATGCTCCGGAGGATTGGAGATCCAATCACGCGTTTGGATCGGTGGGAACCGGCATTGAACGAAGCCACTCCCAACGATCCTCGAGACACTACGACCCCTTTTGCTATGACCCATTCGTTGAAGACACTCCTGTACGGGGATGTTCTCACGTCATCTCGCCAGGAGCAACTTGCTGCTTGGATGCGCGGCAACATGGTTTCTGATGCGCTGTTGCGATCAGTTCTGCCGGATGGCTGGACGATTGGGGATCGTAGCGGGGCAGGGGGCAACGGTACACGTGGGATCGTCTCCTATTTGATAACAGACAGGCAGCGTCACTACATCGTTGTCATCTATCTCACCGAGGTTTCGTTCAATCTTGATGCACAGAATGAAGTTATTGCCGAAATAGGTCGTTTGATCTTTTCCCATCTAGGTCAAGCGCTATGACGTTCATGG
>JBCDDS010000186.1:0-5626 GCA_039180185.1 Pseudomonadota bacterium | reverse complement strand
CCTTCGCCCAGCAGCACTTCAGCTTCACGCAGCTTCGAGATAATCTCTTCGGGTTTGTAGCGCTTCGCGCCCATCTCTCTTCTCCTTTGTACAAGCCATTCTTTCACTCAGAGCGGCTGCGTTCAAAGGGGACGGGTCAGGTGGTCAGGGACAGGCTCTTGTTCAAGCAATGCTCGCGCGCAGGCTGCGTGAGGACGACGGCTGATGTGGGCCGTGGAACTGCCCGATATCGATACGGGCGAAACGTTTGATAATTGCGCAGGTTTGATCCGGAACCCTGCGCTCAGGGCGCGTATGCAGGGCATTAGGGAAGCTATACTCACTCACTCAGACAATTACGACGAGAGAGCGGAATTAGGCGAGCTTCACCTTCTCATGGCGCACGAAGCGGGAGTCGGTGACGTCGACGGAGTCGACCTGGTGAAGAATTATACACTGAGAATGGCGCGCAAGGGTGTTCCTGCACGAGCAGTGTATGATGCGCTCAAAATTCTTCCGCTCAACAATCGCTGCCCATTTTGCGGCTACGGACCGGTTGAGACACTAGACCATATCCTTCCGAAGCGCTTGTATCCCGGCTTCTCAGTGAAGCCCGGAAATCTCGTGGGCAGCTGTGACAGATGCAACAAACTGAAGGGCGAGAGCGCACCCACCGGTCCTGCCGATGGTTTTCTCCATCCCTACTTTGAAGACGCATGCCACGTTGATTGGCTTGTTGCAGAGATCGTGCCCTCAGCTCCCGCTGTGGCGTTATTCGGTGTTGATGATGCTGTAGCTTTGGACGCAAATACGATAGCCCGCGTAAAAACGCAGTTCGCGACACTCGATCTCGGGCGGCTTTACTCTGATGCAGCAGCGGATGAAATCGTGGACATCGTTGATCTCCTTGAAGACATCTTCGCCGTCGATGGGAGAGACGCTGTGCATCGACACTTGAGGCGGCAAGCTCAATCACGAAGGGCGGCAAACCGAAATTCGTGGCGAGCCGCGCTCTACGATGCTCTGGCGGCCTCGGATTGGTATTGCGAAGGCGGCTTCCTCGGCAATGGCTAGTGCGCCGCTACCCGGCTACTATGTAGACAGATCCCCATAGCGATCCCTCGGACAAGAGCCATTGCTATTGACTGTTGCTACAATCGACAAGCGAATGAGCGACGTGGATTTCTGTACCATTGGGGCGGATGTGTCTAGTTTCGAATCTGCGAGCCGTGCCAATTTCGGGAAGTGAGTTCGGACCCGCACTCAAGGAGATGGCGCTTGGGTCGTTTGTGAGAACTGCAGCGATTTTGCTCGAAGCGCCTGTAAGATCCCCGTCCAAGACATATCCGAGCATGCCGCCGAACGGCAGACCTTCGGAATACTTCTCTGTGGCGTAGCGTTTGAGGCCGTCGTTGACATACTTTCCTGATAGCGCTTGGAAACCAGACGGCATCTGGACGTGTAGTCGCTTGGCTTCGTAAGCGAGATAGCTTGATGGATCTTGGCTCCAAAAGAGGACGAGGTCGATACGCCCATCCCTCGTGTAAGCGCCGTTTGGTACATAGCCTGGCGGCTCAAACTGGGTTTCCCAAGAGTAGAATAGTCGTCGGATGATCGGATCCAGATGAAAGCGGTGTCGCAGATCGTGGGTGATGTCGTCTTCATGCGCGTTCGGGCCAACTGCCCCAATGGTGATCGGGACGATTTCGCAGAGGCGCTCGACAAAGCGCGCATCGAACCCCTTGAAGGCGCTAAGCCAATCTTCCCCATCGCCAACGATCACGCGTTAGCACTCTGTCTCTCGGAGGTTTGAAGGAGCGTCTGAAGATCGCCTGCAATTGAGTCGGCATCAGCTAGTGCGGCGCTGCGGAGCCAGAAACGTCGTTGCATTGGCTTTATCAGGTACAAATCGTTCCCGGCGAAAATCCGTATATCTGGTATAGTCTGAAAATTGCGAGCGAGTGGTTTTCCAAGCTGTTTCGATAGCTTCTTCAAAGCAGACGTAAATGTATCTGCGTTTTCTTCGTTGTATTCCCTTGAACCATTAATTTCTAACATTCCAATTTTTAGAACGGCGAAATCCTCGTTTCGACCGGCGAGTTCGGCGTGCAGTTTTGTCGTGCTGGGAAACCAGTCGGACAAGCTTGCCAACAATTGGTCTGAGTAGCCAGCTCGTTCGGCGTGAGTGGTTCGTTTCCAGAGTTGTGGTACTGAGCCAGCTGAAGGTTGAAGGGCGGGCACCACGAACTCCACAGTCTCCTCAATCAGTGTTCTCTCCTCTTGTGCGAGATCGAAATATTCGAATGTAAGCTCATCAATCTGACCTAGCACGTCTTCGAGATAGTCGGGCGGAAGCAAGACTTCTTCGGCGCGGTCGCTCACGCTATCGACGATCTGAACGACTTTTTGTTGGATCGCTGATGCTCGTTTGGGGTCTCGAAGCTCCTCAGCCCTTGGCATGGGCAAACGCAGCATTTCAGCCTGCTGGACCTCAGGGCGCGATGACCCGAACGAAGACGTTCCGTGGAATGCAAACCAGACGAAGAGTTTGCTATTCAGGATCGCTGCAATGAACTTTGCTCGATCGGCTTCCGCTTTCGGCGCAGCAATAGCTTGTATGATATCCTGAAAACTTAAGGGGACATCTGTGTAAGTTGCACGCAATCGTCCGGAAGACGATACGCCGCGAGGAAAGAGTATGCGTGGACCGGAGAAGCCTCGTTCAAATCCTCGCCGATGCACTCGACTAGAAGGCCAGTTTTTGAGATCTGATACCGAAAGTGCGATCGGCGTAAGTAAGCCCACCGGAAGGTACGGCACTTTATGCACTACTTCACTTTCATACGACTGTGCGCTGCTGGGACTCGTTCGCTCTGGATGGAATGGTTTAAATCCCTGACCGACGACCCAGCCTTTTGTCGCGTCGCCTTTTCGTTTCTGGATCACACCATATTGATCAACAAAATCGGATAGCTTCGAGAAACGATTGAGATGCCCAAAGAGCTTCGCTTCTGGGCCGCGCATCCACAGCATCTGCTTAAAGATTAGCGGACTTTTACAGACCTCCGAAAGGGTTAGAATGGACTTGTCAGTTGAGCTTAGGGTAATGAACCGTTTAATTGCGAGGTTCAAATCCGCCTTTGGCGACCAGTATTCGAACGAATAGTCCTCTTCGCTTCTTTTTGCCTGAAAGACGATGAGCGCGGTTGCGTGGATTGCGCCATCAAAAAGCTGACGCCTAAGATCCGAAAAGTTTACAACGCTCAGGACTTGAACTTCTGAGAAGAGCCGCACCCGTGCGCCAACACTGCTTGATGTATGATTGTGGAGAAAGCCCATTGCAGGCAAGAGAAGCGCCACTTTCCCATGTTCGTACAGATGTTGTTTCGCCTTCCAGACGAAAGCCCAAGCCAACTCTCCGCTCGGAGTGGGATAGCCGTGGTTTTTGCTCCAGCCAAGGCCTGGACCTTTGACTGATCGCCGACTTGTCCAAGGTGGGTTCCCAACAACAACGTCTGCTCTTGAGGCCTCCGGTTCTGCTAAGAAGAAGTCTTGGCACCTAAGTGTTCGGTTCCAAAGCGGTGGTAGAAGCCGCCCTTTCTTTGCCAAGGCTCGAATGTCCGGGGGCGCTACCTCTTCGAGAAGCGCGATGTAGAGCGAAAACACGGCGACGCGAACTGCGCTCCCATTGATATCAAAGCCTCGGACACGCTCAAGCATCTTGAGAAGGCTATCCCACCGTATAGTCTCGGTCTTCGCACCTGAGCGCCAATGTTCGCAGAGCCGTTGAAAGCTACGAACAAGGAATATTCCGGATCCGCACGCTGGATCTAAGAACACGCCTTTGGATTTCACATTGGGGTGAAGTGTACCCCAGACTTGGGAGACCGTCGCATCGACGAGAAACATCGGAGTATAGTAGGCACCAGTGTCAGATCGTGACTCAGGGTCATGGCCGAGGAAGCGGTCATAGACAGCGCTGATCAACTCAACTGGGATGTACCGGAAATCATAACCCCAGAAGCGCAATTGTCCGCTATGCTCGGACATTTCTTCGCGACCTTCACGGAAGCGATGCAGGATTCTGAGTGTATTTTCTGTCAGTCGTTGAGGGTGTTCAGAGTCATCGAACGAGCATGGGGCGACGAACAGGTCACCATTGAAATCGGCTTGAAGCGTTTTGAAGAGCGCCTCCAGCGCTAAAACATCTCCGGCGAGAAGTAGGCTGGAATAGGTCTCATGCGCGCCTTTGGTAGTTTCGGCGATATAATCGCGGGTCGCGATATCGCGATCTTCTAGATATGCGACAAACATTGTCTGAATGAGAATAGCCTGTGCTTCATCGCTTGTTAGTCCTTCCTGCGAAAGGAGGTCATGCGCCACCTTCAGGTTGTTGAGAAGGACAGCATCGATCCGGGCCCGCGCGTCAAAGAAATCAGCTTTCTCAAGCCATAGCCTTCCACTCTCCGCTCCATAGACGTAGTCTTTAAGCGAGAGAGCGTCCGCCGCAGCGTCGATTGCTTCTATGAGACACTGCTCTTCGAACTGTTCGTGATCTACGGCTCCAGGCGCTCGAGCCAGCGAAAAGACCCTAATCACGTCAGCTGAGATAGCTACAAGTACGCTGGCAAGGCCTTGGTTCCAAAGCGCCGCGTGGGCACGCATTACCTGGTCTCGATCATAGTCGGCTTGTTCAAGAACCATGATCTGCGGGACGCCTTGGTTGCAGAACACGCCGGAAATCGAGAGTGTCCGCATCGCTTTGCGAATTTCATCCGCATAAGGAGTGCCAGCCACCTTCGTATCTTGGTCGAAGACCTCTGGCGCCTTACGGTCAGTAAGGGCGAGCAGCTCTTTCCAGTCTGCCGGCCTCATGATCTGGCTGCTTTCAGGCCCACTTGAACCGGCGGGAAATAAATTGGCGATTGGTCGGTGTCTTCGTTCCGCAGAAGTGCAGCTGTAACCTGTTCGACGAAGGGAGCCAGTGGGACAACAAGAGTGGGTGTGACCGGAACAGCTTCTTCACTGGCATCCTTCATCTCGCAACTTTTCTCCGTGAGCGAGAGATGCAAGGAGCTTTCGGGCAGTCTCGACCAGGGCTGAGTGTTGAGCGCGTCACGAAGAGCGACGGATCCGTCCGCGAAAGCAGCGACTGAAATGCCCCATTCGTCACGAAGGAGCTTAACAATGGCGCCTGCGATGAGATCCGTCGGGCTAAACGCAGGCCCGTACCCCTTTCGACCCTGGAAAATCGGAAGCGCTTTACGCCAGTGACGAAGGGTTTCTTGGGAAATTCCAAGTGCTTCGCGGAACTGGGCGGGTGTAAGTTTCACTGAGCGCTGCCTATAAAATTGTTGCCGACAACAATCTGGACTGGTGTGGAGTCACAGTCAACATGTTGTAGCATCCCGAGGCTCGTGCGCTGAGGAAGTACGGGCTTGCATGGGCACGATCGTTCCTGAGGTTGCTTCACTCGATCGCGAGATGAACCTGGAAAGAGCTTCGCGTCGGGTGACGAGACCCCGACAGCGCAGCCACTCGTTATGTAAGCATGGCGCTGCTCCCGGTGGAAGGCTGATCTGGCTGGAACCTCCACATATTGGAGGCCAGATCAGCCGGGACAATCGCTTCTGGGGCTGGGGGTTGG
>JBCDDS010000185.1:0-5702 GCA_039180185.1 Pseudomonadota bacterium | reverse complement strand
TGGGCAGGCGCTCATAGCGTCAAGCGCGCGCCAATTTGCGACGACTGCATCCAGATCAACGGTGAGCTTGCCTGTACTCATGACAGGCGTTTTGACAGGATGGGCGAAAGGGTCAAGTGGAAAGCCTGTGGTAACAGTCGGGCGGTAAAAAATGGGCGGAAGAGAGGGCTCGGCGTAAACCTAGAATGCTTCGCTGTCGCGCTGCCATGGTTTGGCGAGATTGCCAAAGCGTGTGAAGCGGCCTTCGAAGCTGAGCTCAACCGTGCCAATGGGGCCGTGCCGCTGCTTGCCGATGATCACCTCGGCCCGGCCATGCAGACGTTCCATGCGTTCTTGCCAAGCTGCCATTTCTTCGAGCTTGTCATCCGAAGGCTTCTCGCGCTCGGCATAGTATTCTTCGCGAAAGACGAACATCACGACATCGGCGTCCTGCTCAATAGAACCTGACTCCCGTAAATCGGCCAGTTGAGGTCGCTTGTCGTCACGTGCCTCGACCTGACGGCTAAGCTGCGATAGCGCTATGACAGGTATGTCGAGCTCTTTAGCAATAGCTTTCAGCCCTTGGGTTATCTCAGAGACCTCATTGACCCTGCTATCTTTCGCCGAAGCGGGCCGCACAAGCTGTAGGTAGTCGACGATCAACACATCCAGCCCATGCGTCCGCTTCAGCCGACGTGCACGCGCCGCTAGCTGGGAGATGGGCAAAGCGGGGGTGTCGTCGATAAAAAGAGGGCACGATTCCAGTGTCTTAGCAGCCTCGACAAAGCGACGAAATTCGCCCTCTGTCATATCGCCGCGCCGGATCTGTTCGGAGGGGACCTCGGCGGCCTCCGACAGAACCCGCGCGGCGAGCTGCTCGGCACTCATTTCGAGCGAGTAAAAGCCCACGACGCCCCCTTCAACGGCTCCTTCAGATCCGTCGGGAAGCTCCCCGCGTTTGTAGGCTTTCGCAATATTAAATGCGATATTAGTAGCCAGCGACGTTTTTCCCATTGAGGGACGTCCGGCCAGGATAAGCAGGTCTGATTTATGCAGCCCACCCAATTTTTTGTCTAAATCGATTAAGTCAGTGGGGACGCCCGCAAGGCCCCCGTCACGTTTGTAGGCCGCGTTCGCGACGTTCACGGCGTCGGTCACGGCCTTAAGAAAGCTTTGAAATCCGGTTTCGGATTGACCCTTTTCGCTGATCGCGTAGAGCTTTTGCTCTGCATCAACGATCTGATCGTAGGGCTCATCCTCAACATCGGCACGCGCCGCCTTGCCCGCGATATCACGGCCTAGTCCAATGAGTTCGCGTCGCACTGCCATATCATAAATCATCTGTGCGTAATCACGGGCTGCAAAGGCACTGATCGCGGCGCCGGCGAGGCGGGCCAGATAGGCAGGCCCGCCAAGCTCTTTTAGTCCCTCGTCATCCTCTAGGAATGTTTTCAGCGTGACCGGCGATGCGAGGTGGCCTTTTGCAATGCGCGCAGACGCGATTTCATAAATCCGCGCATGGACTGGATCATGAAAATGCTGCGGACCTATTAATGATGACACTTTGTCATACACATCATTGTTGGTGAGTATCGCCCCTAGCAGTTGCTGCTCTGCCTCGGTTGAATGCGGTAGTGTGTCTACCGATTGTAGCCCCGTACCCGATGGATTTATGCTCGCTACTTCCTGCATTCCGCCCCCTTGCTCCCGTAGGACCGGTTCATAGGCGCAATGCCCATCGTGGGGCAAATTGTATGTTTGTGTGGATACTCTGTGGATATTCCGTCCATACTACATCTTGAAGGGTAGAATTGTGTTCCGTCAACATTTCGTTGCACGCCATAGGGCGTCTTTCCCAAAAGTTACGGTTACGTAAGGTAAATTTTTTTAAAAAAATTCACTGGATTTTATAAATACTGAAGCTGAGAGCGTGCAATTAGGTCATTGCGGCCTGCCATGCTCGCGGATCACGCAAAAACGATTCGACCTCGTCGAGCGTGTGTCGGTCGAAGCTATCTGTCTCACGAGCCTCGGCGAGCACATCCCACCAGGTGCAGAGCGCGTGAAGGGTCACCCCGTGATCGCCAAGTGTTTTCAGCGTATCTGGAAAAATACCGTAGTAGAAAATCACCGCAGTATGGGCACAGCTCGCACCGGTTTCACGGATTGCGTCGATAAAGCTCAGTTTTGAGCCACCGTCGGTTGTCAGATCTTCGACGAGCAAAACACGATCACCTTCTTCCATCACCCCCTCAATCCGCGCGTTGCGTCCGTAGCCCTTAGGTTTCTTCCGCACGTAGGTCATCGGCAAGCCCATGCGCTCCGCGACCATGGCTGCAAAAGGGATGCCTGCAGTTTCACCGCCGGCGATATTGTCAAAAGCCTCAAGTCCAGCATTACGCATCACAGTTGCAGCGAGAAAATCCATTAAGGTCGAACGAATACGAGGGTAAGAAATGAGCTTTCGGCAGTCGATGTAGGTCGGGCTGGGCAATCCCGAGGCCAGCGTGAAAGGTTCCTTTGCGTTGAAGTGAACCGCTTCGATTTCCAACAACATTCGTGCAGAAAGACGCGCAATTTCTTTCGGGTCAGGATAAGATGTTGGGATCATGTTTGGGTCCTTGATGGCTGGCAGCCGAATTACTTGCGGTCATTACTTTACGGAAAATTGGTTCACACGACGCTCCAGTGCAATGGCATTTGAGGATCAAAGAGTGTGACGGGCCCTTCTTTGGTATCAAGCTTTTCCGGGAAAATGACCTGTTCGCCTTTGACCAGCTTGATACGGTCTTCATTGACCGGCAGTCGGTAAAATCCCGGCCCGTGAATTGATGTGAAGCCTTCCAGTCGATCCAGCGCGCCTTCCTGCTCGAACACCTCAGCAAGAATTGACAGCGTGTTAGTCGCCGTAAAGCAACCGGCGCAGCCACAGGCGGTTTCCTTGTTTGGATCAGTATGTGGCGCGCTGTCCGTTCCCAGAAAGAAACGTGCATCGCCAGAGGTCGCCGCCTTGCGCAGGGCAAGGCGGTGCTCCTCGCGTTTGGCCACAGGCAGGCAATAATAATGAGGCCTTATGCCCCCCACCAAGATGTGGTTTCGATTGATCACCAGATGATGGGTGGTGATTGTGGCAGCTAAGTTTTCATGACTTGCATGGACATACTCCACTCCGTCGCTCGTTGTGATATGTTCCATAACCACGCGTAGCTCGGGTAGGCTTTGACGCAATGGATCAAGCACACGGTCGATGAAGACCGCCTCGCGGTCAAATATGTCGACCTCTGGGTCGGTTACCTCACCATGTACGCAAAGCGGCAGACCGATTTGTGCCATGCGTTCCAAAACGCTGCGGACCCGGCTCATATCACGGACGCCACTGGCAGAGTTTGTTGTGGCACCCGCTGGATAGAGTTTTACCGCATGGATCAGACCCTCGGCATGGGCGGCAGCTACGTCTGCTGGATCGGTTTCTTCCGTCAGATAAAGCGTCATCAGTGGTGTGAACGTCATGCCATCGGGTAATGCCGCGCGAATCCGGTCACGATAGGCGCGTGCATCCACACCCGTGACGACAGGTGGCACGAGGTTGGGCATGATGATCGCGCGCGCAAAGTGCCGGGCCGTTTCCGGAAGAACAGCGCGAAGAACTGGACCGTCGCGGAGATGCAAGTGCCAGTCGTCAGGGCGTGCTATGGTGAAAGTGCTACTCATTGCAGCAGGCTTTACACAATCAAACAAGCCTCTGCCAGATGCGCTTGCGTTAGATCAAAAAGATTCCTTGGGTGGCATAGCGATGCCATATTGTTCAGCTCGCTCGTACGCAGTGCGAAGGGCGCGTCGAAAACGCGGTCCAGGTCTTTTTCGCATGACATGTTGGCATAGTCTTGCGATCTGATACCACCGACCTTCGTCCTCTAACCGGAACAGCAAACCCTTGAGATAAGGCACGTCATTGCGCCGCGCTCTGTAAATGTGAGCCAATTTCTCCAACGTGAGTGTGTCGGCGGCAAAGTTGTTAATCAATTGTTCTAGGATTTCGACGCGCATAAGTCCGCGGTCCAGAAAACCTCCCATGTGTCGCATGCGGAACCGCATTATGTTACTGCGCGAAAAAAGCGCCGAATGCATCGCATCTTCTTCGATATTTGGATCGTAGAGCAAGACACCTTTCTCACATGCATCAAGCATGTCAGGGGCAAAGCCGTAGCGTGTTGTGAAATCGCGGCGGCGTTCCTTGCGATATCGCTGATCCCACTCAGCGAGACGGGGGTCTAATGTGGCTTGCGGCTGGATCAAGAAGACTCTTGCGCCAGGAGCAGCAACTGAGAAAGCAGCCGCCGCGTAACCACAGCTGCCTGCTCCGTAGAAGATGACCTGATCAAATTCGTCAAAGAAGCCATCATCTACCATTCGGTCGAAGAAGCCATATACGCGTGGTTCCCGAAACCAAGTTGTTGTTTTCGATGTTATGCAAAGATGTGACCAACCGTTGGTGCGCGCAATCTTCCAGCCGAATGGCTGGAGCTCGTTGGACTGCGCTTCCAAATCCTCGAAGCACTCAAAGGTCACAAGAAGTGTCGTATTGTTTTCTACAAGGATTGCCGCGTGGTTTTCGCCCAGAGGCTCGGTAAAGCCATCTTCGTCTGTCACCTGCTGCATCCGGTCCAACCACTTGGACCAGTCCAGCCCGGCAAGGGATGCATCCATCGCCTGAGGATAGTCAGATGACATACTCGTACCTCAATAATCCAACCGCTTTCCGCGGCTTGTTGACTAAAATTTAGCCCTTAAAAACGGCGAAACTTTGGAAAATAATAGGGATTTCTGCGAGCCGGAGAAGGCAATTTAGGTCACAATATACGACCTAAAACCAGAGTTTGGGTTCAGCAATTTCCAAAGAATTCCCGGCCGGATCGCGGAAATAGACCGATCTTGCGCCGTTTGGCCACTCAAAATCCGCCTCAATCTCATGGCCGGCGTCACGCAAACGAGTGCACCATTCTTCGATCTCCTCGCGTTCGGCGGCAAAGCATAGATGTCCAGGGCCGCGAGCACCGTGAGGAGGGACAGGCATGTCAGAATTGCTGCTTGGTTCAACCGTAACCGCAGGATCAAAGAGCAGGAGTATTGTTCGTCCGGCTTGGTAAAAGATGTGCCTCCCCTCAAAGCGCAAAACTTCTTGAAGGTTGAGCACGCCACCATAAAACGCCTCAGCCGCTTCGAGGTCGTCAACATACAGCCCAGCTTCAAGCACTGCGCCAAGCGTCTTCTGCGTCAAAGGACCTCTCCCTGATCGTGATCGAAACGACCAATAGCCTAACGACAAGGCGCGCACGCGCAAGTGCGGCAACACCGAACAATCGCGAAGTTGTATTCCGGGTGAAATGCGTCACATTAGTATTACGCGGAACGACTATCGAGAAACTACATATACGCGGTTTGCTGGTCTTGTCAGTTGATAAACACGATATATAGTGGCGAGTAACAGTATGGGCTGCGAAATACGCGGATTTGAGACAGGGTTAACGAGCGGGTGCAACATTAATGGAGCCGGAATTCAGGCTAAAAGTGCAGAAGGCTGGGCTATTCTCATGCAGCTAGTCCTTTGGAACCAAACATGTTCTATAGAGATGATGCCTGCATAACCGATATCAGCAGGACCCGCTCCCTCTGGTTTCACATGAATTCAAGAACTCGCAGTGCACACATCACATGGAGGAAAG
>JBCDDS010000184.1:0-5706 GCA_039180185.1 Pseudomonadota bacterium | reverse complement strand
GGCGAAGCTGTCGAAGCAGCAGAGGAGGCATTGGTCGCAAGAACTGGTACACCGGCAAGTTTCATAAGGTACGTATCAATTGAGATAGTTGCAGTTGCTGCCACTGTCGCTTCGTTCTGCGTGATGTTGATATCTTCCGGGTTAATATCGTTCAGATAATCGCTGCGGCCCGACTTCACGAAGTAATCCTCGATGACTTCGATCGCTTCTTCGTCACTTGGTTGCTTGGCTGCAGCCAAAACGGCTGAGTCAAGCGTCGCTTGAAGCTGGGCACGGTGCATTTCGTGGCGCATCGTATCAATGCCGAGACCGGCCATGATCAGCATGAAAATGAAGATAAACAGCGTGAACACAACCATCGCGCCATCTTCTTTCTTGCCGAACCGGCGTAGAGACTTTTGCAAGCTGCGCGGACCGTCGCCGCGATTTTTCGAGTTCGCCTCGCATACATCAACTACAACATTCATATCACACCTCATTGGACGGACTTCGCCCATAAAACAGAAAAATTCCGGTATGGTATCGGCAACTTCTATGGTCAAAATAAGGCGAAACAGCGAAGTTTTTTGAAGGATTTCACCAATAAAATAAACGGTTTTGCGGAATCCGAGCGATTGTTCTCAGACCAAAAACAAACTTCGTTAAAGTCCTAAAGATTCGAAAATAGAAAACTTCTATCAGAACTGTGCCTAGACAAATGGCGCAGTTCGCATAACGATCAATCCATAAAGATGCACGCGATCCATCTTTCGTGGGCAAAAGACATGGAGATCCACAATGAACGCACCAACCAAAGAACCTAGCTTTCGCGAAAGCGTTGATCTTATGTTCAACCGGGCCGTCGCGTTGATGGATCTTCCGCCCGGTTTAGAGGAAAAAATCCGCGTTTGTAACGCCACTTACACGGTTCGTTTTGGCGTACGTCTGCGTGGACAAATCCACACATTTACAGGTTACAGAAGCGTTCATTCAGAACATATGGAGCCCGTAAAAGGTGGTATTCGCTTTGCCATGGGCGTCAACCAGGATGAGGTCGAGGCGCTCGCAGCGCTGATGACCTACAAATGCGCACTTGTAGAAGTGCCGTATGGCGGTTCCAAAGGCGGGTTGCGAATTGATCCTCGCGAATGGGATGAGCACGAAATGGAGCAGATAACACGCCGATTTGCCTATGAATTGGCCAAACGAGATCTGATTCACCCGTCCCAGAATGTTCCCGCGCCCGATATGGGGACCGGTGAGCGCGAAATGGCTTGGATTGCGGATCAGTATCGCCGCATGAATACAACAGACATTAATTCTCGTGCATGCGTCACCGGTAAACCAATTAACGCGGGAGGCATACAAGGACGCACAGAAGCGACCGGACGCGGCGTGCAATATGCGTTGCAGGAGTTTTTCAGGCATCCCGAAGATATGAAGGCGGCAGGGCTCTCAGGCACGCTTGAAGGCAAACGTGTTGTTGTTCAGGGACTTGGAAATGTGGGATATCACGCCGCGAAGTTTCTGAGCGAGGAAGACGGTTGTTTGGTGACCGCGATTATCGAACGTGACGGTGCGCTAATTGACGATAAGGGCTTGGATATCGAAGCGGTTCGCACTTGGATTGGTAGTCATGGCGGCGTCGCAGGATATCCAAACGCAAAATACATTGAGAATGGGTCAGAAGTACTTGAAAAAGAATGTGATATTCTTGTTCCTGCAGCCCTAGAGGGTGTCATCAACATTAACAACGCGGATCGGGTCAAGGCGCCGCTGATCATCGAAGCCGCCAACGGACCGGTAACAGCTGGTGGGGATGAAATTTTGCGTGGCAAAGGCACTATTATTATTCCAGATATGTACGCCAACGCCGGAGGTGTCACCGTATCCTACTTTGAGTGGGTTAAGAACCTGAGTCATATTCGATTTGGTCGGATGAACCGTCGACAAGAAGAGTCGCGTCATCAGCTCATCGTCGGCGAATTGGAGCGGCTTGACGAGTTTTTGGGTGAAGGCTGGGATATGACGCCGGACTTTAAAGACCGCTATCTGAAAGGAGCGGGCGAGCTTGAGCTTGTGCGTTCCGGTTTGGATGACACTATGCGCGCGTCTTATCAAGCGATGCGAGAAACCTGGCATTCACGTGATGATGTGGAAGACTTGCGCACAGCGGCGTATCTCGTTTCGATCGGAAAAGTTGCAGATAGCTATCGCGCGCTCGGTTTGTAACATAAAAAGACACCGCTAAGTCTCAGTACACGGTCGGTTTTTTAATATCGGCCGTTTCTGGGCAATAGTACTTTTTCGGCTCTCATCCGCTGTATAACTCACTTCTGGAGCCGAGATAGCCGTTCCAAGCAAACCAGTATGCGATGTGCCCTGCCACTCTGGGCAATTGCGTACCGTCATTTGCAATGAGCGCATCTTCAGTCAGGCGCCAACTTCGGCCGTCGTTCGATACAAGGCCGCTTTGTGTGCGCTTGAATTTGAGCGATGCGCGCTCATATGCGCGCACTTCTCTTTTAACCGCGTTGCCCAGAAGGACGAGCGGTTTGCCACTCATTCCGTCATTGATCACGCGACGATTGGTGAAAGCTGAAAGTGGCCAAGCCTTGGCGCCGCCAAACTCACGAATCCCAAACACATAATCCTTTTGGCGATGCTTCCGTTGATCAACCAGAGCAGGGAACATCAGATCGTTAGAGGAAAAGTAATCTCGATAGACAACGCCAGAGCCGTAGTTTCGGCGATGCCCGGTCTGCAACGACAGAATTTTCGTGTCCGGGTTCAAATCTCGCCAGTCTTTCCATCGGGTGATCACGACCGGCCTTTGCTGTAGCTCAATACCGCTGCCCACCAAACGACCGGACACTGGTTTGCCGGTAAACTGGTTCCAGAGCGAATGGGTGGCGCGGTCAAACATCAACTTGTTGGATCGATAGAGAAAACCCGACGAGCCGAAAACAAGGGGACGGGAGCGCCCGCGGACCTTTGTTTCAAAAAGGATGCCAGAGCCACAAAGGGTGCAATATGCAAGCGCAACAGGTACGCCGCCGATCACCTCATTGAACATTTCATGCCAGCCCATAATACGCAGCGGATAAGCGCGGGTATCGCCGTTGATTGATACGCCGAAAACAAGATCATTGTTGCGCATATAGCTGGCCTGTTTGGCCGTCACCAAGCTTGGGTTGTCAAGCGATGGAATGCCGTCCTTTCGTACACCGCCCCAGGTTACTTCCTCTAGTCGGATACGCATTCGTTTTCGATTAAGGTGTCTCGGTTTCAGAAACACATCGAAGTTGGGGTCGATACGCAGGTAAACGTTACGTTTCAATTCGACAAGAGACTTTTGGTGCGGAACAATTTGCGGATTACGCTGCTGCCAGAGCATCCAGTCAAACCAAGTATCGGCGCGCGTGTCGCCTGTAATTTCGCGCAAAGTCTTGTTGAAATCTGCTTCGCGACCTCTCGAAAATCGCGATGCCATGATGACACCCGCCGCTAGATCAAGACGCCTGTCGGTCCGGATCGTGTCATGAGCAGTGTTGTAGGCAGCGGCCGGGCCATCCGCTAGAGCCAACAACATGTCTGTTTCACTGATGTTTTGTGCAGATGCTGACGCAATAGGTAGGGCGGCGGTGCCAATGGCGCCTCCCAAAACTGCGTTAAACTGGCGTCTCGTCAGAGTCACGAACACCTCCGGTAGAAGTCGCATCTCAGTGTGTCGCATATAATACGATCACAAGCACCGAACGATTTAGTGAAAAAACCGGGTGCGCTGGCTGAAATTAGACGTGTTTTGGCGCGATTGAACGCGCCGCCCCATTGCTATCGATTGATCAACTTGCTTGAGTGACTCAGGAGGTTAGGCAAGCAATGAGATTTTCAGGGTGGCAGGTCTTCAAAGAGGGACTGCTTGGCAACAAAGGCTGGCTGGCGCATTGGCGCGATGCAACGCCGAAAGATGCATATGACATAGTCATTATCGGCGGCGGCGGTCACGGGTTGTCGACTGCCTACTATCTTGCTCGAACCCACGGTATCACCAACATAGCGGTTTTGGAGAAAGGCTACCTCGGTGGCGGTAACGTCGGCCGCAACACGACGATTGTCCGTGCAAACTACATGATGCCTGGAAATTCAGAGTTTTACAGCCATTCCTTGAAGCTGTGGGAAGGGTTGGAACAGGACGTCAATTACAACGTCATGCATTCCCAACGTGGGCAGATTGTGCTGGCCCATTCCGATGGTCAGCGCGATGCATTGATCCGACGTGGCAATGCCATGCGCAACCAGGGGGACGACGCAGATTGGTTGAGCGTGGACGAGCTCAAGAAGGAGCTGCCTTATCTGGATTACAAGCAGGCGCGCTTCCCGATCTACGGAGGCGTTTTGCAGCGCCGGGCTGGTACGGCGCGCCATGACGCGGTTGCCTGGGGCTATGCAAGAGGGGCGAGTGATCGCGGCGTCGATCTGATCCAGAACTGCGAAGTGACCGGAATTGACGTCGAGGATGGCGTTGTCAAAGGCGTTCAAACCACGCGCGGCGCGATCAAAGCCAAAAAGGTTGCCATCATCGTCGCCGGACGCAGCAGCCAAGTCGCGGCCATGGCGGGCATGCGCCTTCCGATTGAAAGCCATATTCTGCAGGCTTTTGTGACAGAGGGGTTAAAGCCTTGCATCCAACACGTTGTCAGTTTCGGCATGGGGCATTTCTATATCAGCCAGTCGGACAAGGGTGGACTTGTCTTCGGAGGTGATCTGGACATGTACGCCTCATACGCTGCCCGCGGGAACCTGCCCATCGCAGAGCATGTGATGGAGGCGGGGATGACACTGATGCCGATGATCGGGCAGGCCAAGATTTTACGCAATTGGGGTGGGATCATGGATATGAGCCCTGACGGCTCTCCGATCATCGACAAAACTCATATCGAGGGGCTCTACCTCAATTGTGGGTGGTGCTATGGCGGCTTTAAGGCTGTGCCGGGCTCCGGTCATTGCACGGCGCATTTGCTGGCAACGGGAGAGCCGCACGAAGCGGCGGCGCGATTCCGGCTGGACCGGTTCAAAACCGGACGCGGATTGATGGACGAGGAAGGTACCGGGGCGCAACATAATCTGCATTAGATATGGATTTTATAGCTATGGAAAATATAGGTAATTTATGAGGATCAATTGCCCCATATGTGGTGAGCGTGACCGGCGAGAGTTCTACTATGCAGGACACAGCACATTGCTTAATCGACCGGATGCTTCAGCGGATGAGACTGTTTGGGATGACTATATGCATAACCGTGAGAACCCCTGCGGTGAGACGCGCGACCTGTGGCATCATGAGATGGGATGTGGTGCTTGGATTGTGGTTACGCGAAACACAGTAACACACGAAATTTTGTCGGTTGAGCTGGCGGAAGAGGCACGCTCATGAGGTTGGGTGGCCAGGGGCTCATAAACCGCGATGAGCAGATCAGGTTCACCTTTGACGGGCGCTGGTATCGCGGGTTCAAGGGTGACACGTTGGCTTCTGCGTTGATGGCCAATGACGTGCACGTGGTTGCGCGGTCTTTTAAGTATCACCGCCCACGCGGCATCTTTGGCTGTGGCAGCGAGGAGCCCAATGCGCTGGTTACGCTAGGGCGCGGTGCGGGACAGGAACCGAATGCGCGCGCTACTACCGTGGAATTGTACGAAGGCTTGGAGGCATATAGCCAAAATGCC
>JBCDDS010000183.1:0-5723 GCA_039180185.1 Pseudomonadota bacterium | reverse complement strand
TTTCATCCTTGACGCAAACCGGTCTTCGCCTTTGGCGTTCACGCTTAGCACAGTCTTTGCTACTGCGGCACTATCGCAGGCAAAAACGACCGTCAATATTGCCGCTGTATCGATTCTTCTGGTTGCCATTGTCGTTTTGAACAGCACAGTTCTAAGCTTAGGCTTGTTGGTTTTTGCCGCGTTTCTTCTGGTTGTGCAAAGGTTCGCGCGCGGGCCTCAGATCGGAGCAATCGTTGGTCTCTCGCTACTGATCCTTATTTTCCCACCATTGACGAGACCTCTCAGCACATCTGATCAAGAACGCTCGTTTCTCACTCGTGTTAAAACAGAAACTCCGCGGGACTCTCTTTTTATTATCCCTCCATCACTCTTGGCTTTCCGGCATTATGCCCAACGTAGTGCATATGTGGATTTTAAGCTCTTTTCGGTGGCGCAACCAAACCAAGCATCTTTAACGCGCGCGCGCATGGATGAGATCAATTTTTCCAAAATTCAAACGGAGCGTGATGCCGGTTGGGACGGTGTTGAAAGGTTGGACGAAGAAACGCACAGTGCTGCGACCTGTGAAAATATGAACAAGATACTTAGCAAAACCGGTGCTGATTACTATGTGCGCCTCGTCTCTGATGAGAACCCCGCACCTGAGTGTACTGCGTTGGGGCGCCCTATCCTTGGAGAAACGTTAGCCCTTTACGGCCCACGAGAGTAATCCGGCGAAAAGACCCAAAACTTATAGATCAAAAAACTCGCCGCCGGCACCAAAATTGCAACAGAGGCCATTGCATACACAAATGGCGCTTCCAGCCAAACTGTGATCACCTGCGTCAGCAATGTGGAAAGCACAAAGCTTGTAATGGCACCGAACACGAACCGTGGCATGTGCACGTTATGTCGCAGATCAGTTGCAAATGTGAATCGACCGTGTCCAATGTACGAAAAGGCAACTGCACTAACGAAACCGAGTGAATTCGCGATTTGCGGTGTAAATTGAAGAATGGACGCGCTCAGCAAAGCGACGACAACATGAACAAATGTCGCGATTGCTCCAACGCCCGCGAACCGAAGAACTTGCGCGATCATCTTGGCACGTCGAGCGTGAAGGGATTGAGTGGAGCGCCCAAAGCACAGATCCGCAAATAGCCGTTGCCGCGCATTACGTGTTCTCTTTGCCGTGGTGCACTGAACGCAAAACGTAGAGTGGGCGTTCGCGCACTTCTAAGTAAATTCTTCCGATGTATTCTCCGAGAATTCCAATAGCGAACAGATTTGTGCCACCAAACATCAAGATCAGGATCAAGGTTGAGGCATAACCGGGTACATCAACGCCGAAGACAAGCGTGCGAACGAAAATCATCGCCGCGTATAGGAACGACAACATTGAAAGCATGCCACCTACATAGGTCCACACGCGCAAAGGCGTGGTAGACGACGAAAAGATGCCGTCTAGCGCGAAATTCCAAAGGCGCCAGTAAGCCCAACCGCTGGAACCGCGCGTGCGCTTTGGACGTTCGAATGTGACTTCTTCCGCTTCGAAACCAACCCAGCTGAAAAGCGCTTTGTTGAACCTCACACGTTCATTCATACCCCGAAGAACGTCAATGACTTGACGATCCATCAAACGGTAATCTCCAACGTTCTGGGGAATTTTTTGATCTGCAAGGGCGTTAAATATCTTGTAGAAGCCTCCTGCAGTCGCTCGCTTTAGCCACGTATCGCTATCACGGCATGTACGACGCGCATTCACGACCTGTGCCCCGCGTACCCACAATGCCAGCATCTCCGGAATAAGTTCTGGCGGATCCTGTAAATCTACATCTATCGGGATACAGGCATCACCTTTTGCATGGTCAATGCCTGCAGAAAGAGCTGCTTCTTTCCCAAAATTTCGCGAAAGATTGATCAGTGCAATACAGCTGTTATTTAGCATGCGACTGCGTATTACGAACTCGGTCGCATCACGACTGCCATCGTTTACGAATACAATCTCGTAGGAATATGCGGGAGCAAGTTCGGCAAAAACTTGTTCAATCTTATCGACAAAAGGACTCACCGCATCTTGTTCGTTGAAAACTGGAACAATCAGACTGATCAAACGTGCGCCACCAGGCGAACGGCTGACCTCTTGAGATACCTCTATTTCCCTTATCTCACCCATCGATTAACTCGATTCCCACTTTATCGTCGGAAGGTTTTATTCAATAGACTTTGGAAATCGGGCGTAAATTGGGCGCTTGTGTGGTCAATCCTGCAGCGTGCGCACTGGTTGTCGCATAAAGTAATGGCTAAAAAACAATCGATTAAAGCAACCAAATGCCAACAAGTAAAAACAAGGCTTTCTTTGCGTTATGCTCTTGTTTTTCAAGCTCTGAGCGTTCAGGACGCTGCATGTATCGCTGACTTTTGAGCCGTGTCACTACGGGATGTTGCTTTTGCCGCAAGATACTTATCAACGGCGACCTGCGCATCAGCCTTCATGACAAGACCAATCTTTGTGCGTCGCCACAAAAAATCCTCGGCACTACGTACCCATTCTTGGTCATAGGCCCAGTCAAGTTCGGCGGCAGTGACGGTAGCGCCAAAGTCTTGGCCTAAGTCATCTATGCGACCTGCATTCCCAAGAATTTCGAACGCCTCTGTGCCATAGTGTCGGACCAGTCGGGAGGCCCATTCCTCGCTCAAAAATGAGTATTTTTGGCACAGCGAGGCTTTGAGCGCTCGTACGCCATCGACTGGAAAATCGCCCCCGGGTAGGGGTGCATCTCTGGTCCATGTCTCCGCGGAAACATTCAGAATAGGAGACAGCTTGTCGATTGCGGCTTCCGCCAACTTTCTGTAAGTCGTTATCTTTCCGCCAAAAATGCTCAATAGAGGCGCCGTTTTCTCTCCACTTAAGGACAGAACATAGTCACGCGTTGCTGCTGTGGCCGACGTGGCGCCATCATCGTAGAGCGGTCTGACCCCTGAATAGGTCCACACAATATCTTCACGCGTCAGTTTTTCCTTGAAGTATTGCGAGGCGAACTGCAGCAAGTAGTCCGCTTCCTCCGGCGTACAGACTGGTTTCGCATCAGGATCAGGGTGGTCCTCGTCCGTCGTTCCTATCAATGTGAAATCTTGCTCATAAGGGATCGCAAAGATTATTCGACCGTCAACACCCTGAAAAAAATAGCACTTATCGTGGTCAAAAAGCCGTTTTGTAACAATATGGCTGCCTCGCACAAGCCGTACGTCTTCAGCTGAATTGAACTGCACAACATCGCGAATGACTTCGCCGACCCACGGACCAGCGGCGTTAACCAACACTTTCGATTTCACCGCCCATGCGCGTGTTTCGTTTTGAAGATGGATTCTCCAACCATCGTCACTGTGTTCCGCTCGCACGACTTTTGTGCGGACATGAATGTGTGCACCGCGCATCGCAGCATCGCGAGCGTTTAGTACCACAAGACGGGAATCTTCGATCCAACAATCAGAGTATTCAAACGCCTTTTTGAATTCCGGTCGAAGCGACGCGCCCGCCGCATCCCGTTTCAGATCAAGCGTTTTGGTGGCAGGCAAAATCTTGCGTCCACCCATCTGGTCGTAGAGAAATAGTCCAAGGCGTATAAGCCAGGCGGGGCGGCGTCCACGCATCCAAGGCATCACGCGCTGCAATAGCTTCGACACAGGTGTGTCTGCCTCAAACCGCATATCTTTGTGAAACGGCAATACAAACCGCATCGGCCAAGAAATATGTGGCATCGCGCGAAGCAGAATTTCTCGTTCTTCCAAAGCTTCGCGTACCAAACGGAACTCAAAAAACTCAAGATATCGCAATCCACCATGGAAAAGCTTGGTTGATGCGCTTGAGGTTCCGGATCCGAGATCATGTGCTTCTGCAAGGCCCACTTTTATGCCGCGACCAGCCGCATCGCGGGCAATGCCACAACCGTTCACACCGCCGCCTACAACGAACAAATCATATTGTTTTTCAGGCGCTTCGGACGACATTCAATCCTCCGGGCTTAGCGACGATTATCTTCGTTTCACCACGGTCTGCCGCACCCACGAAAGAAGGAGGCGGACGCACGTCAGTTATGAAGTAATCTACGTCAGATACATTACAGATACGGACGGGTGCGTTGACCTCGAACTTCGTTGTGTCCGCCACGAGTATGCGAGTGCGCGCGTTCTTGAGTATGGCGCGCGCTACCGAGACTTCTCGCGCATCGAAATCCAGTATGGCGCCGTCGTTGTCCAAAGCGGACGCACCGATGACTGCGTAATCCACTTTGTACCTTGAAATGAATTCGACGGCGTCTTCGCCAACGACGGCGCCATCGCTTTGGCGAACGCGTCCGCCCATCAATATTAAGTCCTTGGATTTGCTGCCGAGAAGCTGTGTTATAATATTGATATTATTTGATATAATCATCAGATCCTGATGATCGGATAGCGCTCGGGCCACTTGCTCAGTCGTGGTTCCAATGTTGAGTGTAAGCGAGCAATTGTTCGGTATCAGCGAAGCTGCCACCTCACCAATCGCCCGTTTTGCTGGTCCCTGTATCGCGCGACGTTCCGAGTAATCCCGATTAGATACACTTGCCACGCGGCGCGCACCACCATGCGTGCGTTTTACTAACCCCCGCTCATCCAACTCGCGTAAGTCTTGACGAATTGTCTGTGTTGTAAGGCTAAAGCGCTCCGCCAAGTCTTCGACCTCGACTGCGCCCTGCACGCGCAGTAGGTCTAGAATGTTCTTTTGACGCTCTTCTATTTTCATTGAAAATCGCTCTCTTAAGGTTGCGTTTTAACCTTGGCGCCACAAAAAACAAAGATTTTTATTTCGTTTGACTTTCGTTTTCTTTTGTTTACCAAATTATGACGCGGTATTCGCCCCAAAACGAAACCAGGGAGGAAATTATGCGGAAACACCTTCTTTCCGCTGTCGCTCTGACTGCCATGCTGGTGGTCGGAGGTAAGTCATTTGCAGACATGGCAGCGGCTGAAAAATGGATTGATGAAGAGTTTCAACCATCTGCGCTTTCGCGCGATGAGCAAGTAGCTGAAATGCAGTGGTTTGTTGATGCTGCAGAGCCTTATAAAGGCATGGAAATAAATGTTCTTTCGGAAACTATTCCGACGCATACTTATGAGTCTGAGACGCTGACAAAAGCGTTCGAAGCGATCACCGGCATCAAGGTCAATCACCAGTTGCTTGGCGAAGGTGAGGTAGTTCAGGCCGTCCAAACCCAGATGCAGACACAGCGCAACCTCTATGACGGCTACGTCAATGACAGCGATCTGATCGGCACGCACGCTCGGCTACAACTAGCCTATAACCTCAGCGATATGATGGCTGGCGATTGGGCGTCGACGACCAATCCGGGCCTCGATCTCGAAGACTTTATTGGCGCGTCTTTCACGACCGGTCCGGATGGCAAGCTTTATCAGCTGCCGGATCAGCAATTCGCCAACCTCTATTGGTTCCGCAAGGACTGGTTCGATCGCGAAGACTTGCAGGCGAAATTCAAGGAGATGTACGGCTATGACCTTGGCGTGCCCGTCAACTGGTCGGCCTATGAGGACATCGCCGAGTTCTTCTCCGTGCACGTAAAAGAAATCGACGGCGTCACCGTGTACGGCCACATGGATTACGGCAAACGCGCACCTGACCTCGGCTGGCGCATGACCGATGCCTGGCTTTCCATGGCCGGTGCAGGTGACGTTGGTGAACCAAACGG
>JBCDDS010000182.1:0-5927 GCA_039180185.1 Pseudomonadota bacterium | reverse complement strand
TTGAAGCTGATGCTGATCCGGTCCTCTTCGGAAAAGTTCATCGGCACCTCATGGCGCAGCCAGCTTTCCCAGAGCAATACATCGCCAGGCTTCGGCGCGACGGAAACGAAACTTTGTAACTCTTGCGGCGCGCCCTTGAGCCGTGCCGGTGCGGCCATCATCCGCGCTGAACGCGGGTCTTCCAGCTTCAACGCGCTGGTGCCCTCTGGCATGGCCACATAGGTTGTCCCACTGATCACAGAATGCGGGTGCAAGTGAGAGCCGTGCCCACCGCCCTCTGGCAGAATATTGATCCAGATATCTTCGAGCTTAAGCGGACGTTCCTCCAGATCGAAGTGCAACTTTTCTACGAAAGCAGCCACATGCGCGTCCAGCGCTTTCACAAGATCGGCAAAGACCGGAAACCGCCACGGCAGATCTGTCAGAGAGGCATAGGACGTATAGCCGGGATATCCGTTTTCCTCACACCATGCATTGCCGGCGTCGTCGTCATCGGCGATGGAATAGCAGGACGCCAAAAGCTCTGCGTTATCAATGCCCGGTGTGAGCTCGGATAGAGGTGCCTGGTAAAGCTTGGTTACAAAAAGAGAAGATGTTTGCGACATGGGTTGTCTTTAGCGAAGAAGAAAGGCAGGTGCGATAGGTGATCTTGGTGGCAAAACCTTCATCACAAACCAAAATCCATTCCTACTCCGCTGACTTTCCTGTGCTGGCTGAGTTTTACCGGCCAATTTAGAAAGACGAAACATTTTTTCGATTGACCTATACGCTGCATTAAGTTCACATGGCGTGGATGGTTCTCAGAAGCCAAAAGCTTACGAGATGAAAAGGGAACACGGTCAGGTGTAGCCATCAGGCGCCAAGTCCGTGACTGCCCCCGCAACTGTAGGCGGAGAGCGACGCTGCGACACCACTGACCCGAAAAGGGTCGGGAAGGGCAGCCGAGCCGAGACCCGCGAGTCAGGAGACCTGCCATCATTGTTCCACTGATCCAGGACGGGGCGTTCTGGAAGGAGGCTTGATGGCACACATTCTGTGCAACAAAACATTTGGCACCTTCGATTTGCGCCTTCTGAGAGGCGGAAGTCGATATGTCAAACGACACTGATCATTACGTTCTGATTTGTGCGAAGTGTAGAGGCACTTCAGCTGCGGCCAAAATCCGCGCAGTTCTCATGAACGACTTGCCGGATGGGTACCAATTTCGTTCCGTGGACTGCATGGCCGGATGCGACCGGCCAGCGACAGTTGGATTTCAGGCGGTTGGCAAGGCCTCTTACCTGTTCGGGGATATCAAATCGGACACGGATTTGCGCGCGCTTGGACGATTTGCGTGGCAATATCAAGAAAGTGCGTCCGGCTGGACCTCTGCGAAGGAGCGGCCCGAAGCGCTCTACACCAAGACACTGGCACGATTGCCCGCTCTCTGTGGGGATGACCCGGCATGAGCGCGGTTCTTTCCATACGCGGTTTGGGGTACGAAACGCCAAGCGGTACCACCCTTTTAAAGGGCGTCAGTTTTGATCTCGAAGGTGGCGCGACGCTGGCTATTGCCGGGCCCAACGGTGCGGGCAAGACCACGCTTTTGAACCTTTTGTCCGGTCTCGAAGATGCCACAAAAGGCGAGATTGACATTAATGGTAACGCGATGCGTTCGCTGCGCCCCGATCAACGAGCACGAATAATTGCTGTTGTCAGTCAACAATCTACAACCGACTCTCGCCTTCGACTGCAGGACTATGTTGCTTTGGGCCAAATGCCAATTTGGGCTGACTACGCCGCAGCAGAGCATGCGCATGATCTGGACCGCACCCTGGCCGTGACTAGCCTGGCGCATTTGGCGGATAAACCGATTGGCCAGCTTTCCGGAGGCGAACGCCAGCGCGCCCATATCGCGCGCGCTTTGGCGCAAAAACCGCGCATGCTTTTTTTGGATGAGCCCACCAACCATCTTGACCCAGATGCGAAGGGACGGATGCTTTCGCTGATCTCGTCGCTGGGCATCACTGTTATCATGGTTGTGCATGATCTGGTCATGATACCCGAATTTGCCAGCCACGTGGCCTTAATGAAGGACACCCGGTTAGTTGCCTTCGGCACGACCGCAGAAGTGCTGACACCAAAGGCCGTGCGCGACACATTTGGCGTGGACTATCTGTTGTTGCCTTACAAGGACAGGCAGATTCCCGCGCTTGATATCCGAAGAACCGAAATTCCGACCTGAAGGAGAGGGAATATGAAAAAGAGTTTAGCAGCGGCGGTTGTCTTGGCATCTTCGACGGCGGCAATGGCAGAAGTCACAGTTGACAATTGCGGTGAACCTTTGGTGTTCAAAGAGACACCCAAACGTCTGATCGTGCACGACATGAATATGACTGAGATGGCCTTTGCTCTGGGCCTGCAGAAAAAGATCGTGGGCCTGACAGGCATCACGGGTTGGTACAAAACCAGCCCAAGCTTCGATGAGCAGCGCGGTAATATTCCCGAGCTGGCGCCAAAATACCCAACCATGGAAAACCTCGTATCAGCCTCACCTGACCTGTTCTTTGCCGGTTGGTACTATGGCATGAAGCCGGGCGGCGACGTCACCCCGGACACGTTGGAACCTTTTGGCATCAAGACCATGGTTCTGACTGAAAGCTGCGTGCATCTGCATGAAGGGCGCCCAATTGCGAGCATGGATTTGCTCTTTGACGACGTGCTTCGCCTTGGGCAGGTGATGGATGTCTCGGACGAAGCGGAAGGACTTGTCGCAGGCTGGAAGGAGCAGCTTGGTTCCATAGAGGCGAAGACGGCAGAGCAGGCAAAACCGCGCGTCTTTCTGCTTGATGGACCAGCGGACGCCCCTTTCACCGCCGGTAAATACGCTATCCCAGATGCGATGATTGCAGCGGCTGGTGGGAAAAACGTGACACATGACCTCGACACAAGCTGGGGCCGCACCTCTTGGGAGGCAGTTGCCGCATCTAACCCGGAATTCCTGGTTCTACTGGATTATCAAACCGGAAATGGCGCCGCAGATACGTTCCAGTTTCTAAAAGATCACCCGGTCATGTCCGGTGTAGATGCGGTGAAAAATGAACGGTGGATTGGCCTGCGTTACGAAGAGCTAACACCGGGACCTGCAAACATCACGGCGATAGAGAAAATGGCGAAGGCTATGCACCCGGACCTCTTCTGATTTGGGTCGAATAGGACTTATCTATCTTCTGGGGGTGGCCACTCTGGCCGCCCTCGTTTTGTGTTCTGTGATTTATGGAACAACCAGAATTCCGCTGACCGATATTGCTGGCGCGCTTGCGACCGGCTTTGGGTTTAGCAATGACGAGCAAATGCCGATGCATCGCATTGTTTTTGAGCTGCGCCTGCCCCGCGCGTTGTTCTCTGCGATTATCGGGGCTGGGCTTGGGATTGTTGGTGTTGTACTGCAAACAATGACCCGTAATGATCTGGCTGATCCTTTTCTGTTTGGCCTGTCTTCCGGTGCTGCGGCAGGTGCCGTTTTTGTTATAACGGTAACGGGTGATGTGCTGGGGTTCTGGACGCTGCCAATGGCGGCGTTTTGCGGTGGGATCGTGGCCTCCATCGTGGTGCTGGCTCTAGTCCGAAGCCTGCGTAGCAGTGCACCTGAAAAGCTAATTCTAGCCGGGCTCGCGGTTTCTTTCCTCTTTGCAGCGATCACCAACTATCTGATTTTTTCAGGCGACAGCCGTGCGGCCCATTCTATCGTGTTCTGGATGCTTGGTGGTTTGGGGCTCTCGCGGTGGGAGACGTTCCCACTGGTTCTTTTCGGGCTAGCGCTCATTTTGGGCTTTGCGTTTTATCGGCGGCGCTGGCTTGATGCGCTGCTGGCCGGGGACATGACAGCGACCAGCCTCGGCGTACCGGTCGGGCGATTACGTATGCTCATGTTTATGGTAGCGGCACTGTCCACAGCAACCTTTGTGTCTGTCGCAGGCGTTATCGGTTTTGTGGGGTTGATGGTTCCGCATCTGGCACGCGGTCTGGTCGGGACCTTGCATTCACATCTGATCCCAATCGCAGCGCTTACTGGCGCCACATTGCTGACCGCCTCTGATATCGTGTCTCGCCTCATCCTGGCCCCGCAGGAACTGCCAGTCGGTATTGTCACCACTTCAATTGGTGCAGTTTTCGTTTTCGTTATGTTGCTTTATTCAGGCAACCGCAAAAGTGGTTTGTGAACTTAATCAATAAGACGGATACCTGCATCGGCTAAAGCGCCAGTCGCTTTAGACTGGAAGCCACCATCGAAAAACCCCGCCGGTTGCGCGACGGGGTTACAATTTTTTTGGTTGGGTCAAAACCCAGGCTCGCGTTACCAGTCCTCGCGCACAACGACGCGGGTTTTGACCGGAAGCTTCATCGCAGCAAGGCGCAGAGCCTCCATGGCGATGCCTTCGGCAACGCCGTCAATCTCAAACATAATCCGGCCTGGTTTAACCTTGCACGCCCAGTAATCGACAGAGCCTTTGCCCTTACCCATCCGGACCTCGGTCGGCTTAGAAGTCACCGGGGTGTCTGGAAAAATCCGGATCCACACGCGGCCTTGGCGTTTCATATGACGGGTCATGGCACGACGGGCTGCCTCGATCTGGCGCGCGGTGACGCGCTCCGGCTGCGTGGCCTTAAGACCATACGAGCCAAAGTTCAGATCGGAACCGCCCTTGGCCAGACCTTTGATCCGACCTTTGTGCATTTTGCGGAATTTAGTGCGCTTTGGTTGAAGCATCTCTCAATCCTCCTCAGCGACGTCCGCCACCGGCACCCCGAGGGGCCGGGCCGTCCTGCAGCTCTTGTGCCTTGCGATCACGAGCGGATGGGTCATGCTCCATGATGTCGCCTTTGAAGATCCAGACCTTGATGCCGATGATCCCGTAAGGCGTGGAGGCCTCTGCATGCGCGTAATCGATATCGGCCCGCAGGGTGTGAAGCGGCACGCGGCCTTCACGGTACCATTCGGTCCGGGCAATCTCTGCCCCACCTAGACGGCCCGCAACATTTACACGAATGCCAAGCGCACCCATGCGCATCGCGTTCTGCACCGCGCGTTTCATTGCACGGCGAAAGCTTACACGACGTTCAAGCTGTTGTGCGATGCTCTCACCGACGAGAGCCGCATCAAGCTCTGGCTTGCGCACTTCGACGATGTTGAGATGCAGCTCGCTATCGGTCATGTTGGCCAGCTTGCGACGCAGACCTTCGATATCGGCACCTTTTTTGCCGATTATCACACCCGGACGCGCTGTATGTACTGTGACCCGGCACTTTTTGTGCGGGCGTTCGATGATCACACGGCTGACGCCGGCCTGCTTGCACTCGGATTTGATGAAATCACGGATCGCAATGTCTTCGAGCAGAAGATCACCGTAATCCTTGGTATCGGCGTACCAACGACTATCCCAGGTGCGGTTTACCTGAAGGCGCATGCCGATTGGATTGACTTTATTTCCCATTAGGCTTGCTCCTCAACTTCACGCACCTTGATGGTGAGCTCGGAAAACGGCTTCATGATGCGGCCAAAGCGGCCCCGTGCCCGTGGACGGCCACGTTTCATCACAAGGTTCTTGCCAACCCAGGCTTCGGCCACGATCAGCTCGTCCACATCCAGATTGTGGTTGTTCTCCGCGTTTGCGATGGCCGATTGCAGGCATTTCTTCACGTCCTGCGCGATCCGTTTGTTTGAGAAGGTCAGGTCGTTAAGAGCCTTGTCCACCTTCTTGCCACGGATCATAGCTGCCACCAGGTTCAGCTTTTGCGGGCTTGTACGAAGCATGCGCAGTTTTGCCATTGCTTCGTTGTCAGCCACGCGGCGGGGATTCTTTTCCTTACCCATGGCTTACTTCCTCTTGGCTTTCTTGTCCGCGGCATGACCGTAATAGGTCCGCGTTGGAGAGTATTCGCCGAAC
>JBCDDS010000181.1:0-6148 GCA_039180185.1 Pseudomonadota bacterium | reverse complement strand
GCCGAGTTTGCATCAATCCACTGCGATCACATCACCGAAAAGGGTCCAGTTTCCATCTTCAAACTTCATCAGCGACATGGCTTCGATTGGGGAGAAATCGTCAGCAGAAGTATTCACACTTATTCCAGGCAGCAGCATCGGTGCTTCGAAACCGTCAAGGTTCGAGGCGATGGCCATAATATTCTCGCGGGTCAGGTTGTCTCCGGCCTCGTTCAGAACATGTTCAAGTGTGAATGCCGAGGAGTAACAGGCCCAGTCCCACCAGTTGCCTTCGGATCCTTTTTCAAAGTAGTTGGCTTTGAATTCGTGCCAGGCCTTCACATCGGGATCATTGGCATAGGCCGGATCCGAGGGTGCCTTGAGGTACTGGGTCGAAATGATGCCCTCAGCGTTTTCCAATCCGGCGGGATCCAGGACAGCTGACTTTGCGTTGGAAACGCTGACCAGAAACTGGGTGACATCCCAGCCAATCTCGCCGGCGCGGCGGATGGCCTGTGCCGCGAATTTCGGCGAAGCGATATTAAAGAATACTGTGGCACCGCTGTCCTTAAGCGTGGACATCTGGCTGTCAATCGTCGCACCCGTTACATCATAGCTGACTTCGGAGACCACCATACCTTTGTCTTCCAACTGATCGATAAAGGCATCCTTATAGTCTCGCCCAAAGTCATCGTTCTGGTACAGAATGCCGATCTTGGCGTCTGGTATCGCCTCGTTGATGTGCTTGGCATAAATGCGTGCCTCGGCCGCGTAGCTGGGCAGATATGGCATGGTCCAGGGATAGTTCTCAGGGTCGTCCCACTTGGAAGCGCCGGTCGTGATAAATAGCTGCGGTACCTCACGCTGGTTCATATAGCGATGGATGGCCGAATTGGTTGGCGTACCGAGGTCCCCTGCCAAGAATAGCACGCCTTCGCGCTCCACCAGTCGGCGAGCTTGCTCTAGCGTTTTGGCCGGGTTGTAACCGTCGTCCTGAACCAGCACATTAATCTTGCGGCCGTTGATGCCGCCTTTGTCGTTTACCGCGTTGAAGTAGCCCTCGAAGCAGTGTCCGACCGACCCATAGGCCGAAGCTGGCCCGCTGAGCGGAACAATAACACCGAACTTGATTTCGTCGTCCGTTGCGCCTTCGTCATAGTTGTCGGCCATTGCTGCGCCTGAGGCAAGCAGGCCACCCAAAACAGTCGCAATAGTTGTCTTCAGCATTTGTAGATCCTCCCATTATGCTGCAATGAAAGCGGGTAGACCCGCGTGACTGTCACGAACCGCTTTGACCCGCGACTTTGAACTTCAACCAGGCAAACATGCCCGCAAGTCCTTTGGGTTGAATGGCCATGACCAAGATCACGACGGCGCCGTATACGGCCCAACTGCCGCCCTGCCAGACCTCTTCGGTCACATTTGGCACGAGGACGATGAAGGCGCTGCCAAGAATTGGCCCCAGAAGCGGTGAGCAGAGCCCCCCGACAACCACAGCGGTGAAGAGCGAGATCGATAGAAAAAACGGAAAGCTGTCGGGGGCAACAAACTGTACGGCTACCGCCTGAAGCGCTCCACCCACAGAGCAGGCAAGAACGCTGTACACGAATGCCCGTGTCTTGGCTTTGGTGACATCGAACCCCATGGCACGCGCGGCGATCGGGTTGTCGCGGGTTGCGAGCCACGCATAGCCGTTCAGCCCTCGCACAAGCCGGAGCGTGACGTAGGCGAAGGCAAGGAAGTAAACCACAACTGTCAGGTAAATCGACTGGTCAAGATCGAGGCCAGTCCATTTGGGCGCCGGATTAATCAGCAGAAACAAACCTTGAACACCGCCTGTCCACTGCGCGAAAAGATCAGACCGGAGAATTGTGGGGGTAGCGATTGCAAGCCCAAATGTAGCTAGCGCAAGGTACACGCCCTCAAGCCGCAGCGCCGGCTTGCCGATGATCCAGCCCGCTGCCATGCCGACGATACCGGCGACGATGGGCGTGAACGCAAAGGACATGCCGAACTGGTCAATGCAGATAGCAGCCGAATAGGCTCCGATTGCAAAGAATGCTCCATGCCCCAGTGAAATCTGACCGTTGTACCCCATCAGGACATTCAGCCCCATCGCCGCAATGGCATAGGACAGGATCGAACTGGCCAGGAACAACTCATAGCCTTGTAGAGTGCCGGTTGCTGCAAGAAACAGGATGGCAGCCGCGCCATAGCCCAGCCGGGCCCAAAACCTTGCCGACGGCCTGAAGTCTGGCATTTCATGTACCCGATTTGCAGGTTCATTGAGCCCTGTGGTCATATCAAACCCTCCGGGTGACAAGTTCACCGAACAACCCAGCCGGCTTTACCAGCAGGACTGACAGAATAAGAAGAAGCGCGATAAGCTCACGGAACTCGATGCCGTAGGGCACATAGGCTGAGATCATCGCTTCCAAAACGCCGACGATAAGCCCTCCCAATGCTGCACCGAAGGGGCTGGTGATCCCGCCTAGCAAGGCGCCAGCCAGAGCGAAGATCAACGGTGCCAACCCCATGCTGGGATCGAGAAACGTCACGGGCGCGATCATGACACCAGCTATGGCACCAATCGCCGCCGCCAGACCCCAACCAAGCGCCAGCATGAAAGAGACGTTTATCCCGACAAGTCGACTGCTTTCGTGATTGTCGGCGGACGCGCGCAAAGCCAGACCGAGCCTTGTATAGCGAAAGAAGAACCACGTAGCCGCAAGCACAACACACGTTGTCAGAAGTGAACCAAGCGTGTGCGCGCGAATGGAAAGATCGCTCACAATTTGGACCGAGCCATCCGAAAACGCGCTTGGGAAAGGTTTTACCTCATAGTTCCAGATTGCTCCGGCCAGGCTGTGAATACCAAGGAACAAACCAACAAAAACCGCAACGATCACGAGGTCGTCGGCCTCGTCGAAAGGACGGATCACAACGCGTTCCAGAATGACGGCACCAATGAAGGACACAATCATGGTCAACAGGATCGCTGGCCAGATCGGAACACCCATCTGCACGAGCGTCCAAGCAATAAAGGTTGAAAAAACAGCCAGTTCACCCTGCGCCAGGTTCACGTGGCCGGTAGATTTGTAGATCACCACCAGGGCCAACGCCATGATGGCATAGATGCCGCCGGACGACAGGCCAATAATCAGTTGCTCAAGGAAAAAGGTCATTGTTGCACCTGTGCAGGTGCGGGGTCGTGGCCAAGATACGCCCGCGCGATTTCCTGGTTTTTAGAGAGTTCTTCCGAAGTGCCGCGCGCAACGACGCTTCCGACCTCCAGAAGCGTCGCGTTTGTTGCCAGTTTTAGTGCGAGGTTCGAGTTTTGCTCGACCAAAAGCATCGAGACACCTTCCTCGGCGGCGATATCTTCCAGGATCTGAAACAGTTGCTTCACGATAACCGGCGCTAACCCGATAGAGGGCTCATCAAGTAGAATGAGCCGGGGTTCGGCCATTAGCGCCCGCCCGATGGCCAGCATCTGTTGCTCACCGCCCGACAGCGTTCCGGCGTGCTGTTTCTTTCTTTCCTCTAGGCGGGGAAAGTATCCAAAGACGCGTTCCAAAGTTCGACCAAAACTGGAGCGATCTCTTGCGGTAAATGACCCTAATCGCAGGTTGTCCATGACGCTCAGGCCAGAAAAAGTCCCCCGCCCGTCTGGAACATGCGCCACGCCCATGCGGGCGATTTCTTCGGGTTTTCTACCGCAAATGTCCTCACCAAACAGCGATATCTCTCCGCTGGTCTGGATCATTCCGCAGATGGCGCGCAACGTCGTCGTTTTACCGGCACCATTGGCTCCAAGAAGGGCTGTAACTTGGCCGCCGGGCACTTCGAAATCGATTCCGTGCAATATGGCACCGTGTCCATAGGTTGCAGAAACATCTTTCAGAACAAGTGCCGGGGTCATGCAGCTTCCTCTCCGAGATAGGCCTTTAGAACCTGTGGATGAAACCTGACTTCGTGGGGAAGGCCCTCGGCGATCTTCTGACCGAAATCCATCGCAACGACGCGGTTCGAGACTTTCATGACCAGATTGAGGTGATGTTCAACCAACAGAATGGCGACTTTAAACTCGTCGCGGACTTTTTGGATCAGATCTTCCAGTTGAGCGACTTCGTCGCGATTCAAACCTCCGGCCGGTTCGTCCAGCATCAGGAGTTTTGGCTCTGCCGCCAAGGCGCGGGCAAACTCAATACGTTTGCGTACGGCAAAGTTCTGGTCGGCGATCGAGTGGTGAGCAATGTCTGCCAAGTCAAGCAACTCAAGCAAGTGCATAATATAGTCACGCGTCCTGGCCCGCTCTTTACGTACAGCAGCGCCCCCAAAGATGTCCGCCACCAAGCTGCTGTTCATCTCAAACTGCGCCCCGGTCTGAACGTTTTCGAAAACGCTCATTGTTTCAAAGAGCGCGATATTTTGAAAAGTTCGACCTATACCCTTTGAGACCATGTCTTCAGGATGCAGGCTGCTGATGCTTTGGCCCATAATCCGGATGTCACCGGACGTCTGCTGATACAAGCGGCTTAGACAGTTGAACAGCGTTGTCTTGCCTGCGCCGTTCGGCCCGATCAGTCCCAGAATCTCCTGCTCGTAAATTTTCAGAGAGATGCTGTTGAGCGCGACGATGCCACCAAATCGAATGGTGACATCTTCGGCCTCCAACAGAAGGTCTGTTTCTCCGCCCAACGCAAATCCTCCCAATTTGCTCGACCTGAACATTTAATGTCGGACAATAAATTTGCAGTGGTGGTCAGTCAAGGCTCTTTCTAAAGGACGGTCTCATTTAGTGACCACCTTTAAGTGAGGGTCCGAACGTTACAAGCGGCTTGGAACCCTTGCCGCATCTGACCCATTGTCGATCTCCGTGAACGGAGGTTACGAGTTCCGCGCGAGATACAGGCCAAAGTTCGGCATCGTCATAGACAGCTGTTTCTACAATCTACTGGCACCCTCAAAAAAATGGATCAACGGTGAAACAGAATAAACGCGGGCCGAAATCAAACCCGCGACACCAAAAATACGGTACCCTCAAACTCCTTTGTGAAGGCGATTGGCGATCGCATACTGCTGAGTGCTACATCGTTGAACGACCGATTTGAGGAATGTGCTGCAGATTTACGTTCCCCACGCCGCGACAGCGGACGTTTTCTGCTAGTGATTAGCTAACTGCAAAAAAATCGGGTGTGCCAAATGACTTGTAAGGTCCCTCCTTAGCGCTTTTTTTGCCCATTCACCGAATAGCTGCTGTCTTTCTACTATCTTGCGGCAAACGAGTGTCAGTAGGTGCAGTGAATTCTGGGCTGCGTGCATGCCATGAACCGGCAACAACCGGTTTGGGCTCAATCCAGCCATTTGAGGGCCGATTGAGCAATCGCAGCATCAACAAAGCCACTTGCCATTAGTCCACATAAGAAAGGGCCCCGCCGAAGCGGGGCCAAGTTGATCCTCACCACAAGGATTGGAATTCAGTCAGCGTTGGCATGAGCGGCACGCCAGTTGTCGCCCTCTGGAACGTCATCTTGCTCACTTAGCAAAGTGACACGCCGGTTCATGAGCGCTCGAAAGATGGGCGTAGAAGGGTCATCGCCTCGATGTCTGCGCTGCGGGCGGCGGATGCCAATAGGGCCGTGCCGGTAGAACCAGATCGCGATATCGACCGCCTCAATGTCGGTCTCGCGATAGATCAGGTCGAGCGGCATACACACGCCGTGGGTGTCCAGATCACGATTGCACTTGGGCGGCGACTCCACACGCCGGGGGCTTTGCCACATGCGGGACAGCGCACGGCCAAGACGGGGTGTTTGTGAGCAGTGAAGTCAGGCATGAGCGCCCTTCAACTCTCCAAGGCGCAGGAACAGGTCTGACGCCAAAACTCGATCCTGCATGGCCCGTTGGCGGTCCTTGTTCTTGGACGCGGCGGCTTGCAGGTGATGATAGGCCGCATGGCGCTCTGCCAGCGGGTAACTGTCAGGTTCTTCAGCAATGTCACAGGCATTCAGGATCGTGACGAAAAGGTCTGGCTTGGCGAAGAGGTCGGCAATGCGCGACCCGCCTGCATCCGTCTTGGACAATGGAAACGGCGGGCGTTTCAAGTCCAGCTTGCCAAGGCTATAGCTGTGCAGCACGCCGAATAGGCGGGACGGATCGGCGGGGT
>JBCDDS010000180.1:0-6219 GCA_039180185.1 Pseudomonadota bacterium | reverse complement strand
CTCCGTGCACGTAAAAGAAATCGACGGCGTCACCGTGTACGGCCACATGGATTACGGCAAACGCGCACCTGACCTCGGCTGGCGCATGACCGATGCCTGGCTTTCCATGGCCGGTGCAGGTGACGTTGGTGAACCAAACGGTATCCCTGTCGATGAGTGGGGCATCCGTATGGAAGCAGGCTCGTGCAACCCATCAGGAGCGAGCGTGGCGCGCGGCGGTGCTGCCAACGGTCCTGCGGCTGTTTATGCGATCCGTAAATGGGATGAATGGTTGCGGCAATATGCACCTCCAGGCGCAGCCTCATTTGACTTCTACCAGTCGCTACCGGCATTGAGCCAAGGCAATGTTGCGCAACAAATCTTTTGGTACACAGCCTTCACTGCGGACATGGTGAAATCTCAGCTTGACGGCAACAACACAGTTGATGCTGAGGGCAAGCCGCTATGGCGGATGGCACCATCTCCGCATGGCCCTTATTGGTCGGAAGGCCAGAAAGTCGGCTATCAGGATGCTGGGTCTTGGACCTTCTTGAAATCCACGCCATCGGACCGGGCGCAGGCGGCTTGGCTCTATGCGCAGTTCGTGACCTCTAAGACAGTGGACACACGCAAATCACATGTTGGATTGACCTTTATCCGCGATTCCACTGTGAACCATGAGAGCTTCACAGAGCGTGCACCAAATCTCGGCGGACTGGTGGAATTCTACCGCTCACCCGACCGTGTGGCATGGTCGCCAACCGGCATTAATGTGCCTGATTATCCAAAACTGGCACAGATCTGGTGGCAGCAAATTGGTGACGTAAACTCCGGCGCGTTCAGTCCTCAAGAGGCGATGGACCGTCTCGCTGAAGAGATGGACATCACCATGGCCCGTATGCAGGCAGCGGATGAGGCTGCCAACGTATACGGGGGTTGTGGTCCACGTCTGAATGAAGAGAAAGACGCGGAGTTCTGGCTCAGCAAGCCTGGCGCACCCAAAGCCAAGCTGGACAACGAAAAGCCAAAGGGCAAGACAGTGAAATACGAGGAAATCGTTCAGCGCTGGTCGCAGTAAGAGCATAGGAGCGGGGCGTTTCGCGCGCCCCTCTCCGAAACGCGGGACATTGGGGCATCGCCCTCGGGCGCCGAATTCACGGACATTCACATGACGCTGGAACTCAGATCCGTCACGAAAAACGTGGGCGCAGAGATGCACATCTATGAGACATCGCTGAGCTTTGAGCCTGGCGGTTTCAACATTCTTCTGGGCGCGACGAACTCAGGCAAGAGCACGCTTATCAAGCTAATGGCGGGGCTGGAGCGACCAACAAGCGGTGAAGTTTGGGTGGACGGCGAGAACGTCACAGGCGTCAGCCCACAAAAGCGCAATATCGCTTTGGTGCATCAGTTTTTTATCAATTACCCGCATATGAGCGTTTACGAGAACATCGCCTCGCCTCTGCGCGCGAACCGCATGGATCGTGGCGAAGTTGACCTACGAGTACGGGAAGCAGCGGATGTGCTTCAACTAGGGCCGATGCTGGACCGGCGTCCACAAGAACTATCCGGCGGTCAGCAACAGCGTACAGCGCTAGCACGGGCAATTGTCAAAGACTCCAAAGCGATCTTCCTTGATGAGCCTTTGGCCAACCTCGATTACAAATTACGAGAAGAGCTTCGCGAACAACTCCCTGAAATTTTAGGCGAACGCGGAACTGTTGTGGTTTATGCCACTTCAGAGCCCACCGAGGCGCTGCTTCTGGGCGGGCATACGGCGTTATTGCACGAAGGACGCGTATCGCAGTTCGGCCCTACGCCAAAAATTTATCGCGCGCCTGCTAATCTGGTATCCGCGCGCGTTTTCTCGGACCCGCCAATGAACCTGGCACCTGTCAAAAAACAAGGTAACGCAATTCATTTGGGTAATCTCCATTGGCCCGCAACAGGCGCAGCAGAGGGGCTTCGCGACGGGGTCTACACCGTCGGTATCAGGCCGCACCATGTGACGCCGCACGCCGCAAATGGCGCGTCAGTGTTGCTCAATGGCGAGATTCAAATCACCGAGCTCAGCGGTTCGGAGAGCGTCGCGCACTTTTCGTTGGGTGAAAGCACATGGGTCAGTCTCTCGGCTGGCGCCCATCCCTATGAGGTGGGCCAATCGCAAGAGTTCTTCTTTTATGCTGATCATTGTTATTATTTTGACGAGGACGGCTCGCTCGCGGCGACGGGAGCGTTAAATGGCTGAAATCACGCTTCAAAAGATGCGCCATAGCTATCTCCCCAACCCCGAATCAGAGACTGACTTCGCTCTCAAAAAGATAGATCTGAGCTGGCGAGACGGCGGGGCCTATGCCCTGCTCGGCCCGTCGGGCTGCGGTAAATCCACTCTTCTCAACATTATTTCGGGGCTTTTGACACCTTCCGAGGGCCGTGTGCTCTTCGATGGTAAGGACGTCTCGGATCTTCCTCCTGAACAGCGCAACATCGCGCAGGTGTTCCAATTCCCGGTGATCTACGACACCATGACGGTCTATGACAATCTCGCCTTCCCCCTACGCAACCGGGGCGTGGCGGAGACGCAGGTCGACGCCCGTGTGCGTGAGATTGCCACGATGTTGGAGTTGCAGGATGCGCTGACCATCCGAGCCGCGCATCTAACGCCAGACAACAAGCAAAAGATCTCCATGGGGCGCGGTCTCGTGCGTGATGATGTGAACGCGATCATGTTCGACGAACCTTTGACGGTGATCGACCCGGAGCTGAAGTGGAAGCTGCGTTCCAAACTCAAGGAACTTCACCAGAAGATCGCCGTCACGATGATCTATGTCACCCATGACCAGACCGAAGCACTTACGTTCGCAGATCAGGTCGTGGTGATGCAGGAGGGCGAGATCGTACAGATCGGCACGCCGGTAGAGCTATTCGAGCGTCCGCGCCATACGTTTGTAGGCCATTTCATCGGCTCGCCGGGTATGAACGTTCTGCCGTGTGAGGTCGATGGAGGCGTTGCGCGATTTCACGGACAGGCGATTGAGCTCGAAGGTGCGATTACCACGCATCAGGGCCAAACAGAAATCGGCGTACGCCCTGAATACGTGCGCCTTGGCGATACCGGCGTTCCCGCCACAGTGCGCAAAGCCTCTGATATCGGGCGTCATACCGTTATTGAGGCAATGGTTGGCGACACGCCGGTACATGCGATCACTGATAAGGCGCCACCGGAACGCGGCGCGGAGGTCAAGCTGGCTTTCGAGGCGAGACAGACACGGCTATACGCGGATGGCTGGATCGCGAGCGAGGAGTCGCGGCCATGAAGACCGAGAACCAACGTGGTTGGCTCTTTGTGCTACCGGTCCTCATCCTGGTGGCCTTCAACGCACTGGTGCCGTTGATGACAGTCGTGAACTATTCTGTGCAGGAAACCTTTGGGAACAATCAGTTTTTCTGGCATGGACTCGGCTGGTTTCAGGACATTTTACGTTCTGAACGTTTTCATGCCGCCCTCGGACGACAGTTGTTTTTTACCGCTACAATTCTGATCATAGAAATCCCGCTCGGTGTGGCCATAGCCCTTGCCATGCCACGCAAAGGGTTTTGGGTTCCAGTCTGTCTCGTGCTCATGGCGCTGCCGCTTTTGATCCCTTGGAACGTGGTGGGCGCGATGTGGAACATCTTCACTCTGCCCGATATCGGGCTGCTTGGCTGGACGCTGAACAACGTTGTAGGGATCGATTACAACATGACGCAAAGCCCGGTCGCGGCCTGGATCACCGTGATCGTGATGGATGTCTGGCACTGGACCTCTCTGGTGGTTCTGCTGGCCTATGCCGGGTTGATCTCCATCCCTGAGGCCTATTATCAAGCCGCACGCATTGATGGGGCCTCAAATTGGTCCGTGTTCCGCTACATCCAGCTGCCCAAAATGAAGCGTGTGCTGACCATCGCGATCCTGCTGCGCTTCATGGATAGCTTCAACATCTATACAGAGCCTTTCGTGCTCACAGGCGGGGGCCCGGGCAACTCAACCACGCTTCTATCGATCGATCTGGTGAAGGTGGCTTTGGGGCAGTTTGACCTTGGCCCGGCAGCGGCAATGAGCCTGATCTATTTCGCCATAACTCTTGCAGTCTCTTGGCTGTTCTACACGCTGATGACGAGGGATGAGCCATGAAGTTTCCTGATCTCCCTGAATGGCTCGCACAGACACTCTCGCGTATTTTGCCGCAGTCTAAGACTTGGCGGCTTCTGATGTTTTCAATTGTTTTTTTTGCATTTGGCTTCACTGCCTACATGGAATGGGTGAATTTATTGCCATGAGACCCAGAAGCCTTGTTCCCCTGATCTACATCCTTTTTCTCATGCTGCCGATCTATTGGCTTGTCGCCATGAGCTTTAAGACCACCAATGAGATCCTCGGCGGGTTTAGCCTCTTCCCACAGGAGTTTACGCTAGAAAACTACACAACGATCTTCACTGATCCGACCTGGTATTGGGGCTATATCAACTCGATCCTTTACGTGTCCTTGAACACGCTGATCTCGCTGGCTGCTGCCCTGCCCGCCGCCTATGCTTTCAGCCGCTATCGTTTCTTGGGCGACAAGCACCTGTTCTTCTGGCTGCTGACCAACCGCATGGCGCCCGCGGCCGTTTTCGCCCTGCCTTTCTTTCAACTTTATTCAGCCGTGGGGCTCTTTGATACGCACCTTGCCGTGGCGCTGGCGCATTGCCTTTTCAACATTCCACTCGCCGTCTGGATTCTTGAAGGCTTTATGTCGGGCGTGCCCAAGGAGCTTGATGAGACGGCCTATGTTGACGGTTACTCTTTCCCGAAGTTCTTCGTCACTATCTTCATTCCGACAATCAAGGCGGGTGTGGGTGTGGCCGCGTTCTTCTGCTTTATGTTCTCCTGGGTGGAGCTTCTGCTGGCCAAAACGCTTACCGCAGTGGAGGCCAAACCGATCGCCGCCACGATGACGCGAACGGCCTCTAGCGCAGGCTATGAACTTGGCCTTTTGGCCGCTGCCGGTGTGCTCACCATTATCCCAGGCGCCATCGTGATCTATTTCGTCCGCAACTATATCGCTAAGGGCTTCGCCCTGGGGCGGGTGTGATGCGTAAACTGATTTACCTCCTTCTGTTCATGCCAGCGATTGCAATGGCGCAAGGCTGGGGCAGTGTTAGTGAGCCGAAGGAAGAGGTGTTTTCCTGGGCCAAATGGTGGACAGAACCGCTTTTCTCTGGCTTCTGGATGGCGTGGACACGCGCCTCACTTGGCTTTTTCATATTTGTCTTTGGCTTTATCGCGATCATGGCGATATTTGAGCTGCGCCGCCCAGGAGGCGATGAGCGCGACGGTATTTTGGGGCTCACCACAACGCGTGGGGACAGGCTTTTCATCGGGCTTCTGGGTTCTGCCTATATCTTTCTGGCCTGGATCGGACTTGTCGGCACGCCTGTCTGGGCGCCGCTAGGCATCGCTGTCGCATGGCTCGGGTTTTGCTTCTGGAAGGTTTAAATCGCTCTAATGCAAAACGGTAACAGACACGCGCTCATATGAAGCGCAACCCTTGGCCCCTGCCGTAAGCTTGCATATAAGACCCGCGCAAACTCCGGGAAATGACCATGCGACGCGCCACGATCACCCGCAAAACTGCGGAAACAGACATATCCGTTGAGATTAATCTCGACGGAACAGGGCTTTACGACAATGAGACGGGCATTGGGTTTTTCGACCATATGCTTGATCAGTTGGCGCGCCATTCGCTGATCGACATGAAAATCCGCTGTAAGGGTGATCTGCATATCGATGATCATCACAGCGTTGAAGATGTGGGCATTGCCCTTGGTCATGCAATCGCTGAAGCAGTGGGCGACAAGACAGGTATCCGCCGCTATGGCGCGTGTCTGCTGCCTATGGATGATGCGTTAGTGCGCGCCGCGCTCGACTTCTCTGGCCGCGCCTACATTGTTTGGCACGTCGAGATGCCCACGGCCAAGATCGGTACGTTTGATACCGAGCTTGTGCGTGAGTTTTTTCAGGCGCTCAGTGGGAAGGCCGGGCTGACGCTGCACGTCGACGCTCTGCACGGTATCAACAGCCACCACATTGCCGAAGCCACCTTCAAGGCCGTCGCGCGAGCGATGCGCGATGCGCTTGAGGCCGACCCACGTCGTTCCGACGCGGTGCCCTCTACCAAAGGAACGCTTTAAACGCGATGACCACCGTTATCGTCGATT
>JBCDDS010000179.1:0-6258 GCA_039180185.1 Pseudomonadota bacterium | reverse complement strand
GTTTTGGCCACAGTTGCAACTCCGATTGGGGCTGCGATCATCACGCGCGAGATGTCCAAGTACGGCACGGACGCTGTTGCAGGTATGGCAGTCATCAACCGGATGATCCCTGTGGTCTTTGCTGTGGTCCTGGCTTTGTCGGGATCGATCGGGCCGATCATGGGCCAAAACTTTGGGGCGGGGCGGTTGGACCGCGTTCGAGACACCTTCTGGGATGGCGTCATCTTCGTCGGAGGGTACGTTCTTTTGGCCGCGTTGCTTCTGTTCCTCTTCCGCGAACAGGTTGTCGCGATGTTTGGCGCCGAAGGCATGGCGCGCGATCTGATCATTCTTTTCTGCGGTCCTTTGGCGCTTGCAAGTTTCTTCAACGGTGTGATTTTTGTCTCCAGCGCATCCTTCAACAATCTTGGCCATCCTGGTTACTCAACCTGGGTGAATTGGGGACGTCATACACTAGGCACTCTGCCTCTGGCCTTGGCTGGCGGCGCTTTATTCGGAGCTCCGGGTGTTCTGGTCGGTCAGGCGGTTGGCGGCGTGATTTTCGCGGCAATTGCCGGTTGGCTCAGCATACGAATGATCACTGATCCGGAACATCCACTTGAAGCTCTGACATGCCGCTTCCAAAAACAGAAGCGCATGCACGAGCTTTGTGGACGTTGCATTCGTTAAACCAAATGGCGTTAGACCCCTAAGTATTGGTTTGTCATATCTGGCGTTAGGTCGGCTATTGCCCCTTCCCAGACGCTTGCTCCGCGCTCGAGGATCACGCCACGGTCGGACACGTTTGAAAGTTCCTTGAGTGATTTATCGACGACAATTAGCGCCATGCCCGTTTCGGTTTTGAGCCTTCCAATGGCGGCCCAAATTTCCTGCCGGATAATCGGCGCCAGACCCTCTGTGGCCTCATCGAGGATCAGTAGGCGTGGGTTTGTCATGAGCGCACGACCAATCGCTAGCATTTGCTGTTCTCCGCCGGAAAGAGAGGCGGCCTTTTGGCCTTCGCGCTCTCCCATTCTCTGGAACAGATCCGTTACCGTTCTATACGTCCAAAATCCGGGCCGTGACGCGGCCACCAGGTTTTCGCGCACACTTAAATCACCAAAGCAACGTCGGCCTTCCGGAACGAGCCCCACGCCGAGACGCGCGACCTTATGCGAGGGGAGGGCGTGCAGGTTCTGGTCGTCCAGTTCGGCAGTGCCTGTTGACGGGATCATCCTGCAGATCGCACGTATAGTCGTGGTTTTCCCCATCCCGTTGCGGCCCATCAGGGCAAGCACTTCGCCGGGTTCAACCGTCAGACTAACCCCAAACAACGCTTGCGCTGCGCCATAGGACGCTTTCAGATTATCCAGCTTAAGAAGGCTCATGCTGGCCTCCCAGGTAAGCCTCTCGCACATCTGGAGAGTTGCGTATTTCGTTGACACTGCCGGATGCGATAATGCGACCATAAACCAGAACACTGATCCGGTCAGCCAACGCGAAAACAGCATCCATGTCATGCTCAACCAGCAAGATCGGCGCTTGCTCTCGTACCTCATCAAGAAAACCTGTCATGCGTTTGGAGCCGTCCGCGCCGAGACCGGCCATTGGCTCATCCATGATAAAGGCCTTAGGGTTGAGCGTCAGCGCTAATGCGATCTCCAATTGTCGTCTTTGCCCATGGGAAAGATCGGCACAACGCATGTCTTGTGCCTCAAGTAGACCAACACGGTTCAAGGCATCTCGCGCACGTTCCAATAGGTCCGAATGTGCCGTAAATGGTCGCAACATGCTCCATTGTTTTTGCGCTGCACCAATGGCGCCCAGCAGCGCGTTTTCAAGAACTGTGTCTTCCATCGCGAGCGCGGAGATTTGAAACGTACGCCCAACGCCAGCGCGCGCACGATCTGCGGTGTTCAAGTGTGTTACATCGCGCCCTGACAAAAGCACCCGACCTGAATCCGATGCAAGCCCACCACAGATCTGTGAAATCAATGTGGATTTTCCCGCACCATTCGGCCCGATGACGGCATGAATTTCACCGGGTTTAAGATCAATCGAAACATCATCGGTTGCGAGCAGGGCGCCAAAAGACTTCTTCAGGCCTTGAGTCGACAGAACCGCATCAGACATGCGGCCCCGCCTTTCCAGTCAATAGACCAACAATCCCACCACGCGCAAAGAGCACGATGAGGAGAAGTATGAGGCCAAGCCAGACGTGCCAGAAATCTGTAATCTCACCCAAGAAGTGTTCTAGTGCCACAAAGAGGCCAGCACCGATGACGGGTCCAATCAGCCGCCCGGTTCCGCCAATGATAATCAGCACAATCAGCTCTCCTGAAAGTTGCCAGCTGAACATTGTAGGGCTGACAAAGCGATTGAGATCCGCAAACAATGCGCCAGCAAGGCCCGTGACCGCACCGGAAAGAACGAAGGCAACAAGTTTAAGTCGGATTGGATTTAAACCAACGGTTTCAACGCGATGCTGGTTTTGCCTTGCCGCATTCAGAGCTAGGCCAAACGGCGATTCTCGAAGACGCCACTGCAAAAGCAGCGCCAAGCAAAGTGCCGTAAAGCAAACAATAAAGAACTGAATGGGCACGAGTGTGTTCAGTCCGGGAAAACTGTTGCGCACGAAAACCGATAAGCCATCTTCACCGCCATACGCGCTCCAGGAAATAGCGAAATAGAAAAACATCTGACCAAAGGCGAGCGTGATCATGATGAAGTAAACGCCGGTCGTTCGGAGCGTCAGTAAACCGATCAACCAAGCGACCAACCCTGATATGATCACTGCTAAGATCCAGATGAGCGGCATCGATTTCGTGCCCGCAATGGAGACGGGGCCAATTTCTAGTGGCGTAAAAGACTGCGCGTGAAAGGCCAGAATACCCATCGCGTATCCGCCAAGGCCAAAGAATACCGCGTGTCCAAGACTGACCAAGCCGCCAATACCCAATGCGATGTTCAGTCCAACCGCCGCCAATGCAAGAATGGCTGCACGGGTCGCAAGAGTGATGGTGAAAGGTTCGTCGGCGTTTAAAGCCCATAACGGAACAGCTGCTAACACCAGAAGTACGCCGGTATTGATGTCGCGTTCTGCGATCATGCCCGCGCCCCGAAAAGGCCAGTAGGACGCCAGACAAGAACTGCGCTCATCAAAATGTAAACCGACATAGAGGCAAGCGCAGACCCGGTTTGTGTGGCTGCGCCAGGATCCATGAATAATTTGAACAGCTCTGGCAAGAATATACCGCCAAGCGTGTCGGTTAGACCAACCAAAACAGCGCCAATGAAAGCGCCTCTGATTGAGCCAATCCCGCCAATCACAATGACAACGAAGGCTAGTATGAGCACAGGTTCCCCCATACCCACCTGAACCGACTGAATCGCACCAACCAGTGCGCCGGCCATGCCGGCTAACGCAGCTCCAATTGCAAAAACAAACGTATAAAGTTTTGAGATATCAACGCCAAGAGCGGCGATCATTTCGCGGTCATTAGCCCCAGCTCGAATTTGTACACCGATCCTCGTGCGCGAAGTAAGCCACCATAAACCAAGTGCAATGAGAACACCGATTGCGATCAGTGTCAGGCGATAAAGCGGATACTGAATGCCGCCGGGCAGGGTGACTGGACCCGAAAGATAATCTGGAATGTCGAGGAACAAAGGGAAAGAACCAAATATCCAGCGCGTGCCTTCGGAAAACACCAAAATCAAAGCAAAGGTAGCCAGCACCTGATCGAGATGCGCGGCATCGTACAGCCGTCGAATGATCAGGATTTCCACCAAAGCACCGATGATCGCCGCCGCCGCCAAGGCCGCCATCAAAGCAAGAACGAACGAACCAGTCGCACCAGCAATCCAAGCTGCTGCAAATGCGCCGATCATGTAAAGCGATCCATGCGCGAGGTTGATCAAGCCCATGACGCCAAAGATCAAAGTCAAGCCGGCCGCCATCAGGAACAACATGACGCCGAATTGCAGCCCGTTCAAAACCTGTTCAATAAACAGAATTGTCGTCATCGAACCGGACTTACCGCCACGTCTTTTCCCCAAGTACCTCCGGAAGGGAGATACCAAGATTATATTCTGCCGTCACCCGATTTCATGCATGTGACACAACACTGGATAACGGAGCGATAAGCGTTTCGAAATCGAATTAGCATCAGTGGGAAGGCGTTGTATACTTTACACGGGTTTAAGTAAGATACGGACTATAAAATACTGTATTTATTATATTAAATGTATGGATGATACATCTTAAGCACTGATATAAATAAAACGCATAATCAGTATTATGTAAATAAAATACATTAGCTAAATGGAGCGTACGTCAACATACGTTGCGAAAAAACCCTGTTAAGAAACTGATTGCTCCCAAATAACAGACAACCTTTCCATCGAACTTGCTCCGAACACGGGCAAGCGCCAAACTGCGCAAAACAAAGGACTGCGTAACTATGACGTCGATTCTGATCCTGAACGGACCCAACCTTAATATGCTTGGAACACGGCAACCGGAAATCTACGGTCATGAAACGCTCGACGACATCCGTTTATTGTCTGAAAAAAAGGCGAAGTCCCTCTCCGTCCACTTGAGCTTTGAGCAGTCAAACTCCGAGGGCGACCTCGTTGACCAGATACAAAATGCACGCGGCACTTTTGATGGAATTATACTAAACGCAGGTGCATACACCCACACTTCTGTTGCGATCATGGATGCGATCTCAAGCGCCGGTGTTCCGACAATTGAATTACATCTTTCGAACATTCACGGTCGTGAAGACTATCGCCAGAAATCTTTCGTTGCTAAAGTCGCTTTTGGTGTGATTTGCGGCTTTGGCGCGCATGGGTACGCGTTGGCAATTGACGCGATGACTCAGCATCTCACAAATCCCGAGTAAAGAGAGCGGTTTCAGAACGCGACTCGCTACTGGAACGCTATTGAAGTGACCATAGAAGCACAAAATTTAAACTTTTTTCAATTTTTTACCATTTGGAAAATAAATTAAATGCACAAAAACAGGCATTTAGAAAAATGTCGTATTTGTCACCCTTCCGCAAAACGCATTTGCGTAGCATGATAAACGGGTTCCGTGAGTGGTGGCTTTTCAGCCTGGGAACTATGGATCAGCAATCCCTGCGATATCAGGGTACCCTGGTCTGCCGGTGATTCCGGAGTTCGGCCGGTGGCTCTATTTTTCGAGTTGCCGGTCGATTCTTATCCAAGAACTGAATTTAAGCGCCGTCTTTACTGCGTTGGGAAATAGTCTTCGCACGTGCCTTCGCGATACACATCCGCGGTGCAGCAATGCAGCCCCCCACCGAAAGCATATGCATCGCGCAGGTCCACTTCCACGACGTCCATTCCGAGCTTGTCCATCTGTTCGGCCTGGTAGACCTCGGACTTTTCGACGCAAACTGTTTTAGGATCGAGCACCAGTACATTCATCGAAAGCCAGGTTGACGAATAACACAACGGTGGTGGCGTGTTGTGCGCAGGCTGTGCCGCATCAACGATTTCCCAACCGTTTTTTTCAAACATGCCGCGCTGTTCATCCGGGAGCCGGCGTTGCGGATTGTTCAGGATTAGCCCTGGACGCAGTGGCGTGAAGGTCGCATCGATATGGATTGGATACGGATCACCGGGGAAATTCACCGCATGCACGCGATGCTCTGGGAAATGGCGTCTGATCCACTCGATACCTTTGAGGTTTGTGGTAAACCCGTGTTGCACAACCAAATCTCGTCCGAAGCGCAGCACGTCGGCGGCGTCGAATAAAGGCTCCTCTTCTGTCGTGACGAAGAATTTCTCTGCCGTCCATTCAAGCCGCTTCTGCACGCCGATTTTCTCGCTGAGATAATCATCGTGGTAATCCGCATCGGTCAGGCGCGGTTTGGGTGCGCTCTCATGGCGGAAATTGGGGTCTTCTTCCCAATAGCGTTGCATCAGGGGGCGGTAGTTTAGATATTCAAACCAACGGCAACGGTATGACATCGTTGCTTCGAGGATCTCACTGCCCACGGTCAGCAACACATCGCGCGGCGGCATGCAGCCGAATTGGCTATCCGTATGGAAATCGGGTGTGGTGACGGGGAGCGCATGGTCAATTGGCGTGGGGCGATCCACGCGAATGCCCCGCGCCTCTAATTGACCTGCGAATGTATCTAGCAACGCATTGGCCCGATCAATCGTCTCCTGCGGGCGAATGCCCCAGTGGCCACGCATGTCGCTGTCTTCGGGCACCTTGGCGTCAAGCGCGGGTTCTTCAGGCG
>JBCDDS010000178.1:0-6302 GCA_039180185.1 Pseudomonadota bacterium | reverse complement strand
TTGTCGAAGAGTGCCAAACCGCTTAGAAACGGCGAAGTTTAAATTGTAGGGCTGCATGAATACGCCATTTGACGAACAGCCTCCACCGCCGCGTAAACCCGGACGGTTTGCGGGCATGCGTGCGAGTTTTCTCACAGGCATCGTCGTTATTGCGCCTGTCGCGCTGACAGTATGGCTGATCTGGACGCTCATCGGTTGGGTCGATGGCGTGGTTCTACCGTTTGTGCCGGAAGCGTATCAGCCGGAAAACGTCATCAACAAATACATCCTTGGAAACACGCGTCCAGACGACGAAGGCTGGGTCAAAATCAATATTCGCGGGCTTGGCGTTGTTGTCTTCCTGCTGTTCACGCTGTTTGTCGGTTGGATCGCGAAGGGTCTGATAGGCCGCTCTCTCATTGCCTACGCAGAGACGTTGGTCGACAGGATGCCGGTGGTACGGTCGATTTATTCGGGCGTGAAACAGATTGCGGAAACAGTTTTTGCCCAATCTGAGCGGAGTTTTGAAAAGGCCTGCCTCATTGAATATCCGCGCAGGGGTATTTGGGCGATTGCGTTTATCTCAACGAGCACTCGAGGTGAGGTTCTTGATAAAGCTGACAACGAAGGTGAAATGGTCAGTGTGTTCGTTCCGACAACGCCAAACCCGACCTCAGGCTTTTTGCTGTTTTTCCCTAGGGAAGACGTAGTCGAGCTTGATATGTCGATCGAGGACGCCGCCAAACTCGTGATTTCAGCTGGCTTGGTTTACCCAGGACAGAACGGAAACGGAAATCCAGAAGACCAAACGCGTTTATAGGGCCGTCCAACCGCCATCCACTGAAATCGTGGTTCCTGTTATCTGTGCCGCATGATCTGAACATAGGAACACACAAGTGCCGCCCATCTGTTCCACCGACGCCATTTGTTTCGATGGCTGTCGCTCCAGAATGACATTTCGAATCACATCTTCGCGGTTCATGTCATATTTTTTCATCGTGTCGGGGATCTGTTTTTCGACGAGGGGTGTCATCACGTAACCCGGACACACCGCATTTGCTGTAATGTCTTCTTCTGCTGTCTCCAACGCGGTCACTTTGGTCAGACCAACCATGCCGTGTTTGGCAGCAACATACGCGGCCTTGTAAGGACTGGCAGTCAAACCATGCGCGCTCGCAATATTAATCACCCTGCCCCAACCGCGTTGCCGCATCCCCGGCAAAGCTGCTGCAGTTGTGTGAAAGGCGGAGCTGAGATTGATCGCGATGATTGCGTTCCATTTCTCAAGCGGAAACTCAGGAATTCCAGCCACATGTTGAATACCCGCGTTATTGACGAGAATATCGCAGCCGCCCGCCTCCTCGACCAACCTGTGACAGTCTTTCGGATCCGACATATCGGCGGCGATGAAGTCGACATTTGCTCCGGTGTCCTTCCGGATTTTCTCCGCGCAGGCTAAACATTCATCTCGAGCCGAACGGCCGTTGAGGACAACGTCTGCGCCCGCCTCGGCTAAGGAGGTGGCAATGCCAAGACCGATGCCTGACGTGGAACCTGTAACGATTGCTTTTTTACCCGCCAAGGACATGATGATTCTTTCCGCTGCTTTGCTGATCAGTTCGACTTTCCGATTAACCGCTCTGATCTCACATGAAAACCGTTAGGTCTTTTAAAGTTGTGCGTTGATCCACAGCTCAGGCAAAAAAAAACGCCGGCACGAAGCCGGCGTTAAGTTATTGAGGCAGGTTTCATACAGGCAAGAAACCTATCGAGCAGTAACTTCGTTATAAGCAAATTAACGCCCCGATCCAAGCTAAAAGTTTGAAAACGCAAGAATCCCTCTTTAGGCTGAGAGCCAGAAAAACAAGGGTTGAGCAGGATTGTTGCCCAAATGAGGTTAAATATTTTCCTGACGCTTTTACGTGTTCAGTTGATTTTTTTGGTATTTTTGGCGATTCCAGCTCTGCCACATTTGGCGCTTTCAGAGCCGTCGCACGGCATAGCTATGTATGGTGCACCGGAACTACCCCCAGATTTCGTGTCCCTGCCCTATGCAAACCCGAATGCGCCCAAGGGCGGCACCTTGGTCACTGGCAATATTGGCAGCTTCAACAGCCTCAATCCCTTTGCCCCAAAAGGCGACGTGCCCTGGCAATTGAGATTTTTGACCCACGAGTCCCTTATGGGACGCTCATGGGATGAACCTTTCTCACTTTATGGGCTTTTGGCCGAATCGATTGAGACGGGACCGAATCGCGAATGGGTCGAATTTACCCTGCGTCCTGAGGCACGGTTTTCGGATGGCAGCCCAGTTACCATTGAAGATGTGATGTGGTCCTATGAAACGGTCGGGGCCGAGGGACATATCCGATATCGCGGATTTTGGAACAAGATACAGTCGATCGAGCAGACCGGTTCCAGATCATTACGCATAACCTTTAGTGAGGCAGATCGAGAGTTGGCGCTGATAGCCGGTTTGCGACCCATTTTGAAGAAAGCGCAATGGCAGAATAAAAGTCTAGCCGACGCAACGATAGTGGACGTGCCCATCGGGTCATCGCCCTACCGGGTTGCGGATTATGAGGTTGGCCGTTTTGTGCGTCTGGAGCGTAACCCGGACTATTGGGGCGCTGACTTGCCGCTGCGTCGAGGCACTCATAACTTCGCCGAAATACGTATCGAGTATTTCGGCGATGAAGCAGTGATGAAGGAGGCATTCAAAGCGCAAACACTGTCGTTTGTCCGCGAGAGAAACGCTGAAGCGTGGGCCACGCAGTATGATTTTCCTGCGGTTCGTGACGGCGCGATCGTTCTTTCTGAGATCCCGCATCAGAAACCGTCTGGCATGACAGGGTTCGTATTCAACACGCGTCGCCCACCGCTCGATGATTGGCGCGTGAGAGAAGCGTTGATGCTCGCCTTTAATTTTGAGTTCATGAATGAGGCGCTTACAGGCGGCCGTCAGCCGCGCATCACGTCATATTTTTCCGGATCAGAGCTCGGGACACTCCCCGGACCAGCGATGGGCGAAGTGCGCGCCTTGCTAGAGCCCTTCGCTGATGAACTGCTACCGGGCGCACTCCAAGGTTACGTATTACCTGAGGGTGATGGCACGCAACGCAATCGCAAAAACATCCGCGCGGCGATGGCTTTGCTTAATGAGGCAGGCTGGGACGTTAAAGATGGCGTCCTAAAAAACGCATCCGGAGAACCGTTCGAGTTAGAGGTTGTCCTCCGTAACGATGCGCTTTTGCAGCAAGCGACGACCTATATGAGCATATACGTGCGAGCGCTGGAACGGCTTGGCATTAAACTCACCTTACAAACAGTTGACGCAGCTCAATATTCTGAGCGCGAGCGCACGTTTGATTTTGACCTTACATTTTATCGAAGAGCGTTCTCGCTGAGCCCGGGAAATGAACAGTATCTCTACTGGGGCAGCGAATTTGCCGATCAGCCCGGCACGCGAAACCTGATGGGTATGAAATCCCCCGCCGCAGAGGCGATGATTGATGCCATGCTGACTGCGCAGACACGCGAAGATTTCACCGCAGCGGTGCGCGCCTTGGACCGAGTGTTGATTTCTGGCCGCTATGTCATTCCGATTCACCAATTTACCGTGGGCCGAATTGCTCACTTGAGCGACTTGCGTTATCCTGCTGACCGATTGCCGATCTATGGTGACGGGATTTGGTTCCTGCCAGAGGTCTGGTGGTCGGGGGCAGTGCAATAAGGCGGCAAACGCCAGAAGAGATAAGGCAAGTCAGATGAAAAAACTTATGCTTATCGCGATCATCGCAACCACCGCGCTTGGCGCGTGCGGTACGATCGAAGGTCTGGGGAGAGACATCTCCGGCGCAGCCAGAGGCGTCAAAAACGCTTTCTAAGGGGTGGCGTCTCGCCGCTAATTGTTTCTTTACTGACGAACTACGAAGGTCAGGTGCGGACAAAGCGGTCTTTACCGATGCCCCCGAGAATGGCTCCTCAGAGCGAGCAGGCAGGCGCTTTCCTCTTATTGCCGAGAAACAGCGACTTTCACCCCCAGCCCCACCAGAATGCTCCCCCGATCCGGCGGCGCAGGCGGGTAAACTACAACTCTATGCGCCTGTTCGGTGGATGACGTCAGATCAATTCTGGGAATATGAGGATTTCCAGTTCACTTAATTGACGGAACAGTCCTTTTCTCGCCGCACGCTCAACTTCCCTTTCCTGCCATTCGCCTTGATCGGTCATCATATTGTCGACTACGCTCGGCATCATTTTTAGAACATTCTGGTAATGCGATGCAAATTCCGAACCTTGATACCAACGGGTCCGCCGAAGAAGCGGATCCGAATTCACATCTTGTACTAATTGTACATGGAATTGGCGAACAAGTTGCCGGACATACGGTGGATGAGGTTGTAGCTGGCGCGCTAGCACGCCATCCAGACCGCCCTTCCGACGATTGGTCAGACACTGGCATCGAGATCCGCTCATCGCATCTGTCGCTTACTGAAGAAAACTTCGGAAACGCGCCAGACACAGACATACAGAAAACCTTTGCCTGCCACACCTATGCTATCGATCCAAATGATCCCGAAAAACACAAGTGTGTTCTAACCGAGGTTCATTGGTCGGACCTTTCACCTGCACCTAGCGGCGCTTTTGCTACCATCTTTGATCTGATCCAGCTTGTGTTGGGCCTTGGCTACATTGCGATGGACAACGTAGAGAATATTGAAAAGCATTGGTTGCCTCGGGGGATCGTGCACTTTTTCAATTGGATTTTCTACGGTGCGATTGCCGTGGTAAACGCGATGCTTTTGATTGGCGTCCTCTTGCTTACATTGCGCAGCTATTTTCCCGAAGTTGGCTATATGTCGGCCATGTGCGGCAACGCCATTTTCGGATTTGTCGTCTGGTATCTCCTGTATCGTCGGCGTGAAAACACGCGCAGGTTCCTTGTTACGGTGTTCCGGCGCGGCACCTTCCTTTGGTCGACTGTTACTCTGGCCTGCTTGAGCTTTCTTTTTGCATTCCCGCATACTTTTAATAGCCTTTTCGTATACTTATGGGGGCTCGTCCCGCAGTTACTTTCGGATTTGTCGACCGAATGTACGGACTATGCATTGGAAGCTTACGTCGCGGGTCTCGAACCAGGTGTTCGTCCTGACTTTGGGTTCAAGAGCGCGTCTTGCTTTGTCGAAATGAACATAATGTTTGTGGGTATACTGTGGGCACTCACTGCCATTTTGACCTTCGCCTCACTCTACGGGTACCTCCATCGCAAACGTAAGCACGTCATTTATCCGGCAATATGCGCCGCGATGATTATCTTTTGGAGCCTTGTTGCAAGCGGCTTTTGGTTGGCGGTGCGACAAATCTTTGACCAATTCGATCTCAGCGAAGACGATTGCAAACCTTCCACCCTGGGACAGGTAAGTGACCAATTAAACATCAATCTTCCGCGCAGTGAGTTTGAACCTATATACGACCTATTCTGCGATCACCTTGACAAAGTTCTTGGTACACTAACGCTCTCTGCTCTGACACTATTCACACTCGTATCCATAGGCTTATACCTTCAGGCCAAGGGAAAACGTGTGATTGTTCATTGGATACTCAGGCTTGTATTGGCAACGTTTCCCTTTCTTATGCTGTTTATTCTCTTCCGCGAAACAGGTGGCCCAGATACGGTCTGGACCCGCATTGGTACGGCAGTCGTAGCGGCGACACTCGGTGCCGCAATTCTCGTCTATAACTTCAACGAAATCGTCTCGGGTGTTCTAGGCGTGGCACGAGATGTCATCGTGTATCTGCGACGAGATAAGTGTTTGTGGCTCGCCAAGCCGGAAGATCGCGAGACCAATTACCCATTCCGAGAACAGATTGAAGCCCGGTTTGAGCGGGTTTTGAGTGTGATGCTGGGGGCGGTTAATCCTCACAGGCTGACGATCATAAGTCATTCACAGGGCACTGTGATCGCCGCCCGTACACTCAAACGACTGATGCCCACACTTCAAGACACGCGCCCAAAGCTTGCGGAAAACCTGCTGTTTATCACGATGGGTTCGCCGATTTCGCACATTTACGACGAGTACTTCCCGGAGAACTACGGCATTAGGCGCACGGAAATCGCATCAAACCTCAACTGGCATAATCTCTACCGCAGCCAAGACTTTGTCGGTCGAACAGTGAATTCTGTTGGGCTCGCCGCTGGATGCGACTATGAGGTAGGTCCGGGTGGGCACAGCCATTACTTCTCGGATCGTAGGGTCTGGCGGATCCTATGGGGTAAAGTTGGATTCCGGCTATTCACCGATCAATGACATCCTGTAGAC
>JBCDDS010000177.1:0-6313 GCA_039180185.1 Pseudomonadota bacterium | reverse complement strand
CGAGAAGCGGGACGCACGGGAGACTTCCGGGCCCCCACCGAGAAGTTTGGCCGCAGATATGAAGCGCTGATCGGACTGCCCTGCGATCCCGAAGACCTGCAAGCTGCGCTGGAAGCGCAGGGTTGGGAGAAGTTTATCCTTGGGCAGATCGACAGTACAGAGGCGAACATGGTCAGAGTGAGCTTGAACATGAGATGGAGACGGCGGGGCTTGATGGGATTTCTGTTCGGCGGCAACTCTGGATCGGTAGAGGTAATCTTTGAAGATGGAGAAACGACAAGGTTCAATAATGGACCTATAAAGTAAGGGTATTTGAATGCCAATATATGTAGAGGCTAGAAACATTTACGAAGCCTTCGGCCTTCTTGGCGGCCACATGTATCTTTTGTGGATCCCGACCGGTGCCGAGAATGACATTGACCGGTGGCGAACAATCGGCGTTTTTCCGGAGATTGAGGGCCCGATTGGCCCCTGGGGGCTGATCGTGGCCGACCGAACTGGTGGCCCAGGTGAAGCCGGTGATTTTCGTGAAGCGCGGGATTCCTACCTGAGAGACTCGATCTTTGAGGGTCAGAACCAAGAGACTTACCAGCCAACGCCTCAGGAACTGGAACAGATGGCCGAAAAGCGGGGGCGCCAACCGAAAGATATCTGGAAGGTCCCCTTGCTTGGACGCTAGTGTGGATAGAGGAGATTGTAATTATGCTTAACAGGATGGGTCAAGCGTTCGCCACGGTCACGACACTGCTGCTAGCGACGATTGCAAATGCAGAGTGCAAGCAGCCATCCGAGAGGCAGTTGATAGACCTCGCAATTGACTTAGCATTTCAACGACAGGTCGGATTTGCATCCACTCTAGATCGCGCTGGGAACCGAGTTTTTATTAGGTACAAATTATATCCTGATTTAACCACATATCTGGAAAAAAATAGTAACTGCTGCGAGATCGCAACAAGAGAAGCAAGATCGGAGATCGTGCCTCCAGATCTAGCGGATCAACTAAACTATTTTGGTTCTGTGAAAGTTACAACAAATATGATGCTTATGTCCGAGATGCCAGATGTTTACGACGAAGCCCATCTTAGAATTTTGACAAAGTTCTATCACTTTGACGAATGCGGCAACCAGATTCGGATGAACTAGGGCAAGCTTAGCAGAAATTACTTTAGACATTCAGAAAGGTATTTTTGATGACGACTCAGCTTAAGGATGTGGTTGAAACGTTTCTATTAGGCAATGGCGGCCGTCCATCAAATCTTGTTGATGAAGCGTTGATCGGCAGATCCTTAAGAGGTGTCGTAGACATAGATATAACAAAACATATGAATAATGAGGGACGGTTTGTTACAGCGTCGCAATTCGATCTGGTTGAGAATTTCTTTGATGCGAACTTTGACGTCGGCTCTCTATTCAGCAGCACCTCTCATGGATTGCCGGAGCCTTTCTCTTCGCTAGATTTGCCTACGCCGCTGTGTCACTGGCCTGCCTCCCGGTTGTCCGCTCCGTTTCTTGGATTGTTGGATTTGCCGCTTGGGGTTACCTGACCTGGATGGTCCTTGGTGCTCTTGGCGCATAACCAGCTGCAATCACCAGACATAGGCATATTTGCTCAAAGGCAATTCGGATCATGTTCAGGACCATTGTAAGCCGTCACCAAACACGTGCAGGTTTTGCACAACTGGTACGACACATAAATTGCAGCAAAACGCACTGATCAAAAAAATTTCGCTCAAATTGTCGAAATCCCCCCTCCCCCATCCGTTTCTCTTGTGAAGGCAACCAAGCCTTTGGAAACCGACAGAGGAGAAAGACATGACGACCCGGTTGTGTGCGCTGGCACTTTTGGCAGCGCAGATTGCCCCAGCCCAGGCGGATGAGTTTCGCCCCGCGGCGGACCTCGAAGCCCTAAACGGAACCTATCGTAGCACAGCGCCCGAACCCTGGTATGGCGGCTATGGTGTACGTGAGTTCGTGATGGAGGACGGGCATTGGAACCTGATTTTCACCCACGCCATGGATCCCGGAATGGTCCACCGCACGTTTCAGTATCGTGCCGGTGGCCCCTACGAAATTCTGAACCCATCAGCGGATGTGGATGGCGCGCATCAGGGCCTCTTCACCTATGATTGGAAGCATGTGACGCTACTGACGGACGATCCTGAGTTGCAAGCCGCTTACGGTCTTGCAGCTTGCGATCTGACGGTGAACCTGGAGGCGGACATCAGCGAGACAGGCTGCGGCCACTGGCAACCGGTTGCGGCCTGCGGTGCCGACTACGATCTGCTGGCACTGAACGACGACGGGCTATTCTGGGGTGTGCGAGCCGCAGACAACAATCAGTGCACTCCGGATCGGACACCGACCGCCCTTTTGCCGGCGGTCGCCCCATTCGGCGGAGGCGCGTGATGCCTGTTGACTTCGAAACGTTCTGCTTTGTTGCCGCGCCAGTTGATAGGGTTTGGGATGCGTTGACCAAGGCGGATCAAATCGAGGCCTATCACCCTGCCGGCATGCATGTGCAAGCGCTGCCTGAAGGAGGGCAGGAATTGAAACGCCCCGAGGATGGGACGACCTTCATTCGTGAGGCACTAGTTGCCAGCGATCAAGGCAAGCGATTGGAACTGACATTCGAGCCTGTTTGGGTCGATCCTCCCGCCACGCCCTCAAAAGTCGTGTTCGAGCTTTCAAGCGAAGGGACGACGACCAAAGTCCATCTGACGCAAACGGATTGCGCCAGCTTCGGGATCGGCGACAATTGGGACAGGTTTCTCAGCTCGATGAAGTCTTGGCTTGAGACGGGCCAAAGCCTGCAAACAACGCCAAAGGCCGCATGAGCGCAAGATCGGTCCGTGCTCCAGGGCGCGGACCTTTCAGACAAAAGGGAAGAAAGAAATGCAGTACATCCTGATGAACTACACCAAACCGACAGATCACCGCACGGCAGACGACATTGCCAAAGCTGCGGACGGCGAGCTTTGGGGTGCCTATACCAAAGCTCTCGTAGAGGCAGGTGTTCTTGTGGGCGGAGAAGCTTTGCACCCATCAGGGTCGGCCACAACCGTGCGCATGGACGGCGAGACGCGTGACATTCACGACGGACCATACGCCGACACTAAGGAACAACTCGGTGGGTTCTATGTGATCGATGTACCCAATCTGGATACCGCGCTTATGTGGGCTGCGCGCAACCCTGCCGCAGCAAGCGGCGCAGTCGAAGTCCGCCCGGTTGTCCAACGCGGATGAGCCCGGCGGCGCGCGAGGTCGAACGCGTCGCGCGGCTGGCTTACGGCCAGCTTGTGGCTCGACTTGCCGCACACACGGGGCGCATTTCCGAGGCCGAGGACGCCCTGTCGGACGCGCTCTTGCGCGCGCTTGAGACCTGGCCTGCACAAGGCGTCCCACCCAACCCGGAAGCATGGCTGATCACAACGGCTCGGCGTCGGATCACAGACAGATATCGCACTGAGCAACTCGCCATCACCTATGAACAGGAACTGACAATCTTGGCCACGAGAACTGAGGAACATCCCAGCACGCTGGACCCTCGTATAGGATTGATGTTTGCCTGCGCGCATCCTGCCATCGACGCAAAGATGCGCGCACCGTTGATGCTGCAAACCGTGCTGGGACTTGATGCGCGGCGCATGGCGTCGGTATTCCTGACCTCGCCCGCAGCGCTCGGACAGGCGCTCAGCCGCGCCAAACGCAAAATTGAAGAGGCTGGGATTGGATTTGTAAGGCCGCAAGTGGCCGACGAGTATCGCAAGCGGGTCGATGATATCTTGCAAGCAGTCTACGCCGCCTACGTCGTTGGCCATAACGCGAGCGGCAGTGACGACGACAAGGCGGGTGCCTTGGCGCAAGAGGCGTTGTGGCTCGTCAGCACGATTTGTGATGCTCTGCCAGATGCTGCCGAGGCACATGGGCTTTTTGCACTGATCCTCTTCACAGAGGCGCGTACGAGCGCCCGGGTCGATCCCAAGACCGGCGCGCTGGTACCATTGGGCGAACAAGACGTGACACTGTGGCATTCCGAAATGTTGGCCGATGCTGAGGCAGCGCTTGGCAATGCGCAGCGGCATCTGAGCCTGGGTCGGTTTCAGCTGGAAGCTGCTATTCAAGCAGTACACGCTCATCGCCGGATCTCCGGGCATACGGATTGGCCGGAACTGGCCAAACTCTATGAGGGCCTCACCGCAATTACGGCGAGCCTTGGTGCACACGTGGGGCAAGCTGCGGTCGCATTGGAGGCGGACGGACCTGCGCGCGCGCTGGACCTATTGGACGCCTGCGCTGCTCGCGCCCACGACTATCAGCCCTGGTTCGCCACCAAAGCGCATGCACACGCCCGGCTGGGTCAGAACGAGGCCGCAATAGCGGCGTTTGAACACGCGATGGTTTTGGCCACTGACCCTGCGGCGCGCGCCTTTTTGGCGAGAGCCCGCAACAAGCTGATGCAGTAGGAGTCCAACAATGCCCACCATCATCATAACGGGTGCGCGCGGCGGAATTGGTGCCGCCACCGCCCTGAGGTTCTGCAAAGCGGGCTGGAACGTTGTGGGGACCAGCCGTGATCGCAATTCGGATTGGCCGCTCGACATCACATCCGAAGCGGAGTGCCATGCACTAGTCGAACAAGTGGTTGCCCAGTTTGGCAGTCTGGACGCCGTGTTTAACAATGCAGGCTTCGCCCAGATGGGTGCGTTCGACAACTTTTCGCTGGACGCGCATCGCGACATCCTTGCGGTGAACCTCATCGGTCCAATGACACTGACCGGCGCCGCTCTGCCGGTGATGCGAGCGCAAGCGTCAGGCACCCTGGTGCATATGGGATCGGTGGTCAGCCATTTGCCGGCACCTTTCATGGGCTCCTATGCCGCCAGCAAACATGGGTTGGAGGGGTTTTCCAAGACGCTTGATCATGAGTTACAGGGCAGCGGGCTTCGCTCAATCCTGATCCGGGCAGGGTTCATGCGTTCGAACATTGGCTCGAACACGGCCTTTGCGAACGCTGAAATTGATCGTAGCCCTGAAGAGCTGTCAGTCACACAAAGCGTTGAGGCCGCCTTGGCCAAAGCTGACGACCCAGATGTGGTCGCGGAGGCCGTATTTCGCGCATGTACCGTCGGCTATACAGCACCGGTCATCGATGCAGGCCGTGAGGCGCGCATGCTCGCACTGCTGAGCACATTTCTGCCGCGCCGCATCTTTGCCAAGGCGCTCCGGAAGCAATTCGGGCTGTCACCGTGACCTTCATTCGTGTCGCCGATGATCCTGCTCTGCGGTCTTGCCAACTGCGAGCGCTGGCCGATCCAACGCGCTTTCAGATCCATTGCCTCGTCTCAGAAAGGGCGCACCGGGTCGGCGAGCTTGCGGAGCTCTGCCCGGGCACACGTTGGTCGGTTCAGAAGAAGATTAATGAGCTAGCAAATGCGCAGCTTGTCACAAAAAACCGCATCGGGCGCTTCGTGATGGTGGAGGCGGTGATCTGGCGAGAATATTAGAGTCGCTGAGCGTCAAGCCGACCTTGGAACGACCCTGGCGGATGACATTATTAGTTCTTCTAGGATAACTACCGGATCAATGAATTTCGTTGGTACCCACCGCCGCGCGCTAGCCAAATGCCCGCCTCAGTGGAGTTAGTTCTGCACACACTCTCTGCTTCCATTCCGAAACAAGACAAGTGCCGTGACACCAATGATGGGAAGAGAAGCAAGGACAAGTACCGTCCAGCCAAAACCAGCAACCACAGCTCCCGAGATGAATGCTGCCATAGCTGAAGCTAGAGCGATCGCAGTATCGTTGATGCCTTGGATTGAGGCCCGCTCGTCGGTAGCCAGTGCATCGGTCAGAAGACTTGTTGAGCCAATGAATCCGAAATTCCAGCCAACACCAAGAACAACCAGGGCGAAGTAGAAATTTTCAAGCGCAATGCCGGTAGCCGCAATAAGCGCCGCAACAGCCAAAAGGGCAAGGCCTACATAGATGATCTTGGGTGCCCCAAACTTTTTGATCAGAAAGCCAGTGACAAAACTTGGCGCGAACATCGCAACCACATGCCATCCCACGACGTTTGCCCCGGTCGCGGCGTCAAATCCGCAGGCGACCATCACGATGGGCGTTGGCACCATTAGTAGTACCATCACACCCTGAGACACGGCAGCGGTGACAATGGGAACTGCGACCTTGGGGCGTCGAAGCACGGCCCGTACGTCCAACTTGGGTTTTGCAGCAACCGAAGCCTCGGAAGATCTCCGCAAACCTTGCAGAAATAGCAGTGGCAGCACCCCGATGGCGGCTAGTCCGACAATGG
>JBCDDS010000176.1:0-6348 GCA_039180185.1 Pseudomonadota bacterium | reverse complement strand
CTTGAATTTTGTAACGGCGTGAACGCGGTTTTCGAGGTGCGCGTATATCTTCCTCGTCATCGTCGTCCGCTACAGATTCAATATCCTCATCTTTCTCCGCCGCATCTGGTGCAACGTCATCGGCTTCCGCTTCCACTGCTTCGTCATCGGCTTTTTCATCGGAGTTGGCGCTGTCGCCCTCACCCGCTTTTTCAGCCTCCTCGGCATTTTCGTCTGACGCGTCAGAGCTTGGTGCGTCCTTCTCGTCATCTGATGCAGATTGATCTGTGCTCTCTGATTTAGCTTCAGCATCATTTCCCTCAGCTTCGTTATCGGATGCCGCGGGGGATACCTCTTCATCGCCATCATCCAAATCGATGGTTTCCATGCCGGTAATTTCTTCCGACGTGGTCACTGCATCATCGTTTTGTGCTTTAGCTGCTTTGCTACGAGAGCGGCGGCGACGTTTCGGCTTGGGTTTATCCTCTTCTTCATCGCGGGCTTTCTGAGCCTCCGCATAAGCGCGTTCCTCTTCGAGCAGCGCTTCACGGTCCGCAACGGGAATCTGGTAATAGTCAGGATGGATCTCTGAAAACGCCAAAAACCCGTGCCGATTACCTCCATAATCTACGAAGGCCGCCTGAAGCGATGGCTCCACACGGGTGACTTTTGCGAGATAAATGTTGCCTGCTAGCTGACGTTTGTTTTCCGACTCAAAATCGAATTCTTCGATTTTGTTTCCGTCGACCACCACAACGCGAGTTTCCTCCGCGTGGGTGGCATCGATAAGCATTTTCTTTGCCATGTTGTCCGTTTGAACCAACGTGTATCCCGCCCTGCCCCTGGGGGAGCGAGCGCATTACGCATTGGATATCCATTAAAGGCGATGCGGCGTGGGCGCCTCTGCAATCGTGTTTCAGCACGCGCAGAGCGGTCTGTTTGTAGCGCACGGCTCATCGCTCGTCTTTCACTCCAGCCCCGTAAGAGGCCAACTCGTTGCCCGGCGCGCCTCCTTAGGGCGTACTCAGGCGTATATTCGGCCTAATCGAAGGCCTGATCAGTCTGTTCGAGGTTTGTGGATCGCCCGCGTTCGGAATGCGTCACACAAAATACTGAAACAGAGAAACTCTCACCATGATCAGATGTCACAGTTGTTTCACATTAATGCGTTCCGAGATCAGATTACAATCGGAAAAAGTGCATTGTGAGCAATCGCGAGGTTAGAGATAGTCCGATCTCTGCAATCCGTATTTCGCCATTTTCTCATTCAAAGTGCGGCGTGGCAGGCAAAGCTCTTCCATAACGCTGGCAATTGATCCTTTATGGCGACGCATGGTGTTATCGATCAGCATGCGCTCGAAGGCTTCGACATACTCCTTGAGCGGCTTGCCTTCGGTGGTCATCACCGGCTGCATTTCCTGATGGTCAGACATCAAAAGCGAGGCGATTGTGCCACTCCCACGGCGCGACTGAAGCACCGCACGTTCAGCGATATTGATCAACTGGCGCACATTACCGGGCCATGGTGCTTGCAAAAGCTGAGCTGCCTCCTGGGCATTCACGCTGGGTGCTTCACAGCCATAATCGTCCGCAAATGTGTCAGAGAAGCGCGTAAAGAGGGTCAGGATGTCTTCACCGCGCTGGCGCAGCGGCGGGACAGTGATGCGCAAGCTGGCCAAACGATAGAATAGATCGGCACGAAGAGCGTCCTCGCAGGTGCGGTTCTGTTCCTGCATGTTGGAAATTGCGATCACGCGACACTCTGGCGGCGTACCCTCGGCATTGATGAATGTCAGAAGGCGTGCCTGTGCGGTTTCAGAAAGCGCCTCAATGTCTTCAAGGACAAGAGTACCGCCACGCGCCTCTTCCACCGCGGGCAGCAATGGATCATCGGGCTGCATAGGACCAAACAGCGTTTTGATCAGCGCGTCTTCTTCCAGTGCCGAGCAGGAAACGAGTACGAATTTTTTGCCTGCTCGCGCGCCAACCGCATGCAGCGCGTGGGCCACAAGCGTCTTACCCGTGCCTGTCTCGCCCTCAATCAGAACATGACCGTCAGCTTGACCAAGATCGAGGATGTCTTCTTTCAAGCGCTCCATAACCGGCGAAGACCCGATCAGCTTCTTCATAAGCTGGGTGCCGTCTGACAGCTCTCTGCGCAACGCGCGGCTATCAAGAACCATACGACGCGCATTGGTGGCCTTTTTGGCCAGTTCATTCATCCGGTCAGGATTGAACGGTTTTTCAAGGAAATCATAAGCGCCAATGCGCATTGCTTCGACCGCCATCGGCACATCACCATGTCCTGTGATCATGATCACAGGAAGCGAGCTGTCTGTGCCCATAAGCTTTTTGAGAAACTGCATGCCGTCCATACCCGGCATTTTGATGTCAGTAACCACGATACCAGGATAATCCGGATTGATCGATTTCAGCGCCTCTTCGGCAGAAGGAAACGCCTCCGTATCGTATCCAGACAATGCCAACCATTGGCTTATTGACTGGCGCATTTCCTTTTCGTCGTCGACGATCGCAATTTTCATGGCACTCGGCATAGCCCCTCACTCTGCTGCTTGTGTCTCATCCGACATCACCGGCAAACGCATTTCGAATACTGCTCCACCCGATGCAGCATTTCGCGCTGTTAGCCTTCCTCCAAGGTCGTTGACGATGCCGGACGAAATAGCAAGCCCCAACCCGACCCCGTCACCAGCCTGTTTTGTAGTATAGAACGGCTCGAACAGATTTTCGATGTCGACAATCCCGGTGCCGTTGTCGCGAACCGTCAGGACAGCGGTTTCGCCAGCCGCCAACAAAATATCAATCCGCGGGTCTTCAGTGGTTTGCGTGGCATCCATGGCATTGCGTAACAAGTTAATAATGACCTGTTCGATCCGCACGCGATCTCCCATCACCCAAACGGGTCCTGACGGCAATGTCGGTGTGATATCGACCTTGCGCTGACGCAGTTGTGGCTCCATCAATGCAAGTGACGAATTCACCGCATCACCCATATTTACAGGCTGAAAGTCTTCTCCGTCCTGTCGTGCATAGGACTTCAACTGTTTCGTTATCGCGCCCATGCGCTCAATCAGGTCATCTATTCTTTGAAATGACGTACTCGCCTCTTCGGGCCGATTTCGATTGAGCAACAACTTCGCTCCCGCAAGATAGGTTTTCATCGCGGCTAGCGGCTGGTTCAACTCGTGACTGACCGCTGCAGACATCTCGCCAAGTACAGCTAGTTTTGAGCTCTGTTGTAGCGTTTGTTCGGCCACTGCGAGGTTCTCTTGCACCCTTTGACGCTCGGCAATTTCTCGCTGCAGCCTTTCGTTCAGTGCGCGAAGATCAGCCGATTCACGTTGAAAGAGTGCGATCCTTACGGTCGCCTGTCGGTTCAGAAAATAGAACGCGGTCGCCAAAAGAATCGCGAAAAACATAATTTCCAAAGCCAAAACCCCATTCACTTTGTCGCGGACGCTGGCGTAGGTGGAAAAACTGACAATTCGCCATCCGCGAAATGCGACCCTGCCCTCAACACGCATCACGGCCCGTCCACCGAGATAAGCATCCGGTGGCACTATGGTCCAATCAGCAGTCGCTTGCAGCGCGCGCAAAATGGCTGAGTCAGCCGGTTCTCTGCTGAGCGCGTCACCTTCCGTGAGTCCGCGCCAGCGCGGTTCGGTTGACAAGATGATCTGCCCTTCACTGTTAGCAATCATTAGCGCATCAGAAATACCGGCCCAAGCCTGCTCAAACTTCTGAAGGTCCACCTCAACAACAATCATACCGGCCAGATCCGGACCGCTTTCGATCCGTCGCGTGTAGAAAAATCGGAAACCGCCGGCTTCTTCGCGCACGACGGTAAATAGATTTTCTGACGTGCGCAAAGTGTCAATGAAGTAGGGAGCTTCCCGTTCACTTTCGGCGATCTTTGCTCTGTCCGTGGCCGCAACAACGCGACCATCGGCATCAAGCAACGTCAAAGATGCAGCCGTTATCCCCTCTTTAAAATTGATCAAACGCTGAGAGGTGTTTGCGAAGTCACCGCTGTCCAAGTCCGATACAAGCGATCGGTCTTGCGCAAGGAGCTGCGGCACAATGGCGTTTTGGCGCAACTCAGAAAGAAGGTTCCCTGTGTAAAGAGCTAGACGCAATTCGGCGTTGTTTCGTGTCGTCTCGGTAAAACGATTGGTCAACAGTCGGTTGGTGACAAAGACGACAGAAATGGCAACGATTACAAGGACAACAAAGGAAAGTCTCGCGCGCCAACTTAAGCTACGAGGCGCTTCTTCTACCCTGCTCTGTGAAGACTGTCCCATGGCCAGAGTCTAGTCCGTCAACGACAACGCCTCAAGTCGCGATGTATCTCACTCACTAAGGTTGGAAGTCGTACGATGTCAGGCGACCGCCATTTCATTAATCAGGCTTTTGAAAAGAGTTGCACCCTCTGTGTTACCGTGAACAGGGTCTGCCATCCGCTCAGGATGCGGCATCATACCGAGTACTCTGCGATTTTCGGACAAAATTCCCGCAATGCTCTCTTGTGCACCGTTAGGGTTATCGACGTAGCGGAACGCAACGCGATTATCGCCATTCAAACGCGCTAGTGTTGCCTCATCGGCAAAATAGTTACCTTCGTTATGCGCGATCGGGATCGTGATGGTAGCGCCATCCTGATATCTGTTCGTAAAAGGGCTATCGGAAGTTTCCACTCTAAGATCAACTGCTTTGCAGATGTACTTCAAGCCTGCATTGCGAAGCAAAATGCCAGGTAACAGTCCAGTTTCTGTCAGCACCTGAAAGCCGTTGCACACACCGAGTACATATCCGCCCTTATCAGCATGTGCTTTCACCGAACGACAAATCGGCGAATTCGCTGCAATCGCACCACAACGTAGGTAATCGCCGAAAGAAAATCCGCCCGGAACGCCAATCACATCTACGCCCGCGGGAATTTCGGTGTCCTTGTGCCAAACCATCGAAACTTTTGCGCCTGCGTTTTCGAAGGCAACTTTCAAGTCCCGTTCGCAATTTGATCCCGGAAATACGATTACTGCAGCATGCATCAGGAGATCTCCACCGAATAGCTCTCGATCACCGTGTTTGCGAGCAGTTTCTCACACATGTCCTTGACTGTTGCCTCCGCCTTCGCTGCATCGTCTTCGGCCAGTTCCAGTTCAATCACCTTGCCCTGGCGGACATCCTCAACACCGTCAAAGCCCAACGATCCCAGGGCGTGACGCACTGCCTCTCCCTGCGGATCGAGAACCCCATTCTTCAGCATTACATGCACCCGTGCCTTCATTTTCTGCTCCCCCAAGCTTGTTTAGTTGATCAGCGTCGGTTTGGTCATTTGCGTAGCATTCTTAGGCATGACGCCCAAGCGTCGGGCAACTTCAGTGTAGGCATCCGTCAGATCGCCTAGATCACGGCGAAATACATCCTTGTCCAGCTTGCGGCCCGTCTCGATATCCCACAAACGACAGCTATCAGGCGATATCTCGTCGGCCACGATAAGGCGTTGATAATCGCCATCAAAAATGCGCCCGATCTCTATTTTGAAATCAACGAGCCGGATACCGACACCATACATCACGCCAGAGAGGAAATCGTTCACCCGCAGCGCAAGGCTTACGATGTCATCCATGTCCTGCGCACTAGCCCAACCAAAGGCCGCTATATGCTCTTCACTGACCAGTGGATCGCCAAGATCATCGTCCTTCAGGCAGTACTCGACCACAGGACGCGGAAGTTGTGTGCCCTCGTCAAGGCCTAACCGTTGCGCCATGGTGCCTGCAGCGAAATTGCGAACGATCACTTCCAACGGCACAATTTCGCAGCTGCGTACGAGCTGCTCGCGCATATTCAGCCGCTTAATGAAGTGATTGGGCACGCCAATACTTGTCAGCCCGTTCATGAAGTACTCGCTCAGCATGTTGTTAAGCACGCCTTTGCCTTCGATGACATCCTTTTTCTGGGCGTTGAAGGCCGTGGCATCATCCTTGAAATATTGAACGATAGTACCGGGTTCCGGTCCTTCAAAAAGGGTTTTTGCTTTGCCTTCGTAGATTTTCTTGCGGCGCGCCATGGGCTCTCCACTTCTTGGGGCCGCGGGGGTCTGTCTCGCGGATTAGTTAGCGTTCTATTAGTGTATGGGCGGCAGCGGGGCAAGAACACTTAAACCCTTGCGCTGTAGCCAGCTAGAAGCCATATCTAAATTGGACAAATACAATGATTGGGGAACCCTATGAGCACCTTCGACGATCGCGAAAATGCCTTCGAAAACATGTATGCACATGACGAGGAGATGAAGTTCAAAGCTGAGGCGCGTCGTAACAAACTCGTCGGTCTCTGGGCTGCGGAACT
>JBCDDS010000175.1:0-6446 GCA_039180185.1 Pseudomonadota bacterium | reverse complement strand
GCCCCTGACCAGCTTGTCAGCGGCATCCTTCGATGTTCCGGACTTCTCGTTCATCTTCGCTCCATAATGGCTTCGATGAACCAGAAATCCTCCGTTGCTCAAACACCTAATTCTGTCCGGTGGGTGCTGGCGTCAGACACTCCGACAACTGGGCACACAGCAGCGATTGCTTCTGCAGCTGCTTTGTCACATGGATATACATAGCGTTCCATACCGCCATTAGCTTCAGTATACACACCTCCACATTGCAGGGTGCGCAGTCTTAACCAGCGAGACCACGCCGCCGGAAGAAAGCGGCCTGGTCCGGCAGTCCACAGCAACCCGTCTTTCCAACTAAAAATCTTCGAACCAGTCGCAACCGCGGAGTGCAGTTGCGCAGTTGTCTTTGAGACGTGGATATCTGAATAACCATCCAGTCGAGCGCTCCATCGAGGAGGACCCTTAGAATCCTTTCGTTCCAGCCGTCCTACGCCAAATTGCGTGAACATCGGTTTGTAGAGCGACAAGTCGGGATCATCGGCTAGCGATGAGATCGATGGCGGCTCAACATACTTTTCTGTGTAGAGAGGAACACCGGTTTCCTTAAACAGGCTGTCGCGCTTCTCTTGCTGCATCGAGTCAACAACATAGCAAGGCGGCGCGAGAGTTTTCTTGCTGTCAAAAATCAGGAACCTTCCGCCAAGCCTTTCTGCTGTCGCGCTAATCCCTTTAAGCAAGTCCTCGCAAAGCAAACCGTCCAAGAGTAGCTGGCCCCCTCTTTCGATAAATCGAGTGGAACGAGGTAGGAGGGCCTGCGCGCAAGTTCCATGGCGCCAAACCGGATCAAACCAACCAGAATTAACAAACGACCTTAGAAGCGCCCAGCAAACGTCAGGGCGGTTCGGAGAAATGCGTTTGACCAGTTCGAATGCCTCGCCCACTCCAATGCCTCGGACCGAGCGCGCGTACAGTGCCTCGCCAAGTGAAACTATCAACTCATCGGTCGTTCTAGCTGTCGGTTCGGGCGCGCTTGGCAATGGTCCTTTAACGATGGGCAAGGTTTCTCTCAGCGCGCCGTCGTCGTGTTGAGCTTCACCAACCCTAAACTCGCGGAATCTCCGAAGTGGATGTCGTTGTGCCTGTCCCGCCGCTGCCACTTTTAGGCACGGTGTCTTACCTCCTCCAACGATCTTTAGATCGGTTGCTCCATCTATGCTCGAAACAACTGGACGCTGATAGCCATCGGTATCCGTCTCTTTCTCCAACTCTCCTCCATCGAGGTAAAAAATTAACCCGTTTGAATGCCTAGAGCGATACCATGGCACGAAAGGGTAGCGGTGTAATACTCGCCGCCCAACGCGAATACCTTCCTTTCTCTCGACTGCGCCGATCCTCTCTGAATACAAATTAGCAGCTTTCCTCTTTTCGACCGGTTCTGCCAAATGCCACGATCCACTTCCTACCGGTAGTATGGCTTCAGGCGAACTAAGCTCCTCTTGGCTTATGTCAGTGGTTTGCTGCTTCAGCCATTTATCTGGATGCTGATCTGCGGTGCACTCCACCCAATTGCCGAAACCTTGGTCGGTGAGCCCGATGCTTCTGGTTCGCCAAGCTTTCGAAACGGCCTTACTCGGTGACGTGAATTCAGTTGGATCATCCCTTTGCTTATGTTCACCGGATGGAAATTCCTCAAATAAGGCAAGGCTGGGCGGGAAGTCATCTGTAGTCCGAACCGCCAATCGTGATCTCGTCGCGAGATGTAGCCTTTCTTCTTCAACGGTCAGCCAAAACGGAGTTTGATATGCGTCTGGGTCCATCTCTGATGCAAGGTTTTTCCAGTCGATGAAGTGTTTGCGCATTGCACCTGAAACCACATCAATGTTCTGCAAGCTAATCGACAACCGAGTGTCTGATCGGTGCTCTTCAGGTATCCTTTGGATAACCGCACGCATTGATCTTCGGTGGACATAGAGAGGGAACACCAGTGCTTGATGTGTGCCAACTAACCGTCGAGAGCGCGGCACGGTTGGGAGTACTAGCTCTACCCCATCAGTTTTGAGTTGTTCGCCTAGTTTTGACCAGAGCGCTGGAAGACCAATGAGACTCGAAGTTACATCAAACAATGCAAGTAATTTGTCTCGTATGTTGTGCGAGTGGTCACTTTCATCCAAATGCCATTGCGCCAGGCAGACCATTAAGATGGCAAAACAAACTGTTTGTATGTCTGTCCCATAGTTGGGCCCATCAAGATACCATTTAATGTGGTGTCTTTTGGGTCCGTCGCCTTGGTCCAGTTCTTCATTTATCAATTTGACCAAGTCCTCGGCACCATACTGGCGAGCAAAGGCAGCATTTGTTCCCTCACTAAACCTGATGGACGTAATCCGATGATCCACAGCTTGTTCTAAGAAGAAACTGTAGACACCGTTATAAATATCGCTCTTTTATTTCATTTTAAGATCAGATCAAGAAACTGTACTTAGCGCGTCTCCAACTTTGTTCCTGAACGCGTCTACATAAACTCAAGGTTGACCGGACTTGAGTCCAAATCGAGGAATAAAAGCCCTCTTCTCGGGTGTAATCCATGTTTGATCGACCGCAACTCAACAGGGTCCGCTTTCTGCTCATATGAATTCAGTTTTGGCCTGATCTGTCCGTGCAATTGGCCCAGATATGGGTGTGGCCACTGCGTCAATTCGGTCTAAAATGATCGGAACAACGGGGGAAGAATTATCTGCTGCGCCCCATCTGATCCGTTCGGTACTCTCACACCACTCTATCGAAGCAAAGGTTTCTATTCCACGATCAGAGGCAAGCCTCGCTAATTCGACGAGTTGCTGACCAAGTACAGCTAGTGGAGCCTGAATCCAACACGCGCCGCTCAATGACTCAACCGCTCGAAGCAGATGCAATAGCACCGTTGTTCCGTCTGTTTCAGCGGCAGTATCTAAAACAAAGACGGTCTCCTCCGGGCGGCTCCTTGACGTTGGTGCGACAGATATCCAATCTTCCAAAACTTCGTCGAACAAAGCTAAATCAGCTAGCGGTCTCATCTCATCACGTCTTCGATAGCGACGCTGTCGCTCAATCTCAGCGGGTTCGCGATGGTACTGTGTAGTGTGATCTGGCAGTGACTCGGGCGCTGGCCCCCAACCAACAGGCCAGAAGGTCGAGCCTCCGTATCCCTGGCGTCCCGACTTTGATGCACTGCGGCGCGTGCGAAAACGGCTTGTCATCGGAGGCAGCTTTTTGTCACTTCTAAGGACTTCTGGATCAAGCAGGGCAGGGGTTCCCTCCGAACTGTTTTCATCCACTAAATAGTTGATGAGCTGTGCCATTGCGTAAGGAGGTACAGCGTTGCCCACCTGACGATACTGCGAGAGCCTAGGCCCGAGAAACTGAACGTCGTCAGGGAATCCCTGAAGCCTTGCGCCTTCACGTACAGTAAGAACTCTATCATGTGTTGGGTGAATGAAGCAGCCCGAAGTAGGATTCGAAAAACTTGCTGAGACAGTGTAGGCTGGGTTATCCCAATGAAGCCGCCCATACACCGTGGCGTAGTCGGTCATCCTCACCCTGCGAAGTCTCTCGGGCAACAGACCGCACGGTATATCCTTCCAATTGCCACCTTCTGGGATACTAGCGATACGCTGGATGTTTTGCTCCGAGGTCTCGGCCGACCAATGATTGTGAATAATAGTGGACTTACCTCGAAGGAGCTTTTGATACTCGGTAGATGCACCACAACTAACGGCGGTAGCTTCGCCGTCATGTTGCGGCGGAAGGTCGTGAAGGTCACTAATCGCGGCCTCCACAGTCAGATAGCGTGGAAGTTTGCCCTCATCAGCATCTATGAACTTTGCTTTTGGGAACGATTTTCTTCCGTTGGATTTCCAACGAGCCACAAGAAAAAACCGATGGCGTAGTTGCGGAAGTCCTAACTCTGCAAGGTTTAAGACGTCAGCAAAAACTCCGTAGCCTTCACTTTCAAGTAGCCCAAAGATATCGCGAACAATTCTTTTGTTATGCGATCCATAGAGAATACCAGGAACATTTTCCATTATTACTGTCTCTGGTGGGCGATTTAGAGTGATCAGCCCACGCAGCAGTCGGGCAAAATGAAAGAACAAGTGGTTTCGCTTGTCCAAAACATTGAATGAGCCCATTGTGCTGACTGCTTGGCAAGTTGGTCCGGCAAATAGATAATCAATTTTTGTTAATGACCCGTATTTGACTATGTCCTCGGCACTTACGGTGGCGACATCTGCACAATCAACGTAGGCCTCGGGGTGCGCTGCCTTGAAGGTGCGTGTTGCGTGTTTGTCGATGTCCAGTGCATACCGCACGCTAAGGTCGGGCAATGCCATTTTTGCGCCAACCGACATACCACCCGATCCACAAAACAAATCAATTGCAGTTTTCATTCCTGAATCCAATAGGTCATTTCTTTCAAATGTCTTCCCGAAATTTCTAGCCTCAGTGCCTCGCCGTTCACTGAATTGTTTGGCGTGCTTCCGTAAAGGCAGAAATGCGGCACCTCAACTACCATTGCTTGTATCTCTACGACTGCTATCACAGTTCTTTCTCCAGAAGGTGCTGTTCTGATAATTCCTCCATTAAGCGTTTTGCGACATTGCACAAATTTTTCTTTGTTTTCTTTAGTGAAACCTGCCAGTTGGCAGTTTCCGAGGCGACATATGCACGGATGTCTTCATGTGATGCACTCGGATACTCTGCACTGCAAGCACGGTATAAGTCTATCGCTGTACGCGCGTCATCGAGCCGAACTGCAACTGTTGCAGGTTCGGGCGACAGCCCAAAGACGTCAGACAATTCGATGTCTCCTCGGGCCACTATGCGCTCTAACAGATCGCCGCTAACGGAACGCAGCCCCTTTTCATAGTTGTACAGAGCTCGTCGAGTAATGCCGAATTGAACCGCAAAGTCGGCCTGAGACAAGCCCAGAAACTTTCGGTAAGCTCTTAAGCCTCTGGCAATTGATAGGTTGCGCCTAGAGCTGACTAGCGCTCTTTGCCTGTCGGAAACTTGCTTTTGTTCCACCGAGTCTTCGAAAGCCCTGGTTTGACGCTTTGCCGCCCAGGTGGCTCGCCTGCGCCGTTTCGTTGAAGCAAACTTAAACACGGGAGAGTCTGGTTTGTCTGCCATAGCATTTCCAAAATGTGCACGTTTGTTCTCATAGTACAGTTAGGTTTGGATGAAAAGCAGTTCTGGCTGGAACTATGCGATTGGGTGGAGAAACCTGAAGAAAGCTGGCACAAGGAGGCCAATCAAGTGAATACGCTCGATGAAATGCTAACACCTGAAGAATGGTGTCGAAAGCTAAGCAAGCTGGGTGCTTCAGTTTCGCCAAGGGCTCTTCGATCTAAGGCTCGAGAGCATGGCCAGTTCTACTCTTTAGGTCGCGCGATGCTTCTGAGCGCAGGACATGTCGAGACGATTATGAAGTTGGATGCTGCGGGAACACAGCAGACGAGGCAGCGAGGCTAATCCTTTGGGAGTTGGTGCACATAGCATTCAGCTAGTCTCATCGGATGACTTGGCGTCTGCGCTAGGCTTCGCCGCGCCTAACGATGCTTTTCGAGGTTTCTGCCGGACGTTAGGCATAACGCCGATACGCCGGAATCCAAATTATTTTGACCCAAAACTGGTCCGTGTGCGCCTCGATGAAGCTCAAGGCCTTCAAACCGTCCCTGACCACAGCAACGGCGAGAATGACCTTGTAGCTGCGAGGAGGGCGAGACGTGCCGCGCGGTAGCCTGCCGAAAGGAGTTCATCGCGTTCGCCGTGTAACTACCGAAGGCAATCGGTTCCATTTCTACGCCTGGAGAGGCGGGCCAAAGTTTTGGATGGGAACAGTGAAAGAACCGCGCGAGCCTGAGTTTCTTATCGCGTTCGCCGATGTAGCCAAAGCGCGGTCGAGCACTGGATACATGACGTCGGAATTGGTGGATGATTTCCTAGACAGCACCGCAATGCCTCAGGGTGAGCGAACACGGGCCGATTACAGGAAGTGGGCCTTACGATTTGCGCACGAGTTTGCGGACGATCCTGCGAAGCTTTGGGAGAATCCCAAGTCACGTGGCGAGCTCAACGAGTGGCGGGCTAAGTGGAAGAACTCGCCAAAGCAGCATGACTATGCGGGCACGGTAGCGGTGCGCATACTCAATTGGGCTCGGGACGAGGGTAAGATTGCTGCACACTACTGCGACCGCCTTCACCGCATCTACACCGTAGATCGAGCTGAAATTGTTTGGACAGACTCGGATCAGAGGGCTTTCAAAGATATTGCACCGCAGTGGGTTAGGCGTAAGCGGTGCGCCGATCACACGGGTTTGGCATAGTTCCACGGTAGCAGCTGTCTGATATCGGTCTGTTTATGTCCGTCAGCGATGGCAGTCAGGACATCTGACAAATAGCTGTGAGGCTCGATGCCGTTGAGTTTGCAG
>JBCDDS010000174.1:0-6446 GCA_039180185.1 Pseudomonadota bacterium | reverse complement strand
TCATATCATCACACATAAAAGTCCCTTGTAAATTTCCTACAACATACACCGCTTTTTCGAAACCTAAGGTCACACACATGTGTGAACGTGTCAGACTTGAGAATTTCGAGCGACACTAAGTGCCTTGTGCTCTTAACAACCTGTGACCAAAAAAAATCGCGCAAGAGTGAACTGAGTACTCGGTTCCATAACGCCCTAATTTCGCCCTATTGGAACTTTAGGTAGCCGTGAAACAGTTGTGAGGTTCAAATTGCGCTATTTATTGTTCGTTTTCAGTATCTTTGCACTAATAGCACCTCAAACTGTCGCCGAAGACACCCGTTTGAAAAGGCTAGATAACGGTGATGACGGACGAAGGTGGGAAGCGGTCGGTCGTCTCGACATTGGCGGCACCGGATTCTGCACCGGCGCATTGATTTCCGAAGATGTCGTTCTTACAGCAGCGCATTGCCTTTACGACAATGACACGGGTAAAGCCGTTGACATCAGCAAAATCGAGTTTCTGGCCGGTTGGCGCAATGGGCGAGCGAGCGCATATAGAAGAGTGCGTAAATCGCTGATCCACCCCGATTATGATTTCAACAATGATGTCACGACTGACCGCGTTCGCAATGACATAGCACTACTCGAGCTTCATCATCCGATTACGAACGCACGCGTTGTTCCTTTCCCAACGGATAATCAACCGCGCAAAAATGACCAAATCGGCCTCGTAAGCTATGCCAGAGATCGCGCTGAGGCTCCTTCTCTACAAGAAATCTGTACGGTCCTTGGTCGAGACGAGGGCGCGCTAGTAATGTCGTGCGATGTGAACTTCGGCGCTTCTGGCTCCCCAGTATTCTCGTTCAAAGATGGTGCTCCACATATCGTTTCTGTCGTGTCAGCTATGGCAGAAGTTGACGGGCAACAAGTTGCACTCGGTGCACAGCTCACCAAAGCGCTGCCAATGATGCGCGAGGCACTTCAACCTGCGAATAGAACGGTGGGTGAAACACGGCTATTCTCCTCCGGCAAGAACCGTGACACCGGCGCGAAGTTTGCCTCGCCAAACTCCGAATAAAGCGATGAGAAGCCGTCTCTCTGTATTGTGTTTGATCTGTCTGTTAGCCGCACCATTCCAGTCGCAGGCAAACGGGCTGATAAGACTAACAGACCGCGACGACTTGCTGGGATGGGAGGCAGTTGGCCGAGTTGAGCTTGGTTCTGGTGGCGGATACTGCACTGGCACTTTAATCGCAACAAACCTAGTTCTGACGGCCGCACATTGCTTGTTCGACAGAAAAAAACAGCCGCGTTCACCGGAAGACATTCGTTTTCGCGCTGGTCTGCGTGATGGGAAGTCGATCGCTGAACGTGGTGTGACGCGCTATGCTATTGCGGATGGATACGACCCTTTTGGAGGAACGTCTTCAAGCAATGTGCGCAGCGATGCGGCACTTCTTGAGCTCGATGCGTTCATTCCTGCCGCCACGGCCGACCCATTCATCGTGCATGACCGACCTGTACGCGGCGAGGCGATCAGCGTTGTCTCGTACGGGCGAAATCGCGATGCTGCGCTATCGTGGCAACGCGAGTGCGGAATTCTAGATCGAGGGCAAGGCCTCATAGCGTTTGATTGCAACGTGACATTCGGATCCTCAGGCGCGCCTGTTTTTACCGATGGCGGTTACCGGGCACGCATTGTCAGCCTTGTGGTTGCAGGCAACAAGACGAAGGACGGTGACACAGTCGCGTTCGGTATGTACCTTCCCCCGGTTCTTGATGGTTTGAAACGCAAACTACGGGCGATGCCGCGCGGATATTCCGACAACACAAATCAGAGTGCTATAGGCTCAAGTTCCGCTCGGCGCGCAAGTGGCGCAAAATTCGCTAAACCCTAATCCTTTTAACTTCGTGGGGCTAAGCTACCCCAAAGCGCCTTGACGCTATTTCTTGCTTGATTTACGCACCATGTGTCAGGCGGGTGTGATGTAATGGTAGCCTGTCAGCCTTCCAAGCTGAACGCGCGGGTTCGATTCCCGCCACCCGCTCCAAAAATCATACTGGCTTACATCAGCCACTACACCTTAACCGAAACAACGCTACTTGATTAGGCGCGGGCGAAGGCTCGTTTGGGCAGGGACAGATGGTACGCAAACCCGAATACGGCGCCGACATGATCGAAAGAAGCTCCTCAAAGAGTATGGGAGCGTTGCGCCAGCTATGGCCATTCTTGCGACCCTATCAGGCTATGACACTTGCCGCATTTGCGACGCTTATTCTTACGGCGGCCGTGTCGTTGATCTTACCGATCGCCGTGCGCCGCGTGGTCGACAACTTCGATGTTGAGAATGGAGCAATACTTGACCGTTATTTCCTCGCAGCAATTGGTCTGGCCGGACTACTGGCGATTGGAACGGGGTTGCGTTACGCACTTGTCACGCGACTGGGAGAGCGCGCGGTAGCAGACATAAGAAAAGCAGTATTCGACCGGATAATTAGTCTTAGTCCTGCGTTTTATGAGCGAACAATTACCGGCGAAGTGCTTAGTCGCCTAACAACTGACACGACACTTATTCTCTCAGTCGTCGGGTCCTCAGTTTCGGTTGCTCTTCGTAACGTGTTGATTTTTGTGGGCGGACTCGTGTTGATGTTGTTCACCTCAGCCAAACTATCTAGTCTGGTGCTTTTGCTGGTGCCGCTCATCATTGCGCCCATTATCATAATGGGTCGAAAACTGCGCCGTCTGAGCCGGGAAAGCCAGGATTGGATAGCCAGCAGTTCGGGCAACGCATCAGAAGCCCTGCTGAATGTGCAGACGATCCAGGCGTTCACACATGAAAAAGCAAGCCAAGAAGCTTTCAGTGAGATAACCGAGCAAAGCTATGATGTCGCGAAACAGCGCATTTCCGTGCGTGCGTGGCTAACCATATTGGTAATCTTCATGGTTTTCACCGGCATTGTGGGTGTGCTTTGGATTGGAGCGCGCGATGTACGCGCGGACGTTATGAGCGCAGGCACACTTATTCAATTTGTTATCTACTCAATAATGGTGGCGGGAGCTGTTGCAGCGCTTTCAGAGATTTGGGGCGAGTTACAACGCGCATCAGGTGCAACAGAACGCCTTGTTGAGCTGCTCGAGGCCAAGGACGAGGTTCAAGATCCAGCGTCACCGGTCGTATTTTCTGAACCTGTTTCTGGCCGGATCGTCTTTGAGAATGTGACGTTCCAATATCCGACGCGGCCCGATCAATCAGCTCTGCAAGCTTTGAACCTAGTAATTGAGCCTGGAGAAACCATCGCGATCGTTGGGCCGTCTGGTTCCGGCAAAACCACCATAACCAACATGATCCAGCGGTTTTATGATCCAAATCAGGGTACCGTCAGCATTGATGGAGTGGACATGCGCGACCTCGCAAGAAGCGATTTGCGCGCCAATCTTTCGCTGGTGCCACAGGAGCCTGTTATTTTCGCAGCGTCCGCCATGGAAAACATTCGCTTCGGCAATCTCAATGCTACCAATGAGGAAGTGCGACAGGCTGCTCTTGCGGCTGCTGCCCACGAGTTTATCGAAGCAACCCCTGAGGGATACGATACTTTTCTGGGTGAGCGCGGTATGATGCTTTCTGGTGGTCAAAAACAAAGAATTGCAATCGCTCGTGCGATCTTGCGCAATGCGTCTGTCTTGCTTTTGGATGAAGCCACATCAGCGCTAGACGCTGAAAGCGAAAGCGCGGTTCAAAAGGCCGTGGACGAGATGTCAAAGAACCGCACAACTGTGATCGTGGCTCACCGGTTGGCGACGGTCAAAAAAGCCGACCGCATTATTGTGATGGAACAAGGGAAGATCGTAGCAGAAGGCACGCATAACTCCCTGGTATCCGAAGGTGGTTTATACGCTCGCCTGGCCCGCTTGCAGTTTACCGACGGCAAGGCCGCCTAAGCCCCTTTAAAGTTTACACGCCCTTCCGCGGCCAACGCGTCTTCGGTCTCTAACTCTTTTTCCGAACGCTTGGCATCAAGGCGCTCTTGAGCCTGCGATCGCATCCGACCAAATTGACCAAGCGCAATGGCGACCAATATGATCGCGCCGCCCGGGATAAGGCCCGGCCCTGGATCTTCGCCAAGAATGATCATTGCGAGGATCAACGCTGCGAGCGGCGAAAAAGACGTAGCCAGCGAAATGTCACCAGAACGCGCATGTTTCAGTCCAATGTTCCAAGCAAGTTGACCGCAAAGTATGACGATTATCGCATAGACCCAAACCCACTTCAGAACGATGGGTTCAAGCAAATCCTGGAAGTGATTAGGTCCGTAAAGATACAGTCCAAGAAAGTAGAAGATGATGGTACCAAGCACCGCGCGGTATATTGAAAAGATACCAAGCGAAATGCCTTGCAAACCAACACGAGTAATTAAAGTCGACGCAATGAAAGAAATAGTGGCGAAAACTGTCGCGATTTCCCCAGTACCCATAGTAAATCCTTCATCACTGTTCATCAGGAACATCACAATGGCGCCACCAAGCGCCACAATCCCGGCGACAAGCGCCCAAGGGTCAAGCTTTTCCTTCAGCAAAAGAGCCGACGCTAGTAGAAACAGTGGTGGCTCAATACGGCCAACCAGAACTACATTGGTTACAGTAGTTTCGTCGAGCGCGACGAAAAAAAGATAGGGTGTCAGGGCAGATGAGAGACCAGCAGAGATTGTAAGAACTATCCAGTCCTTGCGGCTAACCTGTTTTACTTTTTCGCGAGTCCAGTCCTTGCGAAACATGAAATACATTGGGACTAACGAAATCAGAGACCCAAGAAATAGAATATTACAAAATGAGATTGCGTTTCGACCGTCGATCTTGTTCTGCCAGCCGATTTGCGCCAGCGCGGACACGATCGAATTGGATGATGCATAGATGATCACTGCCGCCCATATGAGAAGAGCGCCGGTTACGACTTTAGCAGGGTCAACGGTTGATTCAGATGACGACTGGGTCATGATTACTCACACTGATTTGAGCGTTTTAACTAATAACGCCGCGCGCCAGCATTTTATTCACACCATTTTTTTTATGCGCCTTTGAAGTTCACGCGGCTTTCAGCTTCCAGCGCGTCATCGGTTTCCATCGCATGTTCACTTCCAGCCGCACGCTCTTCCGCAGCTTTAGCGCGGAGTCTTCCATATTGCCCAATTGCTATCGCCGACAAGATGATCAAACCGCCGGGTATCAGACCAGGGCCGGGATCCTCACCCAAGAGAACCATGGCGATCACCAAAGCCGCCACTGGAGAAAAGGAGGTGGCCAAGGAGATGTCACCGGCACGAGCGTGCTTCAATCCCAGATTCCATGAAAACTGGCCGATGATAATGACAATGATCGCATAGACCCAAACCCACTTCAGAACGATGGGCTCAAACAAGTCCTGGAAGTGTTCTGGACCATAAAGATAAAGGCCTAAGAAGTAGTAGATGATCGTTCCCAGAACGGTGCGGTAAATCGAGAAAATACCAAGCGGAATACCTTGCAACCCGAGACGTGTAACGATTGTCGAGGCAATAAAAGATAGAGTGGCGAACACAGTAGCGATCTCGCCTTTGCCAAAGGAAAACTCACCACCGCCCGAGTTCATAAGAAACATCACTAAGGCACCAACGAGTGCGATCAATCCAGCAATCAACGCCCAAACATCAAGCTTTTCGCCCAGAAACAAAATTGCGGCTAGAAGGAAAAGTGGCGGCTCAATGCGCCCGATAAGAACCACATTGGTCACGGTTGTGTAGTCTAGAGCGATAAAGAAAAGGGCCGGAGTAATCGCTGATGAAAGTGTCGCTGACAAAGTCAAAATCATCCAGTCCTTGCGTGTCAGTTTTCGAAGGTTCTCCATCGTCCAATCACGCCAGAACATGAATACCATTGGGACCAGCGAAATAAGTGAACCCAAGAAAAGCAGGTTGCAGAGCGATACAGCATTGCGGCCCATAACTGGGTTCTCGCGCCCGATATTGGCCAGAAGCGATACGATCGAGTTTGAGGAGGCATAGATTATGACTGCTGCCCAAACCAAAAGCGCACCCATCATAACCTTTGATGTGTCGCTTTGCGGGTTGGCTGAAGACTGAGCCATGGGTGCCTCCTCATAGTCTAAGGCAAATTTCTAGGTATGGACCATCAACGCTGTTGCAGCCCTGCGCCGAAGTTACACAAACCAGCGATTTTTAGAACTATCATTTCAATAGCTGCTCATTTTTCACAGCTACGTGCGTGACATTACTAAATGGGTTCATTGCGGCTATATCGGCACGGCACGCTTCACTTCGGTAGAGCAAGAAGTTTGATAATAAGAACTGCTTTTGACCAAATAGCATTCGGATACAAGAACAGAGGCACTTTGCGAAATGATCGAAAACGAAGGCAAGCCAGGACAGAAAATTGTTACAATCTACGATGACATTTATGACCTTCCGGATTG
>JBCDDS010000173.1:0-6460 GCA_039180185.1 Pseudomonadota bacterium | reverse complement strand
GTGCTGGAAATCGCGCGCAGTGCTGGCTTTCAGGCGCCGATCACTGAGGCAGCGTTGGCACAATACCGTGCTGCAGCAGACATGGGTTTGGGCCACGAAGATGACGCCGCTATTGCTAAGGTTTACGCCAAACAGGCCGGGTTATCCCTGCCCGAGCCAGACAAATGACCCGGTTTTCTGCCAATCTCGGTTTTCTTTGGACGGATCGACCCCTTCCGGATGCGATCCTTTGCGCCAAAACTGCGGGCTTTGACGCCGTAGAATGCCACTGGCCGTATGACGTGCCAAGCGACGATGTGCGCACGGCACTTCGTCAAGCCGGCCTTCGCATGCTGGGCATCAATGCCCGTCGCGGAAACGTAGCCGAAGGCGATATGGGCCTTGGTGCGTTGACCGGAAGGCAGGGCGAGGCGGAAGCCGCTACAGTAGAAGCCTTGGATTACGCCGCTGCAATTTCGGCCGAAATGGTTCATGTGATGGCCGGGCGCGCCGACGGGCCGGATGCGCATAGGGTTTACGTGCAAAACCTCCGCTATGCTGCGCGGGTGGCGTCGAAACGGGGACAGACCATTCTGATTGAACCGCTCAATGAGCATGACGCGCCGGGCTATTTCCTGCGCACGACAGATCAAGCGCGGCGCGTGATTGACGAGGTGGCTGAAGACAATCTCAAAATGATGTTCGACTGCTATCATGTCGGACGCACCGAAGGCGATGTTTTCAGTCGTCTCCGCGCTGTGCTGCCTTACGTCGGGCATATCCAGTTCGCTTCCGTGCCCGACCGCGGTACGCCAGATCACGGCACGCTCGACTACAGGCTTTTGTTTGAGCAAATCGAAGATCTTGGATGGACCAGGCCGCTCGGCGCTGAATACAAGGCGGTCGGGGATACAAGCGCGAGCCTTGGCTGGATGAAAAGCCATGGCGGGCTGGAGAACCCGATTAGCAATTAGCGCATGATAAACATCGAAAATGCCTTGGACGGGAAAGTGTGTCGATGACGGAAAATAGCAGTGTTTGGGTAAGCATGAATAGAGTGGATACAGGCCTTTTAACTCTAGGCTTGGACTTCGACAAGGACGAACCTGGAAGGCTTAAGTTAAGGAATGGAGAAGCCCTATCTCCAGAAGACTTGCCGCTTACAATCTTTGGCACCTACTCAGATGTCACACTTAAAGGCTTCCCTCCGTTTTTTTTAGGCGGGGGGGGGGACTGTTTTCTCGAAAGAGATCGCGGACATTTTTTTTAGGTTCGACCTCGGTCAGACAATGATCCTGCCACTAAGAATCTTGCAGTTTGACAGAAAGACAGAGGTGCAGCCAGAGCGAAGATATCATTTGATACAGAAATGGACTGTTCTCAGTGCTCTCGCCCCGGAAAGCTCTTTAAATCTGAAGACGAATAAATACAGCCCAGGCGTAAACTGGTCGCAGAAAGAAGACATCAAAGATGACGATATTGCCTTGGATCGCCGCGCTTTGGATGGCTCGGCCAAGATTTGGTCTGATCCAAAGCTCCCACAGGGAGACTTTTACAGCGGGGACGTGGTTGACGCCTTAGCTGCAGCCAATGTCTCACAGTATTGGAATTTCAAGCGATGTAGACTCGTAGACTAGAGCGGTTCAGGCATCTCGCCGTGTTCTCTAGACAAGCTCACGCGGTATGATTTCCTCGAAGCTCTGACGGTGCACCTCTTCCTCACCAAGGAACGCCACCATCTCTCCGGTCACAATGAAATCGGTCTTGGTTGATGTCATGCGGGTCGTGGTCTCAGTCCGTACTTGCCAGTTGCCACGACTATAGTCCTCGGTCCACTGCACCTCGAATGTTGCGCTGAGCGGATCATCGGGATGGATGCTGTATGTTTCCTCATGGGTCGAGGCCACCTTCCACCCGTTGTGCTCGCGAAATTCAGTGACGCCTTCATCATCCTTTTGGCGACAGCGGATAATACCAGTGCTCACATCCCTCTCAAACCAACGCTGAAAGCTTGAGGGTACGATGGTCTCTGCATCAAGAGGCGCAGCCGCTTCGGGTGGCGCAAATTCTTTAAGTTCAGCATCACCTGCGCTCTCTGGCCGAACCGGGAGACGCAAAACGCTCTCACCTGTCAAAATTTGCAGCGTCGCTTGTTCCGGCATCGGCCAGATCATCGGCCAATAGGCGGTCGAAAGTGCGATACGCACCCGATGGCCGGGCTCAAACCGATGGCCGCAGTCGTTTAGTTTAACCTTAACGCTATAGCGCGCACCAGGCCTCAAAGGTTCTGGGTTTTCATGGCTGTTGCGGTGGCTCAAGTTCAGTATGCCAAGGCTAACCTTGGTGACTGCGCCGTTGGGTGCCACATCGCTCAGCACTGCTGCAAGAATCGCCACCGGCTTGTCGCTCTCTAAATCCACCTCAAGCACAGGCGCGCCGAGAATGTCGAATGCTTCTTCAACGACCGGACCATCGAAGACGAGTGAGCCGCCTTCTTCGCCACGCTGATCTTCAGGACCATCCGCTTCAAGACCAAAGGCACACCAGCGGCCGCCAAATTGACCAGTGTTGTTTGGAGAACCAATAGACAGACGGCCCGACACCTCGGCATTTGATGCAAGACCGCCCGCGTTCAAAAATAAATCCGTCCACTCAATCCGCGCGGAAGGCCATCCCGCCTCTGCCACCCATTTGCCCGGTCGCTCTTTGTAAAACGGCAGCGGTGGCACCGGATCTTGGACCCAGACGCGTAACTGCGGCTCCTCCATGATGCCGGTATCAACGCCTTTCAGCCAATAGTCCCACCAACGCAGGCATTCCTGCAGAAAACCAATCGCCGGGCCAGGTTTAGCAAAATGTGGGTACTTATGCGCCCATGGCCCGACCAAGCCCTTGCACGGCGATTGCAGCCCTTCGAGCAACCGAAAGACCGCATTAGTATATCCATCCGCCCAGCCACCAACGGCGTAAACCGCCGCCTTGATCTTGGAGAAATCCTCGCAGACCGACCCTTGTTTCCAAAACTCATCGCGCTGCTGATGTTTTAGCCATTCGCCGATCCAAAACCCGCTGCCCTGCAGTCGCTCCTGCCATATCTGGTACCAGCGATTGCCAACCACATCCGGATCGGGCGGCGTGGTGTTGAGCGAGAACATGTAGGAATGCCACCACGGATTATCGAGCAGAAGGCAACCACCCATATAATGAATATCGTCAGCATAGCGATCATCGGTCGAACAGATCGACACGATCGCCTTCAGTGCCTCCGGCTGGCGCGCGGCGACTTGCAAACCATTGAAGCCACCCCAGGAAATGCCAATCATGCCGACATTGCCGTCACACCATTCCTGCTGTGTGAGCCAGTCGATGACCGCCAATGCATCGTCCTGCTCTTGAGGTAGGTATTCCCCTTTCAGTACGCCATCGCTGTCGCCCGAGCCGCGCATGTCGACCCGGATGCAGGCATAGCCGTGCCCAGAAAAGTATGGATGGGTCAGTGCATCGCGTTCTGCCGTTCCATCAGATCGACGATACGGTAGAAACTCAAGGATTGCCGGTACTGGCGTTTCGTCCAAAGGTCGCCAAACACTGGCAGACAATCGAACGCCGTCTGGCATTTCGATCCAAACCGGATCATGCTTTTCGATTTTGAAGGGAAATTCGGTGACATGGCGCATGCGGATTTCCCTTTCTCTACCTATGCCTGCGTCAGGCGAGCCCCGGCAGCCAGAGAACAATAACTGGGAACGCGACAAGGAGTGCAATGGTGATCGCGTCTGCAACGAAGAAGGGCGTCACACCTTTGAAGACATCTTGCACACTGAGATCCTCGCGCACGCCAGCCACCACAAAGCAGTTGAGCCCAATGGGCGGTGTGATGAGACAGAACTCCGCCATCTTGACCACCAAGATGCCAAACCAGATAGCGCACATCTCACCCGACATGCCGAATGTACTATCAGCGGCCAGAACGTCCTCTCCGCCATTGAGCGCCATGACGGCTGGATAAACCACCGGCAGAGTGAGCAGCAGCATGCCAATGGCGTCCATGAACATACCGAGCACCGCGTAGGCCAAGAGAATGCAGACGAGGATCAGCATGGGCGAAACCGTAAGCGACGTAATCCAATCCGAGAAAGCGCCCGGTAGATCGGCAAACCCCAGGAAACGTACGTAGATCAGAACACCCCAGATGATCGTGAAAATCATAACCGTAAGCTTCGCGGTCTCGATCAGTGCTGACTTCAGTTCGTTCCACCGCATTCCTCGATAAAGCGCCATCAGGAAAACAACGAAAGCACCAACTGCACCACCTTCCGTGGGTGTACCCCAGGCATCACCAAACGGGTTGTAGACGAAGAAAATGATGATCACGACGACTGCTACGATAGGCAGGGCTGGCGGCAGAGAGGCGAGTTTCTGTCCCCAGGTAAAGCCGCGTACGGGTGGACCGACGGATTTAAAAATCACGGCAATTGATATGATCAACAACCCGTAGATTAGCGCGGAGAATGCGCCTGGGATAAATCCCGCAAGAAGCAACTTGCCTACATCCTGCTCGACAATGATGGCGTATATGACAAGGATTGCAGACGGAGGGATAAGGCTTGCCAAAGTGCCGCCTGCGGCTACCACCCCTGCAGCAAATTGCTTGTTATAGCCAATCTTGAGCATTTCTGGGATTGCGATACGCGCAAACACTGCAGCTGTCGCCACGCTTGCACCGGAAACAGCAGCAAAGCCTGCTGTTGCGAAAACCGTGGACACTGCCAAACCACCTGGCACCCAAGCGATCCATCGTTTAGCCGCCTCGAAAAGGGCTGTGGTAAGCCCGGCGTAGTAGGCCAGATAACCAATCAGAATGAAGGTCGGGATCAGGCTGAGGGCGTTGGCGGATACCTTCGAATGTGGAACCTGTCCTGCAACTTTGACACTGATCTCAATCGCCTTCCAAAGACGCCCGGGATCATAATCAAACCCATTCCAACGCAACCAGACTAATCCCAAGAAACCTGCAAGGGCCGCGGCGAAAGCCACGCGCATGCCCAAAAACACAAGCGCAAGCATACCCGCTGTCGTCCAGAGGCCGATTGATATCGGGTCCATCAATCGCGCCCCTGCAGTTGATCCGCTTCTGCCGCGGCCTGTTCCGCAACCGACTGCTGCAGCGGCACGGCGACCGGTCGTTCCAGACCAAGGATCAATGCTCGGCCGTAACCCCAGATTTGTAAACACAGTCGTAAACACAGAACGGAGAAGGCGACCGGAACGATGAGTTTGGCAGGCCAGATCGGAAGGCCAATATCGATGGTGCTGTCCCGACTCCAAAGCGGTTTGGAAAAATCGAAACTTCGATCGAAATGAGACCAACTTCCCCACACAAGCGCGAGCATTAGAACAAGGATCAGGGCGATCATGAAAAGTTCAATGGCCCAGAGCAAACGGCCTCGCATACTGCCAATGATGATGTCCATGCGAATATGACCGCCATCTCGCTGCACATAGGCCACGCCCATAATCGCGATGAGCGGCATTAAGAGCTCGATCCAGTCCACATAGCCGGGCAAAGGCGAGGCGAAGAATTTCCGCCCACTCACCGAATAAGCCGCCAAAAACATGAGTGAGAACGCAGCGAGGCCGCTGAGGAGCGCAAAGAACCGCTCCAGTTTGAGCAATCCTCGATCCAGTCTGCTCAGAAGGCTGGAATCCTCCCAGACGGTGGATGCACCCGCCATCGCCCCTCTCCCGTTGGAACTTATTGGGCTGCGCGAAGGATCCTCCGCGCAGCCAGTTGTTAAATCGGCTTAGCTGCCACCAGCGCGGTGATCTTCCAGTGTTTTGATCACCAGATCGTATAGTTCCTGACCCGGCAGGCCTTGCGCTTCCATGTCGGCAATCCATGCTTCACGGATTGGATCAGCTGCCTTGGCCCGAAATGCGTCAATTTCAGATTGAGCAATCTCGACCTTCTGGACGCCCTTTTCTTCAAGAACGCTATCCCATTTCTGCAGAAGCTGGCCGTAGTTGGCCAGATAATGATCCAACGCCTCGGATACCGAGCTGTCGAGTGCTTCACGGTGTTCGTCAGACAAACCTTCGTAGGCATCAATATTGACAACCACCGGGCAATTTACGGTGCCGGGGTTCAAGTTGGCTGTCCACCAGTCGGCCTGATTGATCGTACCAAAGCTAAGATGAGCGTGTTGGGCGAAAGCAACTGTATCAACAACTCCGGATTCCATAGCCTGATAGGCCTCTGTTGCGGTTACGGAGGTGGGCACGCCGCCAACCGCCTCAAACGCCTTGCCCAGACCTCCGGTGGCGCGCACCCGCATACCGTCGAATTCGGCGAGTTCGTCACGTGGCTCTCCGGTTCCCACAATGTTGTATTGTGGCATTGGCGACGTCATCAGCAGACGCGCATTCCATTGTGCCATTTCTTCAGCTGCGGCCGGATGGCCATAGACAGCTGACGAAACCG
>JBCDDS010000172.1:0-6709 GCA_039180185.1 Pseudomonadota bacterium | reverse complement strand
GACCCGTTTCGAGAAAGAGCAAATTGAAGCGCTGCTTATAAGTGTCGGTTTTAGACGCACTAAGTCGGTATCCTCGAAAGATAATGAGAACGGATTTTTTCATTGCTCTGTTGGGTTCATGCAAGAGTAGCTTTGGGCTCAAAGTGGACATTCGGCCTCTTTTCGCAAGACATCACGGTAACGCAAAAACAAAACCCCGCCGAAATCAGCGGGGTTTTTGCGACTTTTCCGCAACGGGGTTTACCCTTGGCGGGCTTTGAAACGGCGTTGGGTTTTGTTGATTACGTAGACGCGGCCCTTGCGGCGCACGACGCGGCAATCGCGATGGCGGTTCTTCAAAGAACGCAGCGAATTCTTGACCTTCATCGGTCGTCTCCTTTGTCGTGGCGCGCGTGCGCCTTGTTTTGCGGAGCTTCACAAGTGCGAAGCCTGAAACCATGGTGGGCGATACAAGGTTCGAACTTGTGACCCCTTCGATGTCAACGAAGTGCTCTACCACTGAGCTAATCGCCCATCAACCGGTTTGGCCTTGCCCCAATAAATAGGGGCGCGGAAGACCGCGCCGATAAGGCTGGGGTATAAAAGGAGTCGGATCAGCGATCAAGGGCTTTTAGCGCCGCAATTTAGCTCTATTATGGGTTGCAGGAGAGAGCATGCCAAAAACAGCGTACACTTTGACCCATCCGGAGCATCGCACCACGTCGGTGGTGTTTGCCTCGCCCCATAGCGGGCGGGATTACCCATGGTCGTTTGTACGTCGCACAGCCCTCAATGAGCACAGCGTGCGTAGCTCAGAAGATGCGTTTGTGGACGAGCTTTACGACACCGCGCCGCGATATGGCGCGCCGTTTATCAAGGCCGGTGCGCCGAGAGCATATGTTGATCTCAATCGAAGTGTAGAGGAGCTTGATCCCGCGCTCATCGAAGGTGTGCGAAAATCAGGGCATAATCCGCGCGTCGCCTCCGGCCTTGGTGTAATTCCCAGAGTGGTGGCAAACGGTCAGGCGATTTATTCCGGCAAACTTACACTTCAAGAAGCTCAACGGCGCATCGACACCTATTGGCGGCCTTACCATGAGACGCTTAAAACTGAGCTTGATAAAGCGCATAGGGAATTTGGACAGGCAATCCTGATTGATTGTCATTCGATGCCGCACGAGGCGATGGACTCGATTGCCAAAACCGGCGTGCAAAGACCTGATGTTGTATTAGGAGATCGGTTTGGTGCAGCAGCAGACGAAGAGATTGTCGATCAAATTGAAGCCGCGTTTCGCGAAGCTGGTTTGGTCGTGACACGTAATACGCCATTCGCAGGCGCATTCATCACGCAAAACTATGGGCGTCCATCTGACAAACGTCACGCCATCCAGATTGAAATTGATCGCTCGCTTTATATGAACGAACAACTTGTGCGTCCAAACGCGAACTTTTCGGATTTCAAACGGCGGCTTGAGGGTGTTGTTGCAGACATCGCTGCCATCGGGCGTCCGAAAGTCGCTCGGCCTCTCGCGGCCGAGTAAGCGTCAGCGCAACGATCTTCCTTTCAGTATTGCGTCTGATCCAAATCGTGCGCGTATTTCGTCCGTTGCACGCTCTGCTTCACCGCGCCGCACCGCTTGTGGGTCCAACAAATCTCCCAGTGCATCTGCGACACGCTCTGGCACAAGATCAGAAATGCCAACGCCCAATAACCGGTAGGGTTTATCGGGTTCGACTTGCTCAAAAAGGTCACGCGCGGTGCGATATATCGCGTCGGCAAGTTGGGTCGGGTCTCTGAGCGATAGCCGTCGCGTCAGAAGGGAATGATCCGAGCGCTTAAGTTTGAGCGTTACGACGCGTCCCGCCAGTGCTCGGCTTTTTGCCCGGTCAGCGACTTTTTCGGCCATGCGCCAAATGTGACCGTCCAGAATATGCGGGTCTGCGGTGTCCTCGGAAAAAGTCGTTTCGTTGGAAATTGACTTCACTGGCGTGTTGGCGGAAACGCGTCGCTGATCCTGACCGCGGGCCAAATGCCAAAGGCGCTCTCCCATTGAGCCAAATCTGGCGGAAAGTTCTCTTCGGTCCCAACGGCGTAGGTCGGCGAATGTGTGAATGCCTGACTTGTTCAATGACTCGCGCGTGCTGTGTCCAACACCCCAAATGAGGCTGATTGGCTTGTCGCGCAAGAACATGTCCGTTTCCGCCTTACCAATCACGGAAAACCCACGCGGCTTGTCGAGATCGGAAGCAACCTTCGCCAAAAACTTGTTGTGGCTGAGGCCGATGGAGCCAGTGAGCCCAAGCTCTTCGCGCATACGTTTGGTCAACCGGGCAAGCATGATTGCTGGTGGTGCGCCGTGAAGGCGGGCAGTCCCTGTTAGGTCAAGAAAGGCTTCGTCCAGTGAAAGCGGCTCAATATCAGGGGTTAGGTCCTGCATCATGGCTCTGATTTCGCGAGATACCTCCGCGTAGAGTTCCATACGCGGTTTGAGCACGACCGCTTCCGGGCAAAGCTTCAGTGCCTTGAACATCGGCATGGCTGACCGCACACCCCGAATGCGCGCGATGTAGCAAGCGGTTGAGACCACGCCGCGTCGCCCGCCTCCGATGATCAATGGTTTGTCAGCGAGCTCCGGATTTTCGCATTTTTCAACGCTGGCATAAAATGCGTCGCAATCCATATGTGCGATGGAAAGATCAAAGAGCTCTGGATGGCAGAGCACCCGCGGACTGCCGCAGTCTGGACAACGGGCACCGCTTTCAAAAGCGTGGAGACAATCTCGGCAGAGCGATGGCATATTGCGATTGTACGGTCGGACGTGAAGGGGCGAAAGAGGCGATAGTATGCTACGGCCGATACCTCAGACGGTGCTAATCTCTGATACGATTGCTTTCGCGGCGTCGCTGGGATTTGGGGCGGCCCAGATTGGTCGGCCAACCACAATGTGGTCGGCCCCGTTAGAGAGGGCTTGGGCAGGTGCGGCGATCCGCTTTTGATCGCCCTCTTGGCTGCCCAACGGGCGTACGCCTGGTGTTACGATAAGCTTCTGCTCGGCCTCGGACACGGCACGAATTTGTGCAGCTTCAAGCGGTGACGCGATAACACCGTCAGCGCCCGCCTCAAATGCCCGCTGCGCGCGTGTAACGACCAGGTCAGATACATCACCCTCGGCGATCATAGCTTCGTCGAGATCGGATCTGTCTAATGATGTCAGAACGGTTACGGCCAGAATTTTCATCTTCGACCCGCTTGCGCCTTCCTTAGCTGCGCGGACCACATGAGGATCGCCGTGAACCGTGAGAAAATCCAGATCGAACTGCGCCAATCCACGCACGGCCTTTTCCACGGTCGCACCGATGTCGAAGAGTTTCATATCGAGGAAAATGCGTTTGCCGTGATCTTGCTTCAGTTCATTGGCCAACGCCAATCCGCCACCCGTCAGCATGCCAAGGCCAATCTTGTAGAAAGAAACGCTGTCGCCCAGATGTTCAGCGAGTTGCAGTCCCTCCAACGCATTTGGCAAATCGATGGCTACGATCAGTCGATCGTCGGACGTATCTGACATGGCGCTTCTCCGATTTTAAACGCCCTTTTTGCTGCTCGCGCCAATGACGTCAAGCGCAAGTCTGATTGTCGGAAACGCGTTAGTTAGGCGGCGAGTGCGGAAATCTGTTGGACCTGTTGCCGCAAGGACCGAAGCGCCACGTTTTCAGTTTTGTGCAACGACAGGGCTTTGACCTTAAGCGAGCGCGTTATTGTCTCAAACTCTGCATTTAGAGGCGCGCGAACAGTGACCGGATAGATGAAACTCAGAAAGCCTTCGCGAACTTTAACGGATGCCTCAAAGCCTTCGAGCTCCGGATTGTAACGAACGTCCTCAAACGCGATTTTTTCAACTTTCATTGTACTGCTCCATTGTGGGTTATTGCGCGCTTGATGTGTGTCGCGTTGTGGCACATTGCAATGAACTTCACGAAATCTGGAAAAATGTTGAATCATCGATAGTTACGCAAATTTAGCCGCCGCGGGACACTTATTTTCTGTAAGACTTGAACACGGTGGCGTGATTACCCATCTTTTGATCAAGGTCCCCGACTGCAACATGCCTATCAAGGGTGTTCTAAAGGGGAATGCTTAGAAAAGGAGAGCAGCGATGGACTTATCCAAGTTCACCGAGCGGTCGCGCGGCTTTATTCAAGCAGCGCATGTGATCGCAACCCGGGAAAGCCACCAGAAACTGGCGCCCGAACATATTCTCAAAGCATTGATGGACGACCCGGAAGGCATGGCGAGCAATCTTATTCGCCGTTCCGGTGGTGCGCCGGACAAGGTGGTTCAGGCGCTTGATCTCCATCTTGACAAGATTCCGAAAGTGACCGGCGATGCCGGGCAGGTTTACACCGATGGACAATCCATAAAGGTGCTGGATGAGGCTGGTAAACTTTCCAAGAAAGCGGGTGACAGTTTTGTCCCTGTAGAGCGTTTGCTCACAGCGCTCGCCGTGGTCAAAAGTGGTGCACGCTCGGCACTAGAAGAGGGCGGCGTTAACGCACAAGCGCTCAACGCCGCGATTAATGATGTGCGCAAAGGCCGGACCGCCGACAGTGCAAGCGCAGAAGACAGCTATGAAGCGCTTGAGAAATACGCGACCGACCTTACTAAAGCGGCCGCAGAAGGCAAAATCGATCCTATCATTGGGCGAGATGATGAAATCCGCCGCGCCATGCAGGTGCTCAGCCGCCGGACAAAAAATAACCCGGTACTGATCGGTGAACCTGGCGTTGGTAAGACAGCAATCGCTGAAGGGTTGGCCCTGCGGATCATAAACGGTGATGTGCCGGAAAGCCTTTTGAACAAGAAACTTCTGTCGCTTGATATGGGCGCGCTGATTGCTGGTGCGAAATACCGCGGTGAATTTGAAGAGCGGCTAAAGGCGGTTTTGAACGAAGTGACCGACGCGGCCGGTGAAATTATCCTATTTATTGATGAGATGCACACGCTTGTCGGTGCGGGAAAATCAGAGGGCGCGATGGACGCTGCCAACCTGATCAAGCCTGCGCTGGCGCGCGGAGAACTGCACTGCGTTGGCGCAACCACCCTTGATGAATACCGCAAACATGTAGAGAAGGACGCCGCTCTCGCACGTCGGTTCCAGCCGCTTGTTGTCGATGAGCCTACGGTCGAGGACACGGTTTCGATCCTTCGAGGAATCAAAGAGAAGTATGAGCTGCACCACGGCGTGCGCATCTCTGATAGTGCCTTGGTCTCTGCCGCAACATTGAGCCACCGCTACATTACGGACCGGTTCCTGCCGGATAAGGCTATTGATCTTGTCGACGAGGCCGCCTCCCGTCTTCGGATGGAGGTGGATTCCAAGCCTGAAGAGCTCGACGCGCTGGATCGGGAAATCCTGCAAAAACAGATTGAGGCGGAGGCGCTCAAGAAAGAAGATGATGCCGCCAGCAAAGATCGGCTTGAAAAGCTTGAGAAAGAGCTGGCCGAGATGCAGGAGCGTTCGTCGCAGATGACGACCCAGTGGCAGGCGGAGCGGGACAAACTCGCCTCGGCCCGCGATATCAAAGAACAACTCGATAAGGCACGCAGCGAGCTCGACCACGCCAAGCGAGAAGGTGACCTCGGAAAAGCTGGCGAGCTATCTTACGGTGTGATACCAACGCTGGAAAAACAGCTCGCCAATGCCGAACAGGCAGAGACCGACGGCATGATGGTCGAAGAAGCCGTTCGCCCTGAACAGATCGCACAAGTGGTCGAACGTTGGACTGGGATTACGACGGCCAAGATGCTGGAAGGCGAGCGTGAAAAACTCCTTGGCATGGAGGACAACTTGCATGGTCGCGTGATCGGTCAGGAAACAGCGGTGAAAGCTGTGTCCAATGCTGTGCGCCGTGCTCGTGCCGGGCTCAACGATGAGAACCGCCCGCTTGGTTCCTTCCTCTTTCTTGGGCCCACCGGTGTGGGCAAGACAGAGCTGACAAAAGCTGTGGCTGAGTTCCTGTTTGACGATGACAGTGCCATGGTGCGTATCGATATGTCAGAGTTTATGGAGAAGCATTCCGTGGCCCGTCTCATCGGAGCGCCTCCGGGTTATGTTGGCTACGACGAGGGCGGTGTTCTGACCGAAGCGGTACGGCGTAGGCCTTATCAGGTCGTGCTTTTTGACGAGGTCGAGAAAGCGCATCCAGAGGTCTTCAACGTGCTCTTGCAGGTGCTAGATGATGGCGTGCTTACTGATGGGCAGGGCAGAACTGTTGATTTCAAGCAGACGCTGATTATTCTGACGTCGAACCTTGGCTCGCAGGCGTTGAGCCAGCTTCCGGAAGGGGCCGACGCCTCCGATGCACGGCGCGATGTTATGGATGCGGTGCGCTCACATTTCCGCCCTGAATTCCTCAACCGTCTTGATGAGATCGTGATCTTTGATCGCCTCAACAGGGGACAGATGGACGGTATTGTAGATATTCAGCTTGTAAGACTGATGAAACGGCTTTCGTCTCGCAAGATCACGTTGGATTTGGATGACGCTGCGAAGGCATGGCTTGCAGACGAAGGATATGATCCGGTCTATGGTGCCCGCCCTCTAAAACGCGTGATCCAAAAGGCCTTGCAGGACCCACTGGCGGAGGCACTGTTGGCTGGCGATATCTTGGACGGTGCAACAGTGCAGGTGTCCGCTGGTGCGGAAGGTTTGATTATTGGAGACCGAGTAGG
>JBCDDS010000171.1:0-6886 GCA_039180185.1 Pseudomonadota bacterium | reverse complement strand
TTCTCTACACCGCAGCGCGCAACTTCGTTCTCTTTCTTCATTTCGGCGATGGACTTGCCCGACGTTTCCGCCATTTGAAGCATCTCATCGGCGGTCTTGAAGGGATAAGGCACCGGCGCACCGTCGGCCTTATCCTGACCTCCTTCAAGCTCTTGTTCGGTCAAAACAAAACCGCCACCGATCGAGTAATATGTTTCGCTAAGGATCACGTCTCCCTGGGCATCCGTCGCCATCAAAACCATACCGTTGGCGTGACCCGGCAAATTCGGTCCGAAATCAAAGACTAGATCTTCTTTGGGATTAAAGTTCAGCTCAGGCAACCCAGGCGGATTAATCGTGCGCGTCTCGCGTATCTTTTCTAGTGCTTTCTCAGCTTCTTCGTGATCATACGTATCTGGTACAAACCCGGCCAAACCCAGGATCGTTGCGCGATCCGTTGCGTGCCCAACACCTGTGAACGCCAGTGATCCATGCAAGGATCCTCGCAGGCCTTTGAATTCAAAGGGCGAGGTGCGCATCATGTCGAGGAATCGAGCAGCTGCAACCATTGGGCCCATCGTGTGCGACGATGAGGGGCCAATTCCCACTTTGAACATCTCGAAGACAGACAAAAACACGCGGTCTACCTCAGGCCTGAAAGTGCCGTAAAATAAGTCAAGTTGGCTATTGGCTCAATACTGGCACTTAAACTCGCGCAAAAACGACGTTCTTTACGCAACAATTGCCATTGTGTCAGGTTGCAGAGCCTTCCGGCGGGCTAGGGTAGTCTGGTTCTGTAAACGGATGTGGTGTCATGCCTTCCGCCGAACAGAGCGCCTCAACGCTCGGACGACCTTCAAGCCGCCGGGCCATATCTATTAGGTTTGGAAACCTTTCACTTTTGAACCACGACTTATCCGCGTTCATCGGATAAAGCACAACCCAACGCAAACACGCAGCGACATAGAGATCAACACAGTTTGGGTCTGACATGCCAATTACGCTTTTTCCGCTGTTCGCGTCCGCTTCTAACATGTCAAGAAATCGGGGTATTTCCTGCCATGACTGCGCCTGAAGCGCGGCCTGCGCGCTCCGATCTATTCCCACGTAACAATACGGATAAAATGACGTGCGAAGCGCCGTGTGCAGTGTATTAGAGACGAAAAACAGCCATTTCAGAAAATGCGCGCGCTCCTGCGCATCGTGCTTTGGCGCAAGTACCCCATGCGTATCCGCAAGCCACAAAAGGATCGCTGCAGTCTCTGACATTGGTCCGTTGGGCGTTTCCAGAACGGGAATGAGACCCATTGGGTTGAGCTTGAGGTATTGCGGCGCCTTATGCGCCTTGGTAGCGCGGTTCACCAAGACTGTTTCGTAGGGCACATTGAGCTCTTCAAGGGCAAGGCGCACCACCAGAGAAGCATTATCGGGTGCATAGTGCAGTTTGTAAGTCTGGCTCATGCTAATGAGCGTAGCCAACGTGATTATTTTGGATCGTCCATTTGCGACGCACACCATTCCCAAACGTCCTTAACCACCAGTTTACCAAGCTAGCCTAGGTTTGATGCACCGTGAAATCTCTGGAATCAGGAGAAAAACATGCAAGCCACCGGAATTATTCTTCTGCTCGCAGCGGGTATGATCGTACTCTTCGACGCAGGCATGCAGGCGGGCTGGTAAGGTTACTGTATCGGATTTACTGTGCTCGTTGCGTCCGCTTCGTGGCTTGGCGCTACATTGTAAACCTTCCGATAAGCACGCGCGAAATGTGTTGGGCTGGCAAAGCCGCAGAGAACACTAATCTCCGTCACACTTAACTCCGTCTGACGCAGCAAATTTCGAGCCTTTTCCAGCCGAATTGACAAATAATACTTGCTGGGAGAGGTGTTCAGAAAGGACATAAAAAGTCGCTCTAGCTGACGTGCTGACACCCCAACGTGAGCTGCCAATTCGCCCAGTTTCATCGGCTCTTCAATGTTCTCGCGCATGATGCGTACCGCGCTGGAGAGTTTGCGGTTTCCGCGACCAATTCGGGCTGGCAGCGCCAGTCTTTGCGCCTGACTATGCTCACGCGGCGCGGTATAGACCATTTGCTCTGCCACCCAATCGACAACAGCTCTGCCGTAATCCTCGTGGATGAGATGCAGCATTAGGTCCATCGACGACGCCCCACCGGCACACGTGAAGAGCTTTCCATCAACCGAGTAAATCGTATCCTGCACCGTCACCTGCGGCAGCATCTCTGTCAGTGCGTCGACATACTCCCAGTGGGTGGTCACACGCTTTCCAGAAATCAACCCGGCCAGCGCCAGAGTATAGGTACCGCTTGAAAGCGCTCCGATGCTAATGCCAAGGCGGGATTCCCGGCGTAACCAGCTCAGAACCTCTTTTGTGCTGCCAGCTGCGGCATCAACACCAGCACAAACGACAAGCGTGTCATCGCGGTGCAGATCAATCAATCCGTCGTCAACTTCAACCGTGACCCCGTTCCAGGCGCGAGCCAATTGGCCATCAGCGCTCAACAAAAGCCATTCATAATACTTGCCATCGCCGGCATGCCGATTGGCCAGGCTGAGCGCCTCCAAAGCACAGGTGAAACCCAGCATGGAGAAGCCCGGAAGGAGCAGGAAAACGTATCGCTTGGGCGTGTGATCCGCCTGGCTCAAACCCGGTTTTCTCCCTTATTAGGCTCTCATGTTGGCGCCATTCGCGTCGTAAACAGGCGCACCTTGCACTTGAGCCGCGTACATATCACCAAGAATTTCTACCGAAAGCTCGGTCCCGGCACCTGCATGCTCGGTTGCGACATATCCCATCGCCATAGAGCGGCCTACGCGATGTGCATAACCTCCAGAGCTGACATAGCCCACGGCATTGCCATCTTTCAGGATGGCCTCGTCGCCAGTGACATCGATGCCGTCGATATCAATTGTCATAGTGACGAGTTTCCGCGCCACGCCCTCTTGTCTAAAAGTTTCCGTCGCAGCCTTGCCGACAAAATTCTTCTTCCAGTTTATGAAAGCATCCATTCCGCTTTCAATGGCGTTGAAATCGGGTCGGAATTCAAGAGACCAAGCGCCCCAACCTTTTTCGAGCCGCATGCTCATCAATGCCCGCGCGCCATACCAACGATAGCCAAGATCAGCACCTGCCTCTTCAATCGCTTCGCTCATTCGGAGAAGATACTGTGGGCGGCAATAGATCTCATAACCAAGCTCGCCACTGAACGATATGCGGTTGATGATAACTGGCACGCCCCCGATGAAGGTCTCGCGCAGGTCGCGGAAACGGAAAGCCTCTGCGCTCATGTCCTCACGGGTGATCCTTGATAGCAGATCGCGCGAGTTTGGCCCTGAAAGCGCGATGCCATGCCAGTCGTCTGAGACGTTGCGATAGCTCACATCGCCGGGCAGGCCCTTCTCGAACCAACGGCGATGCGCCTCTTGCATCGCACCAGAGCCGAACAGGATGAAACGCTCTTCGCTGAGACAAGCCACTGTCAAATCACCATAAAGCCGGCCCTTTGGCGTGAGCATTGGGGTAAGCGTCAGACGACCAGATTTTGGGACATATCCAGCAAGAACAGTGTCTAAATAAGCCCGCGCGCCGGCACCAGAAAACTCATGTTTTGCAAAGTTTGCAATCTCAATTCCGCCGACGGCCTCCTGCACCGCTTTGATCTCTCGCGCGACGTATTCGTGGCTTCTGTTGCGCTCGAATGTTGGCTCCTCATGTGCATCCTCTGGCCCATCGGCAAACCACAACGCATTTTCGAGACCAAAGCCCTGATCCATCCGCGCACCTTTGGCCACTAAGCGATCGTAAAGCGCGGTTGTCTTCTGCATCCGGCCCTTGGGCAACGTCTCGTTCGGGAAGGTCATCACGAACCGACGCTCATAATTCTCCGTTGATTTCACCGTTCCCCAATCGGGCGTCGCCCAATCCCCAAATCGCGCCACATCCATCGCCCAGACATCAATTGACGGCTCGCCGTCGATCATCCATTCGGCCATGGTCAGACCAACACCACCGCCCTGGCAGAAACCGGCCATCACGCCAACAGCGCACCAATAATTGGTCATACCCGGAACCGGGCCAATCATCGGGTTGCCGTCCGGGCCAAAAGTGAACGGCCCATTGATGGCATCCTTGATTCCTGCATTCGCCAACGCCGGAACGCGGTCAAACGCCAATTCTAGCCGGTCAGCAATGTTATCAAGCTTCGGAGGCAAGAGCTCATGGCCGAAATCCCATGGCGTACCGGCCACTTTCCACGGAGTACCGACCGGCTCATAGGTGCCGAGGAGCATTCCTTCCCGCTCCTGCCGGAAATAAATATTCGCCTCATAGTCGATCCCGCAGGGCAGTCGCTCATTACGCTCAGCGACTTCGGGGATCTTCTCGGTGATCAGATAGTGGTGCTCCATCGGCTGCACGGGGATGTGCAGCCCCGACATATGCCCAACTTCTCGTGCCCAGAGCCCCCCACAGTTAACGACAATCTCGGCGTTTATCACGCCTTTCGGCGTAGTCACGTCCCAGCTGCCGTCAGCACGCTGTTTCGTCTCTGTTACACCACAATGCGTAAAGTATTTCGCACCGTGCACCTTCGCCGACTTGGCAAAAGCATAGGTCGCACCAGACGGATCGAGATCACCGTCCTGGTCATCCCAAAGCGCGGCGAGATAGTGCTTCGGATCGATCAGGGGATGCCGCTCAGCAACCTCTTTAGGAGAAATAAACTCCTGCCGCAGCCCCATGTAGCGCGCCTTCGACCGCTCGCGTTTGAGGTAGTCATACCACTCCTTATTGGAAGCGAGATAAAATCCGCCTGTCATGTGCAGGCCGACAGAATGCCCGCTGGTCTCTTCGATCTCTTTGTAGAGATCGATCGTGTAGCCCTGCAGACGGCTGATGTTGGGATCGGAACTAATTGTGTGAATTTGACCAGCCGCGTGCCAGCTTGAGCCAGAGGTCAGCTCATCGCGCTCCAGCAGCACAACGTCTTTCCAGCCAAATTTTGCCAAGTGGAACAGGATTGAACAGCCAACCACGCCACCACCAATCACAACGACCTTGGCATGCGATGGGAGCTTTTTGCCGCCGACGTCGCCCTCTCTTTGAATTTCCCACATAGTCAGTCCTCTCGTTAGTCTTGCAGCAAGGCGTCGACGTCATCGCCGCTTGCACCAGTCAAAAAATCCGAAAAATCCCCGTCGTTCAGGATGCGCTGCGCTGTATTGATCAGCGCGGCATGTGTCACCCGAGCGAGCAACGACCCCAAAGAAATACGTGCAACGCCCGCGTCAGCGAGGTCTGCACGCGTCGCTTTGATAAGCTTTCCGGCGGCCAGTGCGTTCACAGGTTTTTGGGTCGCCGCACAAATACGCCTCTGGTCCTCCAAAGAAGGTGGTAGCGGCGCGTAGAGACAATCGGCACCAGCCTTATCGAAAGCTTGCAAACGGCGGATCGCCTCCTCGGTATCGTAAACTTCGTTCATGATCCCGTCGGCCCGCGCAACAAAGACGAAATCGCGTCCCAAAGCCCGCGCGGCGGCTGCCCCTGCACGGATGCGTTCCACAGCGAGATCGAAGTCATAAGACCCGTAGTCAGCCATGTTAGTGTCTTCAATTGAACAGCCGGCAAGACCAGCTTCCGCCGCGAATCTCACGGTTTCGGCGACATCCTCTGGTGCGTCGCCATAGCCGTTTTCCAGATCACCCGAGACCGGCAAGGGCGTGGCGGCAACAATATCCTGTGCATGGGCCAACGCCTCATCCCGGGTGACAAATCCCATGTCGAGCTTGCCTATTGTGAAGGCGTGTCCACCTGACGTCGTGGCCAACGCTTTCGCCCCTAACGAGGCTGCGACTTTGGCACTGCCAATGTCCCAAACGTTCATAAGGGTGAACGGATCACCAGGGCGATGCAGTTCTCGAAAAACAGAGCCTATATCAGCCACATTCAACCCTCCCAATCCAAGATAACCTTGCCGGAGTCGCCCGAAATCATTGCGGCAAACCCGTCTTCGAATGCGTCAATCGACATCCGATGTGTGACCAGCCCAGAAACATCGAGACCCGATTGGACCAGCGCAATCATTTTGTACCAGGTCTCATACATCTCACGCCCGTAGATGCCCTTGATATGCAACATCTTGAAAATGACCGTGTTCCAATCAACCGGGAATTCCGTGGGCGCGATGCCCAAAAGAGCGACCTTCCCGCCATTGTTCATTCGCGCGATCATCTGTTGCATAGCAGCGGACGCACCTGACATCTCAAGGCCCACGTCAAAACCTTCCGTCATGCCGATCTCATCCATCACATCGCGTAACTGTTCCTGTGATACGTCGACGACGTGCTGCACACCCATATCACGTGCCAGATTGAGCCGGTAAGGGTTAATGTCTGTGATCACTACCTTTCGGGCCCCAACCTTCTGAGCAACCAAAGCTCCCATGATACCAATCGGCCCTGCCCCAGTCACAAGGACGTCTTCTCCCACAAGATCAAAGCTCAGCGCCGTGTGCACAGCATTCCCAAAGGGATCAAAGATCGCAGCAATCTCGTCCGGAATGTCATCCGGTATCGGCACCACATTGTCCTCGGGGATCGCGAGGTATTCGGCAAAGCTTCCCGCTCGCTGGACGCCCACACCGAGCGTGTTTCGGCACAAATGCCCACGCCCGGCCCGGCAATTCCGACACGTCCCGCAGACGATGTGTCCTTCGCCGCTGACACGCTGACCAATCTCGTACTTTCGCGCCGCTGGTCCCATATCGACGATGTGGCCCACGAATTCGTGCCCAACCACCATTGGAACCGGCACAGTCTTGGCCGAAAATTCATCCCATTTCCAGATATGAACGTCCGTGCCGCAAATGGCCGATTTCTTCACTTTGATC
>JBCDDS010000170.1:0-6939 GCA_039180185.1 Pseudomonadota bacterium | reverse complement strand
TTCAAAACGACAATGGCAACCAGAAGAATCGATACAGCGGCAATATTGACGGTCGTTTTTGCCTGCGATAGTGCCGCAGTAGCAAAGACTGTGCTAAGCGTGAACGCCAAAGGCGAAGACCGGTTTGCGTCAAGGATGAAAAACGGAAGCCATTCTCCAATGCCTCCTTTGTAAACGATCAGAGTAACCGTGTGCAGAAGTGATAAAGCCGTTAAAACACCAATGGAGAACAAAGCCATCTGACGATCTAATTTTCGTAAAATGATGGCACCTGTCCATCCTGTCAGAAGATAAAGCGTTGTCAAACCGACGCTGCTCCAAGGTGGATCATAGTGATGCGGTGCTCGAAAACGGTAGGCCTCATTTATCGGATCGGCGAGAACTTGTGTCGTTACGTTTGAGCTTTCAAAAATTCCGCCCAAAACCACTAATGCGGCAGGAAAGGCGATGACGATAGCCACCAAAGCCATTTTAAACGCATTTCGCGGCTGCATGAAAAAGGTACCCAGCCCCACGGCGAGGGCGCCATGAAACGCCGTCATTGGCTGCGCGTAGGCGGCAAGTCCTAACGCGGCTCCGGCCAGCCAAGACTTGCGCCAAACCGCAGCAGCCGTGGCAACCATGCAAAGTGCTAACGCGATGTTATGGTGGTGAAAAAAAGATGCAATCATGCCGCCGTAGTCACCGCGTCCGAGCCCGTCGATCTTGACTACGACCGCCAAAGCTAAGACCGCAGGCAAAGCAGCAAGCGGTGCTTTGAAGCGAGTCAAAATGACAAAAAGTGATACCGCGACGGTGATCGCGATGATCCAGATGCCGATACGGAATACTTGTTCAACCCCCGGCCCTGATTTGCCGAAAAAATAAAGCAATTCATACACCAGAGCGTGATTTTCAAACAGTTTGAGCTGTTCATCACGGGCAAAGAGAGAGTTGTCAGATCTGAAGTCCGCTAAAGGAGCATAGGCGAAATCATCACCAAGTGGGAATGGGTGATACCCAATCAAGGCGTGAGCCGCCAGACCAAGCGTGACGGCTATCAAAAGAGAAAAGAAATTCAGTCTTGCGCCCGCCATGGCGCGAATATGTATTGGATATTTGGTTGCGCCAAGACCCACGAAGAATTCTTGTTGCCGCCTTGTTGCTGACGCGCCACGATAAAGGTGGATGCCCGCTCGCGCCGCACTGCCCGGCGTGCTAAAACAGTGACATCTCCAACATGATAGATTTACTAAGTGAAATTGGAGCGGGCGATGAGATTCGAACTCACGACCCTTACCTTGGCAAGGTAATGCTCTACCCCTGAGCTACGCCCGCATCCGTTGGGTGAGCTGTGGGATATAAACTCTATCGCTCGCCTGCAAGAGAAAAGCGCATGGTGTCCTTATATTTTTGCGAAACCAGCAGACTAGTTGCTGTATCTCATTATCATTTCCGCATAGATCAGCCCAGAAACTGCAAACAAGAACGCAAGAAATAGAAACCTGGCACGCCTTGATGGCGGTTCTCGATCTTCGGGATCGCTATCGGTGAAGCGGGTCATGTTTCAACTCCTTTCACAAGCAAGTCAATCACCCTCTAATTCCCCAGAGCAGCTATCGTCAATGTAGGGATTTTGGTGATTTATAGCAAGAATTTCGTACTTTCTCTAAATTGTATCAAACACTCTTACGTTGAATTGCGAAATATTAACATTCGATTAACGCGCAATTTGGTTGAAATGATATATGATCAGATCCCGCTATTCGAATTCAATCAATAGGTCCTTTGCATCGATCTGCCCGCCGGGCTGTACGTGCAAGCGTTTTACCACCGCGTCACGGTCGGCATGCAGTCCGGTTTCCATTTTCATAGCTTCGATCGTCAAAAGCAGATCGCCCGCACTGACTTTTTGTCCGTCGCTAACGCCAATCGTCGTCACAACACCAGGCATCGGTGCACCAAGATGCGCCGCATTGCCCGGATCAGCCTTCGGTCTTGCCTCGACCTGTGCTTTCACGCGGCGATCGGGAACACGAATGGTACGAGGTTGACCGTTCAGTTCAAAGAACACACGTGCCTCGCCATCCTCATGGGTCTCGCCCACTGAAACCATTCTAATTTCAAGAGTTTTTCCAGGGTCAATCTCTGCAGTAATCTCTTCGCCTGTCTCCATCCCATAAAAGAATGTACGCGTAGGCAGGGTTCTAACCGGACCGAAGATCTCATGCCGTTCGGTATAGTCTGAGAAAACTTTTGGATACATCATCGCACCCATCAGGTCTTCGTCATCAAGAGATACGTTTAGGCTGTCTGCCAACTCATTCCTACGCGCTTCGAGATCTTCTGGTTCCAAAAGAGTGCCCGGGCGTACCGTGATTGGTTCTTCACCCTTCAGCACTTTCTTGACGATGTTACTTGGAAACCCTTCATGCGCTTGTCCGACATAGCCTTTCATCAACGTTACGACACTATCGGGAAAGCTCACTTCTGTTTCCGGATTCAGGACGTCGTCACACGTGAGACCTTGCGTCACCATCATAAGCGCTAAATCGCCGACCGTCTTGGCTATTGGCGTTACTTTGATGACGTCGCCGAACATTTGATTCACCTCGGCATAGGTACGAGCCACGTCATGCCAGCGATCCTCCAGCCCCATAGAACGCGCTTGCGCCTTCAGGTTCGTGAACTGTCCGCCGGGCATCTCGTGTAAGTAGACCTCAGAGGCCGGCGACTGCATGCCGGATTCAAAAGCAGCGTAGTGGTGGCGCACAGATTCCCAATAGTTCGAGATTTGACGAACGGCAGCGACATCAAGACCTGTATCGCGCGAAGTGTGACGCAAAGCTTCTACCACGGTCCCTAGTGTTGCCTGACTCGTGTTCCCGGAAAGCGCGTCCATGGCGCAGTCAACCGCGTCAACGCCAGCCTCTGATGCGGCGAGGATGGTGGCACATGCAATGCCTGCTGTGTCATGGGTGTGGAAGTGAATTGGAAGACCGGTCTCTTCTTTCAGGGCTTTAAACAGGGCAGAGGCTGAGGCTGGCTTCATTAACCCACCCATGTCCTTCAGACAAAGAATATGTGTGCCCGCGGCCTGCAGTTCCTTGGCCATATTGACGTAGTATTTTAGGTCATATTTAGCGCGGTCGGGATCCAGAATGTCGCCGGTATAGCAAATCGCCGCCTCGCAGACTTTCCCAGCGTCAATCACGGCATCCATTGAAACGCGCATGTTTTCCACCCAATTGAGCGGATCGAAAACACGGAAGACATCAACACCGCTCTCTGCGGCGCGTTTGACAAAGGCCTGGACCACGTTGTCGGGGTAGTTGGTATAACCAACGCCGTTTGAACCGCGTAGCAGCATTTGGGTCATTAGATTTGGCATAGCAGCCCGCAAGTCACGAAGCCTTTGCCAAGGGCACTCGTCTAAGAAGCGGTAGGCCACATCAAAGGTCGCGCCGCCCCAGCATTCCATAGAGAAAAGGCCAGGAAGATCATGGGCATAGTTGGGTGCGATGGCGATCATATCGATAGAACGCATGCGCGTGGCCAAGAGCGACTGATGACTGTCGCGCATTGTTGTATCGGTAATTAAAAGTTGGTTTTGCGCGGCCATCCAATCGGCCACCGCTTGTGGACCGTCACGATCCAAGATTTGCTTCGCCCCGTCATTGATCTCGTTGTTAGCAGGTTTCGGCGCGCGAGGCAGAGCCAGATCGGTACGTGGACGCGGCAGTCCTTCAACGTCCTTGTGACCATTGACAGTGATATCGGCGATGTAAGTTAAGACCTTGGTGCCTCGGTCACGTCTTTGCGCGAACTGAAACAGGTCCGGCGTCGTATCGATGAATTTTGTGCTGTATTCGTTTGACAGGAAAACCGGATGTTTTAGGAGGTTTTCGACGAATGCAATATTCGTTGACACACCTCGGATACGAAACTCGCGTAGCGCGCGGTCCATCCGCGCGATTGCCCCTTCCGGCGTTTGAGCATGGGCTGTGATCTTCATCAAAAGCGAATCGTAATAGCGGGTAATTACACTGCCTGAATAGGCGGTGCCGCCATCCAGGCGGATGCCCATCCCGGTGGCCTCGCGAAAAGCAGTGATCCGACCATAGTCTGGGATGAAGTTATTCTGTGGGTCTTCAGTCGTGATCCGTGTCTGGATTGCATGGCCATTGAGTGTAATTTCGTTTTGCGAAGCTTTACGCGTAGCTTCGGCCAGCGGCTTACCCTCGGCAATCTTGATTTGGGCCTGAACGATGTCGATCCCGGTGACTTCTTCTGTCACCGTATGCTCCACCTGAACACGCGGATTGACCTCAATGAAGTAAAACGCGCCAGTGTCCATATCCATCAGGAACTCAACTGTACCGGCGCATTCGTAGTTCACGTGTTTGCAGATTTTGTAGCCTAGCTCGCAAACCTCGGCACGCTGTTTCTCGCTCAGATACGGGGCAGGGGCGCGTTCAACCACCTTCTGGTTTCGCCGCTGAACAGAGCAATCGCGCTCAAACAGGTGATACATTTGCCCGTGTTTGTCGCCTAAGATCTGCACCTCGACGTGGCGAGCTCGGGTGATCATCTTTTCCAGATAGCCCTCACCATTTCCAAAAGCTGCCTCCGCTTCGCGACGACCTTCCATGACCTTCTCGGCGAGTTCTGCTTCGCTTTCGATAGGGCGCATGCCGCGACCACCGCCACCCCAGCTTGCCTTCAACATCATCGGATAGCCGATCTCCGCGGCCTCCCTGCGGATCTGATCCATGTCGTCGCCGAGCACTTCCGTGGCTGGGATCACCGGGACGCCGGCCTCAACCGCAACGCGCCGAGCACTCGCCTTGTCCCCAAGGGCGCGCATTGTTGCTGCCCTCGGCCCGATGAAGGTGATGCCGTTCTCTTCGCAGGCGTCTACAAGCAACGGATTCTCAGATAGAAGTCCATAACCAGGGTGGATCGCATCTGCGCCGCATGCCTTGGCGACGCGAATGATCTCTTCTATGGATAGATAGGCGGCAACCGGGCCCATGCCTTCGCCTATTCTATAGGCCTCGTCAGCCTTGAACCTGTGCAGTCCAAGTTTGTCTTCTTCGGCATAGACAGCGACCGTTCGTTTGCCGAGTTCGTTGGCTGCGCGCATGATCCGGATGGCGATCTCGCCCCGATTTGCGATCAGGATTTTCTCAAACTCAGCCATGAACGTCCCCAGTTCTTTGTATTCTCCGCATGCCGCGACGCAGCGTTCTGGCGCGCTTGTAAGTTTTGTGACAGCTCAACGCAATCCGGCATTGTGGGTATATACCGGGCGGTGAAAATTCTTACCGAGGCAGGTGGTGCGATTACCCGCTTGGTGGAAGCCGGTTAATCACATCTGCCGGCCGGGTAAGGCCAAGCTGACCCATATTCGCTTCAAGATCAGATTTTATGACTGATACCAAATGTTTAGGTCCCTCTGGACCAAGCGCGGCCAAAGCGTAGTGCCATGCTCTTCCCATCATGACCATATCAGCGCCCAGGGCGATGGCACGCAGAATATCAAGACCACCTTCCGCCCCGCCATCAAAAATCAAAGGTAACTTCGTCTCCGTTTTGATCTGCGGTAGTGCTTCAATAGTGGCCGGAGCAGCATCAAACTGACGCCCGGCATGGTTAGACACCCAAATCGCGTTCACCCCTTCTTTTTCAAGCGCTTTAGCATTGCGTGCGTCCAATACACCTTTGACCACAAAAGGCCCGTCCCAATGCTCGCGTAACCACTTGACATAATCCCAAGTTGGTGACGTGCGCAGCAGGTAACCGGCATGTTTGTTTGAAGGCAAACCCTTTGTTTTGGGGGCATAATCATCGATCAACCGCATCCGCGGCATGCCCATCTGCGCCATGCCCAACGCCCAAGCGGGCCGGATGGCGATCTGCGAAAGGATCCTAGGCGTGATCTTCGGCGGTTGCGTCAGCCCGGAACGCACCTGCCGCTCGCGCCGAGATCCGGTGGGCACATCCACGGTCAGAACGAGTGTCTTGAACCCAGCGTTCTTGGCCCGCGCTAATACGTCCTTGCGCATGTCTGGGTCGCGAGGCGGGTACAACTGAAACCACGCGTTTTCCCCGATTACTCCGGACACGTCTTCGGGCGATTGGCTCGCCACAGTTGAGAGCGTGTAAGGCAGGTTGGCCTTCGCCGCAGCGCGGGCCAGATGTTTCTCTGCATTCGGCCAAATCAACCCAGACATACCAACCGGCGCGATCCCAACTGGCAAGTCGAAGTCTTGGCCCAAAAAGCTGGTTGCAAGATCATAGTCTAGCTCGCCGTGCAGGATCGACGGCATTAGTCGAACCGCGTCCAAGGCCGTACGATTGCGCCGCGTTGTGGCCTCTACGCCCGTTCCACTATCTAGATATTCCCAAACAAAATGCGGGACGCGTTTGCGGGCGCGGGCACGTAGGTCGGAAACAGCAGGGTAGCGGGCATCAAGTGACATGGCGCAGCGATATCAAGTCACGCTTGGGGCTGAAAGCGGAAACGTTAACTGCGTTCCGGGATATCGACCCTCTTACCACGAGGTATCTCTGCCTGCGTGTCATAAAAAGGCAAAGCGTGCAGCTCTCCGGCATAGGCTTGGCCGTCGATACATTCAATCTCGACCGCATCCCCCGTACTAAACCCAGGCGCTTGCATGAGAGCAATTCCAATACCGTGTTTGAGATAAGGCGAAAACGCACCGGCCGTTACTTTCCCTGCGGGCGAGCCGTTTACGATAACCCTGCCGCCAATGCGTGGTTCAGCCGCGGGGCATTTCAATCCAGTAAGGCGTGGCGATCGATAGGCCTTCTCCAGCGCAGCCTTGCCGATGAAATCGCCCTTATCCTTGTCCACAAATCGCTCAAACCCCACATCAAACGGCGTGGTTGTGGCATCAAAATCAGACCCCGCGTTGAGAATGCCGGCCTCAATCC